>DATGII010000222.1:0-3562 GCA_035295805.1 Bryobacteraceae bacterium | reverse complement strand
CGGGCTGAGCGAGGTGGAGCTGATGTCGAACCACGCCGAGGCGCTGGCGGGCGCTCCGGCACTTCCGCCCGGGGGCCGCGGCCAGCAGGCGACGCCCGAAGCATTGGCCGCCCGGAAAGCGGTCCAGGATTGGCGCGCTGCGGCAACGGCGGCGACGTTCGCCCCGGTCAAGAAGCAATTCAAGGATGCCGGCATCGACATCCGGCTGGTCTGTTACAACATGGCTGTGAACATCACCGATCAGGAGATCGACTACGCCTTCCGCATGGCGCGCGATCTCGGGGCGCGCGCCATGTCGTCGAGTTCCACGGTGAGTGTGTCCGAGCGGGTGGCTCCGGTGGCTGACAAATACAAGATGCCTTGGGGTGCGCACGGGCACGACAACGTCAAGGATCCTGAGCAGTTCGCGACGCCGGAAACATTCGCCAAGGTGATGGCCATGGGCAAATACATGCGGGTAAATCTGGACATCGGGCACTTCACCGCCGCAGGCTTTGACGCCGTCGCCTATATCAAGGAGCACCACGCGCGCATTACGAACCTGCATCTGAAGGATCGCAAGAAGAGCCCGCCGGGCAACGCGACCGCGATCCCGCTGAACAACTGGCCGTGGGGGCAAGGCGACACCCCGATCAAGGAAGTGCTGCTGCTGTTGAAGAAAGAGAAGTACGACATTCCGGCGAACATCGAGTACGAGTACAACGCGCACGCTACGGCGGACACCGTCACTGAAGTGGGCCGGTGCTACGAGTTCGCGAAGAACGCGCTCGCGGGATAATGGCGGGATAATAAAGAGGGCGGTCGGAACCGCCGATTGATAACCGCATGCCTGTCTGGCTCGAAATCATTTTGATCTTCGCCGCGTGGTACGCACTGCAGCGCTGGGTGCTACCGATGCTGGGCGTACCGACGTGAATGGGAAAATCCTGCGAGACCGGGTCCCGGTCGAAATCGGAACACGAGCGGGCCGACGTGGACGAACCGCGCCCCCGCTAGAGGGCGCGATCGTGCGCGCGTTTTCGAAGCGCAGCGTCTACCAGGCGGGCGCGAAGGCCAGCAGAAGATTGCCGGGGACGCCGTTCTGAAAACCGACATAACCTGAACTCACGAAGACCATGCCGTTGGCGATGGTGGGGCCGCCTGCGCCGATGGAGCCGCCCTTGGCGGGGACTTTGTTCACGGTCTCAAATTCCTGCGCGGTGTTGAATTCCCAGATGGGGCCGCCGTCGGTGGTCGACACGGCGTGCAGGATGCCGTCCATGGTGGCCGCGAACAGAACGCCAGGGATCAGGCTGACTGCGGCGACGACGCCCTTGTGCTGGCTCATCGCTTCGGCGGTCTGGAACGGACGGAACCATTTCTCGATACCGGTGGCGAGATCCATCGCCACCAGGCCGTTGCCGAGATGGAGCCCGTAGTAAATCGTGTGGCCATCGACTGCGCCGCCAAACACCGTCTCGCCGGCGCCGCCGCCGATTCCCCGCGCGATGTCCTGCTCCCAGAGCGATTCGCCTTTGCGATCGGGATCGAGCGCTCGAACCACGGCCTGCTTCGGTGACGCGATGATCACGGTGCGGCCGTCCGGCATGGTAGCGAGATTCGGAGAAGCGGCATAGTCCCAATCCGGGCCGGTTTGTTCGACGCAATTGTCGGCAGGGTACGGCGGCTGGTTCCCGCGTCCGCCGCGGCCCGGATTCGGAGTCGCCGGGCGATTGGGGATGGTCTGCTGGCAACCGCCGTGCCAGACATCGTCTTTGAAGGCCTGCTTCCACCAGAGAATCTTGCCGGTGTCCAGGTCCATCGCCATGATGGAATCGGAAGTGGTGGCAGGCTCAGAGAAACTGTTGCCGGTGCCGAAGTACAGGGCGCGCCGCTTGGTATCGATGATCGGCGTAGTCCAGACTCCCGCGCCGGATGGACCCATATAATCCACACCCACCGAGTTCCTTTTGATGACTTTGGGTTCCTGGGGAATGGTGTAGCTCTTCCAAATCTGCTTCCCGGTCTCGGAATCGAAGGCGGTGATCACACCACGGAAGGTACAGCAGATGTGCGTCGGGTTGCGCGATTCGTCTTCTTCAAGCGACGCCAGCGGCACATAGAGCCGGCCATCGTAGAGCCGCGGGTTTCCGGTGACGCGGGCGAGCGGATGGTTGTCGGCGTGGGCGCGCCAGATCAATTCGCCGGTTGTGGCATCGAGCGCGTAAGCAAAACCGCGGATATCGCCGAAGAAGGCCGCAAGGCGCGGCGAGCCGGGCTTCAGGGGTCCGACCGTAACGCCGCTCCGCACCACCGCGGGCGATTTATAGGACCACTGGATGCAGCCGCTTTGCGCGTTGAGCGCGTAGACATAGCCGGCATTGCTGCTGACGAAGACTCTTCCGTCCACGATGGTTTGGCCGTAGGTCGCGGTGGCGCCGGGAAATCCAAAGGCCCATTTCACCTTCAGACGCGAAACTTTACCGGCCGTCAATCCCGCGTTTTGCGCGCTCTGAGAGCGGGTATTCGAAAGATCGCTCCACCCGTTCCAAGCCGGCGCACTCATGTCGCGGACCGGGGGACGGCTGGAGCAGGCGTTCGGCATGTTCTTGGCGTCGCCGGCATCTTCTTTGTCGAGCTTGCGGCCGCCCATGAATTCGGCGAGCAGACGCTTTTCGGTATCGCTGAGGCTGGCGGCATTGGTCCGCATCGCACCGGTGGTAATGGCTTCGTAGATGCTCTCCGGCGTCATGGCGCGGATGGTGGCCTCGGTGGGAGCGTGTTCGGCGGGAACAAGGCCGTGGCATTGCGTGCAGTGGGTGGCGAAAAGATTGACGCCCGTGCTCTCCGACAACCGCACCGGCGGCGCCTGCGCGGCCTGCGGCGGTTGCGCCACAACGGGCATCAGCGTTGCGGCAGCGGCCAGCACAAGAATACGGGGATCAAATTTCACGGCAAATCCTCCCTGGTTATGAATGCGTAATATGCAACAAACATTGCACTTAGGCGGCAGTCATTACATCAGATCCGGGGTTTGGTGTCAATCAGCGCGCGGCCGCCCGAACCCCGAAATTTCGCCGCGGCAAAGCTAGCGCAGACCGAATACGAACAAGGAGCTGCCGCTGTTTACGGCCACATATTGCTTCCCGTCGACAGAGTAGCTGACGGGGCCCATATTGATCTGGCCGCCCAGCAGAACCTTCCAGAGCAGCGCACCGGTGCGCGCGTCGAGCGCCACGAAATTTCCCTCGCGACCGCCGGCAAACAGGACGTCGGTGGCCGTGGTGAGGATGCCCGCTGCACCCGAGCAGCTCAAGCCCGCGCACTGACTGAGGCTGTTGCCCGAGTTGAGCGTGAACTCCCACTTCCGCTCGCCCGTTTGCGGATCGAGAGCGCGCACCGCGGTGTACTTCTCTTCATCGGACCCGACCTCCGGTCGAGCGCGACGCGCGCCGGCGTTTGCGCCCCGGGCGGAGTAATTCTGGCCTTCCTCGAAATTGGCTTCGCCTTTGACGAACATACTGGAACCGTTCTCGCGGGCCGCCAGGTAAAACATGCCGGTGCGCGGGCTATACGACGGACC
>DATGII010000221.1:0-3963 GCA_035295805.1 Bryobacteraceae bacterium | reverse complement strand
GGCAACGCCGGAGGACACCGTGCGATTGCCGGCGGCGTCAACGGCAATCGCCGTGAGAACGTGCGAACCGTTCGTGGTCTGCGTGGTATTCCAGCTGGTGGAGTAGGGAGCGCTCGTCAATTGAGCGCCCAGGTTTGCGCCATCAAGCTGAAACTGCACTCCCGCGACACCGACATTGTCAGAAGCATTCGCGGCAATCGTTGTTACCCCTGAAACGGTCTGGTTATTCCCAGGAGCTGTGATCGAAACGACGGGAGGCTGAGTGTCCGAACCGTTGCTTCCCGCCGCTGTCGCCGCGGAAACTGCCGCGGTTTGCGCCGAGCGATTGCCGGCCGGATCGTACGCGCAAACCGTATACGTGTAGGTGGTCGAAGCCGTGAGGCCGGCGTCAGCCCATGCGGTGGATCCGGCGGGAGTCGTGGCAATTCGGGTCCCGTTCCGGAAAACGCCGTAGGTTAACTGGCTCGACGAATTATCGGGATCGGTCGAAGCGCTCCAGGAAAGGTTGATTTGCGACGAAGAAACGTCTGCGGCCGAAAGGCCGGTGGGTACCGACGGTGGAGTCGAATCCGAGTTCCCGCTGGACGCCCCCGCGAAAGCAACCATCTGCATCGCCCACGCCCCGCCTCGATTGGTCGCCGTCGCGTTGTAGGCGCCTGCCACCGAAACCACTCTGTCCTCGGTGATGCTTCCGTGCGCGGTGGAGCGCGCCGTATAACCTGCGCCAGCTCCGCGAACGGCTTCGGCTGACCCGCCTCCCGCGAAGATAAGATCGACGGCGTTGGCCGTCGTCGCCGAGCCGCTATTCAGATTTCCCCACGCTCCCGCACCCGCAACCGTGACGTCGAGCGGCGAGACTTGACGAACGCCAGTGTATTCGTGCGCGTAGATGCGGCCGAATGTTTTGACGCTGCTCGAAAATATTGCCGTCACCGTATTGACGCCGCTGGAGCGATTTATTGTATAGAAGATTTGTGCGCGGTACGCGCCGTTGTCCCACCCAACAGAGTTCCCGGCGGCGACGTAGGCATTCCCCAGCGAATCGGAGACGGATACGCTACTCGCGCTATCCCAAACGGCGTACACCGCCAGCAAGTTGCCAGATGATGTGGAAGCCGAAAAGGTTACGGAATTGGTTTGTCCCGAAGTGATTTGATTGTCTTTCTCCTGAACAAATGCCGGGGTAGCGCCAAGTACTACTCCGCCGATTTGAAGACAAAAAGCGAGTCCGACAAACCCGTTCGAAACACTCCTCAAGACGGACCGAGACTGAGCGGCACACATCTCTCCCATTTCGTCCTCCGTGTTCGTTGTATGAGCGCAGCTCTCCTGAGCAATGAATCAACGGGGGTCTGCTGCGATGGAAAGGAAGCGGCGCTGGACGTCCGCTTCTCACATGCTCATGTGCACGAGGGAGGCCAAACGAATTGCAACTGTCTATTGCTTGTAATTTGGCAGGTTTATCGGCTAACGGGGCGAGACGGGCTAGTTAGACTTTGGCGGGACGAAATTCGTTTCAAACAGGCGCGGAGAGTCCGCAGTTGTCGCGCGGGATGCAAAACCTGCCCTAAAATTTTTGCTGGCTATTTGGCGTGCAGGGTGAGTTTCTGCACTCGCCAGTTGCCAATCTCGCCGACGTACAGGTCATTCTCGCTGCGGCAATCGATTTCATTGACTGTGCCGAACTCTTTGGAAAGCTTTCCGGCTTTGCCAAACTTGCCCACCACACGCCCGTCCAGCTCTACCTTGTAGATTTCGCCGCCAGTATCAATATCGTTCGGGGGATTCGAATTGGAAGTATAGAGGTACTGGTGCGGCCCAGGAGTAATGCAGATCGCGGCGGGAGTACCGACGTTGGTGATCTGGCTCTTCACGGTTCCTTCGCTGTCGAAGACCTGAATTCTTTTATTGCCGCTGTCGGCGACATATACGTTCCCTTGCGTGTCGATCGCGAGACCGTGGGGCGTATCGAACTGCCCCGGATCGCTGCCCTTCGACCCCCAGGATTTTATAAACTTGCCGTGCTTGTCGAACTTCGCAATTCGGGAATTGCCAAAACCGTCGGCGATATAAATGTTTCCGGCGGCATCCCATGCCACATCCGTGGGCCGCTGAAAAACGTCGCTCTGAGCGCCCGCGCCCGGAGGTCCGCCTCGGCCGCGGCCGCCACCTGCGGGAGCTTCAGCTCCGGATGCGCGCCCGCCAGGACCTCGTCCTCCCGCGGCGCCACCAGGCCCCGCGGCGACCGGGTTAAGCGGTGCAGCCGGGACCCGCTCGGACTCCGACTTTCTACCCAGCAACAGCTGAATCTGACCGTTCGGATCGAACTTCATCACCATGCTGGACATTTGATCGACCACCCAAACATTGTCTTGCGGATCCACGCGCAACTGCTCGGCGACCATGAACGCGTACGAATCCTGACCGATCTCGCGAACGAATTTTCCCGTGCGATCAAACTGAAACAGCCGCGATCCGCCGTGCGCGAACGGGCGCGACGTGCCGAGAGAGATGGTAGGGTGGCCGGTGCGGGTGTAAACAAAAACATCGCCATGCGAATTTGTCGCGACGCCGGCCACCTCGCCCAGATGGATATGTTCGGGAAGTTTCAACGGTTCGGAAGAATCGAAGCGGATCTCCGGCACCTGGGCTAGCATCGAAGTCCCGCCCAGCAGCATGACGGCGAGTGAACTCTCAAAGAAGCGTTTCATCTGGATCCTTCCTTTCCTACTTTGAGCCCGAGGCTTGCGGTTTTAGCATCAGCTTCTGAACTCGCCAGGATTCGATCTCCGCCACGATAATCTGATTCGGATTGCGGCAGTCCATCATGTGGACTACCTGGAAGCCCCCCGGCTCCTTGCCCGCGTGACCGAACCTTCCGAGGATGGTCCCGTCCAACTCCATCTTGTAAATCTCGCCAGTAATGTCCCAAGACCCGGGAGCATTGCCATTCGGATTCGAGTTCGAAGTAAACAAATATTGATGCGGGCCCGGGGAAATGCAAACCGTCCAGGAATCGCCGATGTTATCGTAGATGGCCTTCCGCTCCAGATTATTGTCGAAAACCTGCATGCGGTGATTGGCGCGATCCGCTACGTATACGTCGCCCTTCGCATCCACCGCAATGCCGTGCGGCGTATTGAACTGGCTGGGCTCCGAACCCGGCTTTTCACTGCCCACTTGCTTCAGAAACCGGCCATCCTTGTCGTACTTCACGACTCGGTGATTGGTATAGCCGTCGGAAATGAAAATATTGCCCTGCGGATCCCATGCGACGTCGGTCGGACGGGCGAGCGTGTATTTCTCTGCGGGAGCCGCAGGGCCGTTGGTGGTGGCGACTGCGCCCGCAACGGCATCCGGCCGGTGCCCGATCACCATCACGATGCGTCCGGCAGGATTGAACTTGATGACCATGTTGGTTCCCTCGTCCACCGCCCAGACATTGTCCTGCGGATCGACGCGCACCGAGTGCGCGAACTCGAATCCGTAGTTCCCCTCGCCGAGCTCGCGAACGTACGTGCCGTTCTGGTCGAACTCAAACAACCGCGTGTTGGCGCTGCGCGTGAAGACGAAGATGTGTCCCTTGGAGTTCGTCGCCACTCCCATGGCTTCGCCCAGATACAGACCGGCAGGAAGCTTCAAGAAATTCGGTACCGTATCGAAAGGAATTTCCGGCACATTCGTGGCCTTTGCTTTGGCTTGTCCGAAGATCGGAGCCGCAGCAAGTACGGCGATGGCGAAATAGAACCTCATGAGCACCTCCCCAAACGATTAAACAATCTATCACTTAGTGGGGCGCGCTGTGGGGCCGGGCAGCCGATTGTCAATCGGCCGTTGCCGCTACTTCTGAATCGCCTTCTTGAGAATCGCCGCTGCTGCAGGGAACTCTTTCTTCGCGTTGGCGAAAAACACACCCTCGGCGACCATCAGCGGAGTCCAACCAAGCTTGGTCTTCGCGTTCAC
>DATGII010000220.1:0-15543 GCA_035295805.1 Bryobacteraceae bacterium | reverse complement strand
GGTCAGACCCTGAACGCACGGCCCGAGACAGCGGTGAATGTGGTATTGCAGGCACGGCTTGGGATGAAAGCGCGCGAGATCCACTTTGCACGACGGCACCAAAAAATGCCGGTGAATGAAATGCACCAGCCGGTGCGCCAGGTTGGCCGGAAAATAAGGGCCGAAGTAGGTCGAGCCGTCTTTGCGCAGCCGCCGTGTCACGTACACGCGCGGATACTTTTCGTGGGTCAGCTTGATGTACGGATACGTCTTGTCATCGCGCAGCAGGATATTGAAACGCGGCTTGTACTGCTTGATGAGGTTGTTCTCGAGCGCCAGCGCCTCTTTTTCGTTATCGACCAGGATGTAATCGATATCGACGGCTTCCGAAAGCAGGCCTCCGGTCTTGGCGTCCGCCAGCCTGTCTTCGGAGAAGTAGCTGCGCACGCGCAGCCGAAGGCTTTTGGCTTTGCCGACGTAAATAACCTTACCGCCCGCGTCCTTGTACAGATACACTCCGGGCGCGAGGGGAAGCTGCCCTGCCTTTTCACGGAGTTCCATGGAGGGAAAGTTATAATTCAATTATGTCACGCTGGATTTTGGCGCTGCTGCTGTCGGTCGCGGCGGCCGGCCTCGCGGACGATCTCAAAAAGGAACGGCCCCAACCCCCCGTCTCCGACCAGGAGGAAGTCCCCAAGGAAGAGGACGAATCGCTCTCCGTCAAGGAATACTCGTTTAATCCGTTGCAGGCGAAAAAGGAAATCCGCGTCGGCAATTACTACTTGAAGAAGGGCAGCTACCGCGCCGCGGCCCTGCGTTTCCGCGAGGCGACCAGGTGGAACGCCGGCGACGCCGAGGCCTGGCTGCGGCTTGGCGAGGCAGCGGAGAAGCAGCAAGACGGCAAGACCATCAAGGAAGCCTTCTCCAAGTATCTCGAACTGGCCGCCGATGCCAAGAATGCGCCCGAAATCCGGAAGAAGCTGGAAAAGGTGAAGTAGGGCGTCACCAGATCATCCGCACGATCCCGTAGCACACCAGGCACATCCAGAAGTCCACCGCCAGCCCCCAATCGATCTGGTAAAGCCGGTGCCGCGCTCCCGGCGGCAAATGATTGTAAGAGGCGTAATAAATCAGGTTTCCGGCCAGCACCGCGATCAACGAGCGCCAGAAGTTCGGCCAGTCAAATTTGTATCGCATCTTGCGGAAAACGACCCGGAATTGCTACAATCGACCTTACCCTATGGCTAGAGTATGCGAAGTGTGTGGGCGGGGTCCGCAGTTCGGCCACCGCATCAGCCACGCCCATAATGTTACCAAGCGCCGCTGGAACCTGAACCTGCAAACGGTGCGCGCCATCGTCAACGGCGCCAGCCGCCGTCTGCGCGTCTGCACGTCCTGCATCCGTTCCGGTAAAGTCCAAAAAGCCGCCTAAAAATGCCGGCCCCCGGTTGTCTTATCGGGAGAAGGCCATTCCGGCGAAGCTGACCACGCTGCGTTCGTCGATATTCCACTGCTCGTAGCGCAGCAGTTCACCGCGCGCTTTCGGCGCCGCCTTCAGGAACGCGTAGAATGGCGCCGAGCCGCACCATTTCAGATCATCCTGGTTCTCCCCTACCAGGTCCCAGAAGCCTTCCGCGTCGCAGGCGTTAATCCGCTCGATGCGCGCGCGGTCGCGGGCGGCCACCGCCGCCATCTGGTCCTGATCCGCGATCGCCTGAAAATTGTCGTGGTACCGCGCTCCCATGTGCGCCATGTCCACTCCCAGCACCCAGAATGCGCGGCCGGCCTCCCGCTCGCCGAGTTCGCCCAGCGCGTCCAGAAAACGCTGCACTTTGTCATCGGCTTCGGGTCTGCCGCCGTGGAGCAGACTATGTGCAAACGGACCACACAGGATCGGAAGGATGCGGACACCCGGTCCGAGCTGATGCTGCAGAAAGATCAATTGCAGCTCGACCGTGTGCTCGAACGAGTGGCAATAATCTTCCATCCGAACCGCCGCGCCGCCCCGCTCGGCCAGCCAATCGACCAGGCCCTGGTCGGTTACCGCCTCGCCCAGCGGCGTCGCAAAACGCTTCCGCGTCAGGCCGAATGTTTCCGGTTCGCCGTAATGCGAGGTAGCGAGGATGATGAACGTCCGCTCGCGGTGCTCCGGCCCAAGAAGGCGATACGCCGCGCGATACGATTGCCACCCGCCTTCCGGGCTGACGTGCGGCGCGGCAATGGCAAACACGCCGTCGGCCGCCGGACGCGTCGCGCCGTCCAAATACCGCACCATGGTTTCGTTCAGCGCTTTCGGATCGGCCGGATACGCCGAACCCGCGTGCGCCGGCTCGCGCACGGGGCTGGCCGCGAATTCTTGCGTCCGTTCCTGCTTCAGGCGGTCGAAGTTGCCATCTTCCAAAAATCCCGCCGCGCTCAATGTCTCCACAAGATGCTGCTGCAGTTGGCTGACTTCGAGGTCTCCGGTGAGCTGCACCAGCCGCTCGCGCAAGTCCAGGTCGCTGTGCGTCCCGTCAAAGCATTCCAGGCAAGCCACCAATGCCGGCGGAATGATCAGCATGGCGTCGGAATAACGGTAGGGGTCGCGAATGAAAAGCCCGGGGTGCTCGGCCGAGGGCGACGGCATGAAATCCAGGCTCAGGCGCAGGCGGGGGAGCGATTGCGGCAACCTTCATCGTAGCGCACTGCTGTCATCGAGCCGGTTCGGATCGAGCCGCCAAGCCAAGCGCCCGATATTTGCGTAACAGCTCATACACGACGACGCCGCCCGCGGTCGCCACATTCAGCGAGTGCTTTCCGCCGAGCATCGGAATGCGCACGTGGGTGTCGGCCAGCGCCGATAACTCCGGCCGGAGTCCCTCGGTCTCATGGCCGAACAACAGGCATACCGGGAATCGCGGCTGCCAGTCAAACAGGTCCACCGCGTGCACGCTCGTTTCGATCGCGGCAAGCTGATAATTTCGAACACGCAGACTCCCGGCGACCGCCAGCGGCTCCCAGGCGTGCTCCCAGGGTACCGTCGCTTCCGCGCCAAGCGCCGTTTTGGTTATGGCGCGCTTCGGGGGCGTCCCCGTAATCCCGCACAAATACAGTCTTTCAATGCCGGCCGCGTCCGCCGTCCGGAAAAACGCCCCCACGTTATACAGACTCCGGACATTGTCGAGCAGGATCGCGACGGGAAGCGACAGGCCATCATACACGGCGCCGGCGTGGGTCGCGCGGAAGGGTAGACGCTCCATTCAATCAATAACTTCCAGCATAGTTCACGCGTCTGGGCGCAATCCAGGTGCTACACTATTACTTTCATTCCCATGTTGTCGATCGTGATCCCGGTTCACAACGAGGAGCATTCGCTTCTCCCGCTCTATGACCGCCTTACGCTAGTGCTGGAGGAGCTGCAGAAGCCCTACGAGCTTCTCTTCGTAGATGATGCTTCGACCGATCGCAGTTTCGAGCTGCTCGCCAACCTGGTCGAGACCGATGCTCATCTGAAGGTTATCCGCCTCCGCCGCAATTTCGGCCAGACGGCCGCGCTCTCGGCCGGCTTTCACGAAGCCAAAGGCGAGGTGATCGTCGCGATGGATGGTGACTTGCAGCACGCTCCTGAAGACATTCCCGCCTTGCTGCAAGGCATCGAGCGGGGCTTCGACATCGCCAGCGGCTGGCGTAAGGATCGCGTCGATAACCCAATCAGCCGCAAGCTCCCCTCCCGCATTGCCAATTGGCTCATGGCCAAGGCCTCGGGGTTGCAGTTGCGTGATTTTGGAACTACCTTCAAAGCCTACCGGGCCGAGATCCTGAAGGATATTCACCTGTACGGCGAGTTGCATCGCTTTATTCCCGCGCTCGCCAGCTTTTACGGCGCGCGCGTGGTCGAGGTGCCCATCCGCAACACGATGCGCATCAACGGCGGCTCGCATTACGGCATCGGCCGCACGTTCCGCGTTCTCTTCGACATCCTCACGATTAAGTTCCTGCTGAAGTACCTCACGCGCCCGATGCATTTCTTCGGCACGATTGGTCTGATCAGCACCGTGTGCGGCGGTGGCGTTCTGGGGTGGCTCGGAGTCGAGAAACTGATGGGCTACGATATCGTGGTCGAGCACGGTCCCCTGATGGTCGCCAGCAGCCTTCTGTTGCTTGGCGGCATGATGATGTTCAGCACCGGCTTGATCGGCGAGATGATCATGCGCACGTACTTCGAGAGCCAGGACCGCCGCATCTATGCCGTCCGCGAAATCCTGACCCGCAAGCAGCGCGGCGTCGCCGGCGGGACGCGGTAACGGCCGGCGGCGTTACGGCCCGGTGCCACTCCAGTCCGGCGATTTCTTGCTAATCACCGTTCTAGCGGGGGCGTAGAATGATACGGTGCGAACCCGCCTCGTGATTGCCGGCCTTTTACTGCTGTTTTTGTTATCACAGACATCGTTCGGCCAGGGCATCAATTCCCTTAGCGCCAAGGAAAGAGCGGAGGGCTGGCAACTATTATTCGACGGAAAGACGCTCACCGGATGGCATTCCTCTGCCCCACCGGCGGGGCGCGGCCCGGCAACGAGCGGCGCCGCTCCGAAGAAAACACCACCAGCACGGCCAAGTACCGCGGCGCAGACCGGTTCGAATCCGAAGCCATGTTCCACAGCGATGGGGAAATCGGGCCCGGTCCCGAGCGGGGGCTCTCATTGGGAGATCGTGAATGGACTCCTCACGCCCTGCGGAGAACCTGCCGGATATTTGACTTCAGATAAAAGCTATAAAAACTTCATGCTCTCGATCGAATTCATGTGTGGGGAAGACACCAACAGCGGTGTGTTTCTGCATGCTGCCAATGAAGCGGGAGGATATGAAGTCCAGATCTGGAAGCAACAGCCGGCCGGCTACAATACCGGTTCCATCGTCGGCACCGCAAAGACCACCCGTCCGTTCAACTTCACTCCCGATCAATGGAATCAGTATCAAATCACCGTGAATGGGGACCACATTGTGGTGGTACTGAACGGAGAAACCACTTTAGATATCCACGATACGAAATTTCCAGAAGGAAACTTCCGCCTGCAGTATCAAAAATTTCCAATCGCGTTCCGGAACATCAAGTTGCGTCCGCTACCCTGATGCGTTCGACCGCGCATCCCCAGCCAGTGCCGCGCCGGCCGGAGTCTGCCCCGACGCTTTCAGAGGTGGGCCTTCGCAGCGGCTGCCGACTACCTGCACGATTGTGCGAGTCCCCTGCGGGCCGTTCTCGGTAAAAGTGGCGCTTCACGGGAGCGGCTGGTTGTCTCCAGGACGGGATCGTAATAGCATCAATCGAGGGCTCGCGGCCCTGTGAGCAATGTTTCGCTCCCGGAGTGAACGATATGGCCAATGGCCGGGCAATCCGCGTAAACGAACGCTTCTGGACCGTCAACGCCGCGCCCGATACACCCCTGCTGTACGTGCTCTCGGGCGAATTGCAGTTGAATGGGCCGCGCTTCGGTTGTGGCCTGGCGCAGTGCGGCTCCTGCTCCGTCCTGATTGACGGCGTGGAAACGCGATCCTGCGTTACGCCTCTTTCCAGTGTCGGCAAACGCGCGGTGACGACTCTGGAAGGGTTGCCCGCCTGGTACGCGCGCCAGCAGGGACTCTCGAAGATCCCCGCGCTGACCCCGGTGCAGCAGGCGTTCATCGACGAGCAGGCCATTCAATGCGGTTACTGCTACAACGGCATGACGATTAAAGCTTGCGAACTGCTGTCGAAGATGCCGCAGCCGAGTGAAGCGCAAATCCGCTCGGCCATGAACGGGCATCTCTGCCGGTGCGGCACCTATCCGCGGATCATCAAAGCCATTCAGCGGGCCGCGCAAGCCGGTACGCATGAAGGCGCGCCGGAGGGACGGCGATGAAGCCTCCGACCGAACGCTTCGGGTTTCCCCGGCGGGATCTGCTCAAGGCCGGCGGCGCGCTATTGATCGGGTTCGCCATGCGCGACACGGTGCCGGCGCAAACGGTGGAGGGGGTCGCGCTGGTGACGGGGCCGGATCAGCCCGATCCCGCCCGCCTGGACACCTGGATCGCGATCCACGCCGATAACACGGCCACCATATTTATCGGCTTCGTGGAACTGGGTCAGGGCTGCACCACCGCACTGCTGCAGATGGCGGCGGAAGAACTCGATCTGGCTTTCAGCCAGGTCAAATCGGTCCGCCTGGAGTCGCACACCATGCCCAACCAGGGAGGCACCGTCGCCAGCGCGTCGGTCGCGCGCGGAGGACCGCGCATTCGTTCCGCCGCGGCCGAAGCGCGCCGAGCGCTGCTCCAAATGGCGTCGCAGAAGCTGGATGTGCCAGTGGACCGGCTGACTGTTTCCCGCGGCGTGGTGTCGGTCGCCGGTGCTCCGGACAAATCCATCACCTACGGCCGGTTGGTGGGCGGCAAGCCATTCAACCTGCCCTACACCGGGGCCGCTCCGCTTAAGCCATTTCACGATTACAAACTGCTCGGCGAGCGAATTCCGCGGCTCGATATCCCGGACAAAGCCGCCGGCAAGTATGTGCATATGCAGCATGTCCGTGTTCCCGGCATGTTGCATGGACGGATCGTCCGCCCCCGCGGCCAGGGCGCCTATGCGGACGGCGCGCGAGTCCTGAGCGTCGACGAGACGTCGATCGCCGGCATTGCAGGCGCCCGCCTCATCCGCAAACGGGACTTCATCGGAATCGTGGCCGGCAAAGAGTGGGACGCCGTGCGCGCGGCCCGCGAGTTGAAAGTCACCTGGGATCAGCCGGCGGCGCTGCCCGGCACGGAGGGTTTGCACCGGCAGATGCGCGCGGCCAAGACCACCGATCGAACAGTGCTCGAAAACGGCGACGCCGCCGCCGCATTCCGCGACGCCGCGCACGTGGTCTCCCAAACCTACCGCGGCCCCTATCAAGCCCACGTCCCCTTCGGGCCCAATTGCGCGCTGGCCGATGTGAAAGTGAACTCCGCTTTGGTCCTGTGTTCCACGCAGAACATCTATGACACACGCCGTAAGGTGGCCCAGGTTCTCGGCATGCCGGTCGAGAAGGTCACGGTCCGCTATTACGAAGGCTCCGGCACTTACGGGCGGAGTTGCTACGATGATGCCGCGCAGGCCGCCGCGCTCCTCTCTCAGGAGGCCGGCCGGCCCGTGCGCCTCCAGTTCATGCGCTCGGATGAGCATGGGTGGGACAACTTCGGACCGGCACAGCTTGCCGATATTCGCGTGGGCATCGATGCGGCCGGCAAAATCACGGCCTACGAATACCACGGCTGGCAGCACAACTGGGGAACCGTCGAGACCACGCAGCAACTGGCTCTCGGAACGCCTGCCGCCGAAAGCCCGGGGCCGGGCTCGCAGGAGGTCAGCAACTTCAACCTCGGCGCAATGTATGCCATTCCCAATATGCGCCTCGTCAATCACCGCCTCGAGGGCGCCCGCTACCTGAAAGGATCGAATCTCCGCTCGCCGCTGGACGTCTCGTTTTCATTTGCGCAGGAGCAGACAATCGACGAACTGGCTTATCTGGCGGGCTTGGACCCGTTGGAGTTTCGCCGGCGCAATATCCGGGATGAACGCTGGCTCGGCGTGCTCGACGCGGTGGCGCAGGCGGCCGGCTGGACGCCGCGGACACCCGGCGTCCGCGCGGAGCAGAGGCGGGCGGCCGGAGGCCGTGTCACCGGGCGCGGCATCGCTGTCGGCACGCATACCTCGTCTTACGCCGCGGCTGTCGCCGATATCGAAGTCGACCGCACTACCGGCCGGATCGTTGCCCGCCATCTGTATGGCGCGCTCGACGCGGGCTTGTGCGTCAATCCCGGTTGCCTGGAAAATCAGATGAGCGGCATGCTGGTGCAGGCTGCCAGCCGGATGCTGAAAGAAGAAGTGACGTTCAGCAGCACGAACGTCACCAGCCTGGATTGGAACAGCTATCCGGTTCTGCGATTCGAGGAGTGCCCCGCGGTCACCACCGTGGTGGTACAGCGTTTGGATCAGAAGCCGAGCGGAGGCGGCGAGGAGTTGATGGGCCCCGCCGCGGCTGCCATCGCGAATGCCTTGTTTGACGCCACCGGCGTGCGGTTGCGCGAATACCCGCTAACCGCTGCCCGCGTCCTGCCGGAACTGAAGCAAAGAACGGCGTAGAAGGTCCGCAGCCGCGACGCAAGCCGAGGCCCCGGAAGCGATCTTCAATCGAGACCCGCCATTTCGGTGGCGAACAGCAGCGCCATCGCGCCGCCCCGCGGGTCTTGACCCAGGATGGCTTGCCGGCGCAGGTAGTCCGTCTTGGATTTCTGTTTGCCGGTCGACTCGCAGACATCCATCAGGCCGCCTTGCGGGCCGACGCGCGCGGCGATCGCTTCCCACGCCTTATCCACTCGGGGTTGGTAGACGCGCGCGTCCAGCCAGCCGCGGCGGATTCCAATGAACATCGCAGTGGCGATCATGGCGGTCGCGGAGAACTCGGGATACGATGCCGGTTCGTCCACTACCTCGCGCCATAGGCCGTCCGGGTCTTGAAATTTGCTGAGCGCAGCCAGGTGCCGCTGGTACGCTTGCAGCAGCCCTGCGAAATCAGCATGGGTCTTTGGAAAGTCGGACAGTGTCCACGCTAGACCCAGCGCGGGGAAGGCGTTGCCGCGCGCCCATGCCGCATCGGAAAGCGGCGAGTGCCGATAGATCCCGTCCGGACGCAGATCGAGCGTCTCCATGAATCGGAAATGGCGCGCCGCCATCGAAAAATATTTCTGCTCCCTCGTCAGGAGCCCCGCCTTCGCCAGAATCGGGCAGCTCATAAATACCGAATCGCTCATTTCGTCGTGCAATGGCATCGATTCCTTCATGTCTCCGGCGTCCGTGAAGCCCAGGTCCGCGACTCTGCGCACTAGTTGAATGTAGCTTCGATTCCCGGTGCGCTGCGCCAATTCCGCAAATACCAAATGCCCCGCAAATCCGGGGGAAGTGGGGCGGGCAAGACTGTCTTTCGATCCATCCCGATAGGGCGCAACCAGGCGCTCCACCTCGGCGGCGTTGCCGAGGCGTAATTGCGCGATCAGAGCGACGGCCGGAATGTAAACCGGTTCGGCAAAATCGTGTCCATAAAACTGCGCCAATTCGTCCGCAAGCTGCCGGGGAGATCGGGCGCGCCGCCGGTCTAGTTCGCGGTGCGCGGGCGATGGCGGGATCGTTGACGGCACTTCACGCAGAATTCCCGGTCGCGCGGCCACGCGGCGCGCGGAAACGGGCCCCACCCCGGCGGGCCCCTCCTGCGAAAGCGCCTCGGCGATTCCGAAATCTTCGCCGTCGGCGACCAGAACCAGGTCGGGGGCCTGCACGGCAATCCAGCGCCAGAGCGCGTGCGATTCCGCATTCTCCCGGTACGCGACGCCCGCGGGAGGAAATACCAACCGGTTCGCGTCCGGGTTCGCCACCGAAATCGATAGGAGGCGGAAACGGCGCCGGCTCAATTTAGTTGCTTCGAAACGGCGCGTCTCCTCCGAGACGATCCTGGACGATTCATCCGCTCCCTGGAAACCGCCCATCAGGAGCACGGTAGGCGAGGCGGGAGAAGCGCCCGCAATCACGCGGGCCTCGATGCGCGCGCCACGCTGGGTCAAGCCCACATACCGAATCTCTCCATGCGCCGGGGCCAATAGGACCAGCGCCAAAACGACCGCGGTTCTCATCGCAGTCAGCAAACCCTTCGGCCCAGTGGTCATTGCTGGAAGTATAAATCCATCTGCCACGATTGACCACCGCATGGCGATCATGTAGAATCTGCCGCAGCCGAACGCGTCCCTGGGTGAACCGAGGGGAGGACGTAAAGCGCCATGGAGGATTTTCTCGTTGCAGCCGAAGCACCTCCCGCTGATGGCTTGGTATCTGATCCCGAAGATTTTTGGTTGAGCTCCGATAGGCTTGCGGTGGAATAGCGCCGCGGGGCGCACCTGCCCCTGGTAAAGGGCAGGCGTCCTGGTTTAGGCAACTGGTGCAGCGCGTTTTAGCTTTCGCGCCTTAAATGCACACCTAACCGTGGGAGAAGCGAGATGCGGACTCATGCTGTGGTTCGTCGGACTACCTTCTTTTCCGTGTGCCTGCCGGTAATCCTGGCTCTTATCGTTCCGGCAAACGTGCGCGGCCAACTGCTGCAAGGCAGCATTACAGGCAACGTAACCGATACCAGCAGCGCGGCCGTTCCGGAAGCGCGCGTCGCGGCGAAGGAGCAACGGACCAACTTCACGCGTGAAACCACCACCAACACCGCCGGGGAATACAGCCTTCCCACGATGCCGCCCGGCACCTATACCATCACGGTAACGGCGCCTTCGTTCCAGACGGTCACCGTACTCGGCGTTTCGGTGTCGCCCGAAGAGGTCACCCGCCGGGACGTCACCCTGGCCGTCAGCCAGTTGAACCAAACTGTCCAAGTCCAGGCGGAGGCAGTGGGTCTCCAGACGGATCGCGCCGACATACGCGATGACGTCACCGCCAACCTCTTGGAAAACGCGCCGGTGCCCATCGGCCGCAACTACCAGATGTTGTTTCTGACGCTCCCCGGCGTCTCGCCGCCGACGAACGCCAATTCATTTACCGCCAACGCGAGCCGCGGCCTCACCTTCGTCGTCAACGGCGGCGATGCCGGCTACAACAGCATAAGAGTGGATGGCGCGGGCACGTTTGACATGACGGCGAACGCCGAAGCCCAATTTGTTCCCGCCTTGGAAGCTATCGAAAATGTGAGCATGTCCGGCAATTCCTTCTCTGCCGAACAAACGGCCACGGGCGGCGCCGTCAACATTACCGTCAAAAGCGGGACCAACAACGTGCACGGAGCCCTCTTCGAAGACCACACCAATCAGCATGTCCAGGCGTATCCGTGGGCGGCCGATCGCACGCGTCCCAATCCCAAGTACATCAACAATCAGTATGGGGGAGCCATCGGCGGTCCCATCAAAAAAGATAAGCTGTTTTACTTTTTGAGTTTCGAGGGCACCGGCCTGGTTCAGGTAGCTCCCTTCCTGGCCGAGGTCCCCACCCCCGCCATGCGCACCGGTGATTTGCGCGCCTCCCCAACGCCCATCTACGATCCGCTCTCGGGCAATGCGAACGGCACCGGCAGAACCCCTTTTGATGGAAACATTATTCCCGGCTACCGTATTGACTCCGGCGTGCGAGCCTTGCTCGCCATGCCCCAGTGGTCTCTTCCCAACCAGGTGGGAACGGGATCGCTCGGTTTGAGCAACAACCTCCTGACCAATGGCGAGACGTATCTGCGGCGCGCGCAGACCGACGCCAAGATCAACTGGAACCCGACCAGTAAGCTCGACACTTTTGTCCGTTTCGGCTGGGGCAATAACAACTGGAGCACGCCGGAGCAGTTCGGTATTCTCGGCGGCCCCAACTTGTCCAACACCAACACGGCCGGCGGAACCGGCGGAGCCAATATTCTCAACGGAAGTGTTTCCGGGACTTACATCTTCAGCTCCACCCTGATCTTCGACGCGCATTTCGGCTATGACGTGAACATCGCGCGCAGCAAGCAGCCGGCCCAGAATCTGAATCTCGGCTGGACCCTGATGCAGATTCCGGGTTTGAGCACCGCCGGCGCGCCGTCGGCGCAGCAGCTCGCGCAAGGCGGTCTGCCGAACCTCAGTATCGACGGGTTCGCGGTTCTTGGGTCGCAGAGCCGGTTTCAGCCCCAGGATTATTACGATCCCGAGAAGAACGTCGACGTCAATCTCACCTGGATTCGCGGAAGTCACAGCCTGCGGTTTGGTTTCGACTCCGATTTCCAGCATTCCGAGGAACTGCAGTATCAGGCTGCCAGCGGCCCGTACATCACCGGCGCCGGCGGATTCCATTTTGCCCAAGGCACCACACAGCTCAATGGAGGCCCTGCCGGAAACGATTACAACGCCTTCGCATCTTTCTTGCTCGGACTCCCGCAAGATTCCGGCAAGATTTATCAATGGCCCCCCCGTTATTACTCGGACACCAAGTACTTTGCCGGCTACGCGCTCGATGAATGGCACGTCACGCCGAAGCTGACCCTGAACGTGGGCGCCCGTCTCGACTATTTCCCCGTCCCCTTGCGCAACGGTACCGGCATGGAGTATTACAATTCCTCCAACGGCACCATGACGATCTGCGGCGTGGCCGGCGTTCCCACCTCGTGCAACATTTTCGACCAGTACCGATTGCATCTGGATCCCCGCATCGGCATCGCCTACCGTTTCGGCAATACGGTGATCCGTGCCGGATTTGGTATGTCCGCCGACCCGACCAATCTGTTTGCCCGCTCCCAGGCTCGGATCAACTTCCCCTATATCGAAGGATTGACCTTGTTGCCTGCGAACTCGTATTCCTACGCCACCACGCTGCGGCAGGGGATTCCGACGCCAACCGCCCCGAATGTCGCCGCGGGTAGCATACCGGTGCCGGGCACTGTGGGCCTGTACACCTATGACCGGGCCGACTATAAGCGCGGCTATGTCCGGACCTATAACTTTACGATCGAGCAGCGCATCAAGTCGGGTTGGACGCTTTCGGCCGGATATGCCGGCTCGGAGCGGTTGGACCCGATGGCGAACCTCGAGCAGAACTGGTCGCCGATCGGTACCGGCACTGCGGGCCAGTTGCTCAACAACGCGGCGAATAACAACCGGACCGCCAACACGTATCTTCTGGGCACGATGGGATCGAGCAATTACAACTCGCTGCAAGTCCGCAATCAGGTTCGCTTTGGCGGCATCGCGTTTAGCGCCGGCTATACGTTTTCCAAAAACCTCGGCTTCCTGGTTCCTGCCTCGAACCTGGGAGGCGCGGCCATGCCCTGGTTGTATCGAACCTACGACTATGGTCCGCTGCCGACCGACATCACGCATAACCTGGAAACGACGGCGCTCATCGAATTGCCCTTTGGAAAGGGAAAGAGCTGGGCGACCAGCGGAAAGGCAGCCGCCCTGTTGGGCGGTTGGCAGATTAGTGACATATTTAGCGCCTTCACGGGGAGGCCTTTTACCGCAGTCGCGTCGGCAACCTCGCTGAATGCCGTCTACTCGTACCAGTTCGCGAACTGCGTCAGCACGCCGCAACAGACGGGCAACATTTACCAGTGGTACAACGTGTCGGCGTTCGCTAACCCGAAAGCCGGCGGTTTCGGGAGTTGCGGCGAGGACGCCTTGCGAGGCCCGGGCCTCATCAACACCGATGTCGGCATTGAAAGGAAGTTCATCTTCGGCGAAAAATTGACGTTCGCGTTCCGGGTCGAGGCATTCAATGCGGCGAACACGCCCCACCATGCCAACCCCGGCGCCACCAGTTCGACCGGCACCACCAGCGCCAACAACATCAGCAGCAGCTCGTTTATGCAGGCATTCAACATCGCGAACACCGGCCGCGACGGTCTCGATCAGCGCGCGGTCCGCCTCAATTTGAAGCTCCGCTGGTGAGCGCGAGTAGGTCTCTATTTTTCAGATAAGCCCGGCGTCCGGAGGCGGGTCCCAGGGCGCCGCGAGCCGATGGTTAACTCCCGGCAGCATCCGGACGCCATCGAGAATTCCCCGGAACGGCAGCCGGCGCCCCGTCGCGTTAACCTTTTGGCGGCTTGTTCCCCTCCGATTCGCGCTCTAGTATCGGGCCAAGGATCTGTTTATGGCTATGAAAACGACGCGCAAGGGAGCGGTCAAAGGGCGCGTGGTGTCGAAATCGCCGGGACGGCTGCTGGCCGTCGCGCAGAGTTTCGACAACAAGGCCGGGCATTATGAGCTGATCCGCGTGGAAGGCAACACCGTTTTTTATACGTTCACCAACCTGCAAGGGCAACAAAACGACGCTACTATGGCCGTCTTCACGTGGCGCCGTCTTCAGGAACGTGTGCTGCAACCGCAGGAGCCTTCGCCTGCCGCGCTGCTGGGATTCCTGCTTGTGGCATGCGCGCTCGCTTTCCCGCCGGCCGCCTCCAGTCAGGTTGCTGCGAATTCGTTGCCCGCGTCTGAGAACCTGCCCACCCGCTCCTTTACTCTGCCCGGCGCCCAGCCGGAGCCCGATCATTCCCCCAAACCCGGTGCTGCCGGCGAGCCGCAAGCCGCGCGGGCAGACGCGGATATCATTGCCGCCAGTCTGTCCCTTACCAATTCCTCCGGAGATCCGAAAGCCGAAGAGCATTACCGGACCGCGGTGCTGGCGGTAAAAGCCAAGGATCTTGCCGTCGCCGCCGACGAGATGCTCGAGGCTTCAAAAGTCTCTCCGCAAAACGCTCTGATCTTATACGGACTGGCGGTGATCCAGGCTCGGAATCAGCAGCCCGAACTCGCCCTGCCCAGCCTGGAAGAAGCCATGCGGATTGGCCTTCCGGGCCCGGAATCCGCCCGCGCGCCCGATCTCGTCGCGGCCATTCGGTACGCCATCAAAAAGAACGAAGCGGAGCAGAAAAAGGTCACGCCTCTGAAACTCTGGGGAACTTACGGGATCGCTCTCGATGATCCCTTGCAGGAATTCGAAGACCGGGGCGGTCGAACAATTTTCAAGACGCGCACTCCGCTGTCGCGCGAAATGGTCCTGTGGAAGGTGGATGGTGAGGCGACCGTTCGCGGCCACTGGCTGGAAAAAAACACGCTCACCGAAGAGTTTATCTTCGCCGACTCGCGCAAGCACGACCCCAAGCCCCGCACCACCACCGAAGAGCATTGGTGGCTCGTAACGATCCTGATCAATCCGGATGGCTCCTTGGATGGAAGCCGGATGGAGACCTGCACGCGGGAAACCAGCTTTGGCTGTGAGCGTCCCGATGCCCAGCGCGGCAAGGTCATCACCTTCAAAGGGCACGTGGAGCCGAACGGAGATATCACGATTGCTCAGGCCGGCTCCGAGCCGTCAATGACACTGAAGAAGACCTCGCGGGTAGCGAACACGCCCCCGCCCGACGTTCGCATCGACGTCGATTGAAACGCCGGCTCGCTGCCGCGGCTCCGCACCGGGGTACGAAGCCGCGGCAGCCAACAGCGGTTCGTTTACACCGCCACGTACAGCGTGTGGCCCTGCCGGTTTACCAGCAGCAGGTTTTCCTGTTTCGCGTTGTTGTGCATCGCCCGCTCGAAATCCGCGGTGTTGTGCACCGGCTGATGATTCACCTCCTGGATCACATCGCCTTTGTGCAGATCCGTATCGGCCGCCGCGCTGGAGGGATTGATCCCCGTTACAACCACGCCGGTCGTATTCGCCGGAAGCCCCAGTTGCCGCGCGGTCTGCCGGTCCAGATCCTCCACCGACACTCCGGAGAAGGAACTCTTGGTTCCCTCGCTATTGTTTTCAGCGCTGGCCTGCTGGTTCGGCATTTCGCCCAGCGTTGCCGATAGGTCGCGCTCGGAGCCGTCGCGCCGCACTTTGAGCGACACGCGCGAATCCGGATGCATCATCGAAATATTCATTCGCAACTGGTTGCTGTCGGTAACCGCCTTGCCGTTGACCTGCTCGATGATATCGCCGCGCTTCAGGCCCGCTCGTTCTGCCGGGCTGTCCGCGCTCACGTCGCTTACCAGCGCGCCGCCCACCTGGCTCACGCCCATCGCCTTCGC
>DATGII010000219.1:0-4237 GCA_035295805.1 Bryobacteraceae bacterium | reverse complement strand
GATACTGTGGGCGGCGGGGTGTCGATCACAAACATCTGGTCCCGGCCCGCGCCGGCAATTTTGTCCAGGCTCTGGTACACGCCCTGGGACTCCCACTGCGCGGACCAGCTCCGCTCTGCCGTGGCGGAATCGAAATGCTTGGGCAGTTGCGAAATGTCGATGCTGGCAGGTTTCATTGATGTCGCATACCACGGCTCTCTTTTGCAGGTCAAAGGAACTTGTGGCAGGTAAACCCCTATTCTACCCGCGAAATCGCCGTGACGCGCGGAAAATGGCGCGGCGCCGCTGAATGTTATACTGCAATGCTCTATGAGTGCCCCCGATACCGGTTCTGCGGCCGCGACCGCCGAATTATTCACGCCGCTGCCGATGCGCAGCATCACACTGCGCAACCGCATTGGTGTTTCGCCCATGTGCCAGTACGCTTGCGAAGACGGCTTCGCTACCGAGTGGCACTTGGTTCACCTGGGCAGCCGGGCGGTCGGCGGCGCCGGTCTGGTGATGGTCGAGGCCACCGGCGTGGAACACCGCGGATTGATCTCGCCCTTCGATATGGGGATCTACAAGGACGATCACGTAACGCCGCTCGCTCGAATCGCGAATTTTGTGATGAGCCAGGGCGCTGTTGCCGGAATCCAGCTGGCTCATGCGGGTCGCAAAGCCAGTACCCGCCGGCCTTGGGAAGGCGGGCAGGCGATCCCTGCCGACGAAGGCGGCTGGCAGACTGTCGCTCCCAGCCCGGTGCCCTTCCGGCCGGAAGATCCGCCGCCGGCCGGGCTTTCGCTCTCCGGAATTCGCGAGGTGATCGATTCCTTCGCGGCAGCCGCGCGCCGCGCGGTGCGCGCCGGGTTTCAAGTGATCGAGATTCATGCGGCTCACGGATACCTGCTGCACCAGTTTCTATCTCCATTGAGCAATTTCCGGCGTGACGAATATGGCGGCCCCTTCGAACACCGCATCCGATTGCTGTTGGAGGTGGCTGCCGCGGTGCGTTCCGAGTGGCCGGCCCATCTGCCGCTCTTTATCCGGATTTCTGCAACCGACTGGGTGGAAGGCGGCTGGACCATCGAGGATTCCGTCGAGCTGGCCCGTCGTCTCAAACCGGCGGGCGTCGATCTGGTCGATTGCTCCTCCGGCGGTTCCTCTCTGCAGGCCCGCATCCCGCTTGCGCCGGGTTATCAAGTGCCGTTTGCCGCGCGAATCCGGCAACAAACCGGCCTGTGCACCGCGGCCGTCGGTCTGATCACATCTCCCGCCCAGGCCAATGAGGTGGTCCGCTCCGGAAGCGCCGATCTGGTGCTGCTGGCTCGCGAGTTTTTGCGGGATCCTTATTTCCCGCTGCATGCCGCCAAAACACTCGGCGCGCCCGTCCCGGTTCCGGTGCGCTACGGCCGCGGCTTCGCTTGATGGATCGGCGGTTGAGCGCGCGCCGCCAGCGCCGTCAACTCCGCCTCCGTTGAGCGCCGCGCCACGAGCACGTTTGGGAACAAGCCTCCCGCCACGACAAACACCATGCCGGCCGTCAGAATCCAGCGCTCGCGGGGCAGGGCATCGACAACGGCGGTGAAGCCGGTGCGGCGCTTTCCGAGAAATAGCCGGCTGAACAACCGGAAAACACTCACCGCATTCATCGCCGTGGCGATGGGCAACAGCAATCCCGTGAGCGGGTGCGATTGCAGAGTTCCATGGATCAGCAGTTCCTGGGAGCAGAAGCTCAGTGTGCCGGGTAAGCCTACCAGGGCCAGAGCGAGGACGACGAACGAAACCGCCAGCCGCGGTGCGTGTCCGGCCAGGCCGAGGTGTGCGCTCGCCGTCAGGTTCTCCCCGAACCGCACTTCCAGCAGGCGCAGAATTCCAAAAAGACCTACGGTCGAAACCGTGACCACATACCAATGGACCAGTGCGCCTGTGATTCCCTCGGCCGTCCCGCTCTCCAGGCCTGCCAGGATTGCGGCCGATTGGGCGAGCGCAATATAGGCGAGCAGGCGCCGCGGCGCGTTCTCGGTGAGCGCTCGAATCGAAACGTAGACTGCGGTGATCATCGCGACGTAGGAAAGGATCGGGAACCAGACGACACTCGCGCCCGTGAACAGCGGCACGATCACCTTCGCCAGCAGCAGCGCTCCGAAATGTCCGTTGAACAGCAAGGCGGTCGGAATCGCGGGGCCTCCTTCGGCCGCATCGGCCACCCAGGCATGCGCAGGCAGGATTCCTTTACGGAGAATCACCGCCGCCACCAGTAATCCGAAAGCGGCCATTCCGCCCGGGCTTTGACCCTTCAAGCGAATGATTGAGAGCGTGTGAGCGCTGGCCGCGATTCGCGCAACTGCCAGCCCGAGCGCGATCGCCGAAAGCAGGAGTCCTGCGCGCGGGCGCCAGGACCGGGTCTGGAACCATCGCGGCACAAAGAACGGAACCGAGGACAGGACCCAGCCCGCGAGTAATACCGGCAGGGTGTCGGCGGAATAAGCCAGCAGCGTCGCTCCCAGCATGAAAAGAATGCCGCCGATGCTCCCCGCCGTGCAGTCGCGGCGCGGCAGCAATAGCGTGGCGCCAACCGTCAGGCAAGCGTATAGAAGCATCACCGCCTGGTATAGCGTTTGCCCCTCGGGGGAGGCGCCCAGGGGAAGCGCGCAGGCCACCGCGCAAATCAGAGCGGCGGCAAAACCGATAATGCGAACGTGCCGCGCGTAAAGAGCGACCACCAGCGCCGCAAACCATGGGATCGCGATGGCGGCGTAACCGCTGAAGGATCCGCCCGCAGTCGGCACCAAGACCGGCATCTAGTCTCCCCCCGGTTTGGCCGCGCCCAATACCGCGAGCGGCGCGGAGCGGGGCTTCTGCCGCGGCGACCCCAGCCGGTCCAGCCGGGCCAGAAGGATCGATAGCTCCAGCAACGGTTGAATTAGCCAGCGGTCGAGAATCGTGTCAAGGTGTCCGCGATCGAAAGCCCAGCGGTAGAGCCACAACCGCACGTTCTCGGGCAGCAGATCTTCCAATTGCGTTTCCGCCGGCGCCTGCTCGCCGCCCATCGCCGAGTGCATCTGGTGATCGTCATGGAGCATCGAAGGGGCGCGTAGAAACTGCATGGTCCGCACCATCGCGTGCCCCAGAATGTGAATCAAGGCCACGGAAGTCCATCCCATTCCGATTTCCACGAACATCACCCCCACTTGCGTCAAAGACGCGTAGGCAAGCGATGTTTTCGCATCCGCGCTGGCGCGGCCCACGATCGTCCCGTGAATCGCCGTCGCCACGCCAATCAAGATCAACGAAGCCGAGCCCAGAGCCGACTGCGCCAGCAGTGGTTGTATCCGTAGCAATAAGTAGGCGCCCGCGTGGATCGAGATCGCCCCGTAGAAGATGGCGCTCGAGGGAGTCGGACCTTCCATGGCGCGCGGCAGCCATCCCGAGAATGGGACTTGCGCGGCTTTGCCGCACGCTGCCAGCAGCAGAAGCAGGCAGACGATCGTTACCTGCCTGCCGGC
Source organism: Bryobacteraceae bacterium (assembly GCA_035295805.1). GTDB lineage: Bacteria > Acidobacteriota > Terriglobia > Bryobacterales > Bryobacteraceae > PSRJ01. Next base: position 749 of record DATGII010000219.1, on the reverse strand, counting down.
GAGCGCCGGAAGGCCGCTTCCCAGAAAAGCCGACCCGGCCCAATGGTGCATAGCGAACACGCCGACCAGCAGTCCGATGTCGGTAGCCCGATACACCGCAAACACCCGCAGGCCATTTTCCACGGGCGCGGAACGCAGCTGGAAAAAACCGATCAGCAGGACAGAGGTGATGCCGACGATCTCCCATCCTCCGGCCAGCAGGTCGAACGAACCGGCCGCGAACGTCAGGGACGATCCAAAAGCGAAAAGATGCAGTAAAACAAAGAAGCGGAAGAAGCCGGGCTCGCGATGGAGGTAGGTGGACGAGAACTGCCCGATGAGTCCGGAAAGCACGATCGTCATTGCCAGAAACGGCAGAGACAAGCGATCCGCCATGAACACCAGCGGAAAGCGGTAATCTTGTACGGCGAACCAGTTGCCGAAGGTGACGACAACCGTTGTCGAACCACTGTCGGCGAGTTTCCACAACAGCCCGGCGAGACCCAGAGCGCACAAAGAGAAGACCCCGCCGGTAAGCGCGGAAACCACGCGTTCGCCCGGAACCCATCCCAGCAGCCAGGATAACGACAACAACGCGAATGCCACGCCCGGTGCCAGCACCACCGCCACCAGGATCACCTGCGAAACGCTCACTGGCCCGCCCCTTCTGCCGCCCCTTGCGACCACGTCTGCACCCAGGCCATCGGCAGATGCTGAATTTTACCGGCGAACCATTCTTCGGAAGAGAGTGCGACCGGAAGGCGCTCCAG
>DATGII010000218.1:0-29082 GCA_035295805.1 Bryobacteraceae bacterium | reverse complement strand
CGGTGGTATCCCATACTTTTCCGGAAACTCCTTCAGGAAAGTGTTGGTGCCCGGCAGGTGGTGCGGCACCAGGCCCAGCGGCCGGTCCACTTCCTCCACCTCTTCACACGGATATGGATCAATATGCTGGTCCGGATCCATCACCCAGTTAGTGGTCCGGAGAAACGGCTCGGTCAGGTACACCGGGTCGTGGACGATGCTGACCAGGGTCAGCGTATTGTCGTGCCGGATCCAGTGTTCGATCAGGGTCGCCTTATCGCTCCGCGGGATGCCGTTGCGGCGGATCCAGCCGATCTTCAGATGGGTCGTGGTGACGGTCAGCATGTCGCCCTCCCACTTTCCCGTCGAAAATCCCTGCCAGGTGTGGGCGGCGTAGTCCGGCGGATGGGGACGCCCGTCCATCCAGATGGTGCGCTCGGGAGCCTGCCAGGAGATGTGGGTATGGTAGGCGATGAGCTGTTGCGTGGCGGTATCGATTTCCTGCCAGATGCGCAGATTGGCGGGACCGCGCGGGCCATAATCGGCCGGATGCGGCTTGCATTGATGTTCGGGCAGGGTCAGCAGAGAGGCGTCCCAGCTGTCGCCGCGCAGACGTGCCGCATCGTTGATCGGGAGCCCCAAGTAATCGCCGATTTCCGGTCCGGGGATCCGCTCGGGTTGATCCTCATGAAACCGCGGAGCCCACTCGCCGCTGATGTCGCGGGGCGCCACTTCCGCGTTCGGATTGCGCTGGGCGAAAACGGGAACACTCGAGATTACTGCCAGTGCCACCAGCAAGATGCGGCTCATATTACCCTCCCGAGATTGAGCATACCATTGCCCGCTTGCGTCCCATTCTCCGGCGGCGGGGCCCAAAAGGGCTACCAGAAACTCCGCTTTGTTGAACAGAATCTTGACGTTGCAGAGAAACGAGAACCGTTAGACGCCGATGTCTTCGTTCCACAGTTGCGGATTTGCCCGGATGAATTCCCGCATCATTTCGATGCATTCCGCGTCCTGCGCCACTTCCACCTGGATGCCTTGGCTGCGCATGTACTCTTCGGCCCCCAGGAAGGTGCGGTTCTCTCCCACCACGACACGCGGTATTTTATAGAGCACGATCGCGCCGCTGCACATCGGACAGGGCGACAGCGTCGAGTAGATCGTGCTTTGCCGATAAATCTTCGACGCCAGCCGGCCGGCGTTGCGCAGGCAGTTCATTTCTCCGTGATCGATGGCACTCCCGGTCTGTACCCGGCAGTTGTGTCCCCGCCCAATGATCTTTCCCTCGTGCACCAGCACCGAGCCGATCGGGATGCCGCCTTCGGCCAGGCTCTTTCGCGCCTGTTCGATCGCCGCCTCCAGATACGGATCTCGAGTCACGGGAGGGAAATGCGGATGGCCCGCGATGAGTCCCGGTACAATTCCTCCACCAGGGCGGCGCGGTTCTCGAGCACCGCGCGCTGGTTGAGAGAACCCTTGTCCGTTACTTCGTGTGCATCGATGGAGGGAGGCTGATCCAGGAGAATGGCGGCCACCACGCGATTGGAACTGCCGGTTGCGTTCGCGGCAAACTCCTTCAGCTTGTTCTCAAACAGCCCCCGGACGGCAGCATGAGCCAGTATCTCGCGATCGGCCGCGCCTTCGGCGGCATCCGTGCATGCGGCCCGGCACGCCGCGAGGTCGGGGAAAATCAAGACCCCCACCGAGTCGCGGTCCTGCCCGGCAATCACCACGTCCTGAACGTAGGGCGCGAAGTGGCTCAAAAACCGGGCACGCAGCGGGCCCACGCTCACCCAAGTGCCGGTCGCGAGTTTGAAATCTTCGGCCAAACGCCCGTCGAACATGAATCCCCGGCCCGGGTCGCCTTCATCCACAAATCGCAGCGCGTCTCCGAGTTTGTAAAAACCTTCATCGTCGAATGCCGCGCGGGTCAAATCCGGCTGCCGCCAGTATCCGGGCGTGATATTGGGCCCGCGCAGCCGCGCGTCGAGCTTTCCTTCGGCGGGAACCAGCTTCAGCTCCACGCCCGGCGCGGGCAGCCCCACCATCCCGGCGCGTCCCGCCTCCTTGGCGAACAAAGCGTGCGGGGCTGTCTCGGTGGACCCCAGTCCGGTCAACATCAGGATCCGCTCGCCGCAAGTCTCGATCGCGAGTTGCTCGAGTTCATCCCACACATGCTGAGAGAGCCCGGCGCCGGCGTAATACATCACCTTCAGGCGGCGGAAAAAGTTCTTCCGCAGGCGCGGCTCGCGCCGCAGGTAGGGCACCAACATCTCGAAACCGCGCGGCACGTTCATGTGCATGGTGGGCGCGACTTCGCGCAGGTTCCGCACGGTCTCTTCAAAAAACCCCGGAGCCGGCTTGCCGTGATCGATATACAAGGTGCCGCCGTTGTACAGGATCATTCCCATATCGGCGTTGCCCGCGAACGTGTGGTTCCACGGCAGCCAGTCCACGATCACCGGAGGCTCTTCCTCCAGAAAGGCGAAGTACGCGCACGCCATCGCCTGGTTGCTCGACCACATGCGGTGCGTGTTGATCACACCTTTCGGCCACCCGGTCGATCCGGACGTGAACAGAATCTTTGCAACCGTGTCCGCATTCACCCGCGCGTGCGCGGCATCGAGCGAGGCGCCGGCCGGTGTTGCCGCTAAATCGGAAAACAACGTTGCCCCCGCAGTCGGATCGCCGGTTACCACGACCTCGGTGCCGGCGGGCAACACTGCCTGAATCGCCTTTTGAAAGCGGGCGCCGTTCGACGCGAATACGAGCCCCGGCGTCAGCACTCCGATAATGTGCCGCAATTTCGCGAAATCGGCGGAGACCAGCGAATAAGCCGGCGAAACGGGAGCATACGGCACTCCGGCATAGAGCGCACCGAACTGCAGCAAAGCGTGTTCCAGATCGTTGGCCGAGAGCACCACCACCGGATGCTCAACCGAGAGCCCCCGGTTCACCAGCGCCTGGCCGATCCGCCGTGCCTTTTCCCGCGCTTCCCCATAGGTCAGCCGCAGCCAGTTCTTGTCCGGCCCGCGCGCGGCCAGAAACGTCCGATCCGGAGCCACGGCAGCCCAATGGTCCAGCCGGTCCGTCATTCTCTCCGCGTACGGGCCCAGCGGATAACGCGAACGCACGTAAATCGCTCCATCCGGACGGCGATCCAGTTCCACCTCGGATGGGCCGAGTCGCACTTCGCGGATCGGATGGGTAGCGGCGCTCATGGCGTACCGACGCTCTCCTCTTTCGCGGTATCCAAGCCCGCGAATGTGCCGCCTTCTTCCGCCAGGCGTTTCAGCAGCGGCGCCGGCTCCCAGAGCGCGCCGTGGCGACCATGAAATTCCTCGATCCGGCCGTACACCTTGTCTAATCCCACGGTATCGGCGTACCACATCGGACCACCCCGATACGCCGGAAAGCCGTAGCCGGTCAGGTAAATCGCGTCTATATCGGCGGCCCGAAGCGCATATCCTTCCTCCAGGATGCGCGCGCCTTCGTTGATCATCGCCAGCAGGCAGCGATCGAGAATCTCGTCCGGCGTAATAGCGCGGCGGGTGATCCCGGCCTCCCGTGAAGTCTTCTCGATCAGCGCCAGTACCTCGGGATCCGGAGAAGGCCGGCGGTTTTCGTCGTAGCGATACCAGCCGGCCGCCGTCTTCTGTCCCAGCCGGCCCGACTCGTAGAGCTTGTCATGGACCAGGGGCCGACGCAGTCCGGCTTTCTCGCGATGTTTATTCTCCTGCCGCACGCGCCAAAGCACGTCGATGCCGCCCATATCGTCGACGGCGAAGATCCCCATCGCCATCCCCCAATCGGTGAGCGCTCGGTCGACCTGTTCGGGGGTGGCGCCTTCTTCAACCAGGAACTGCGCTTCGCGCATATAGGCGAACATCATCCGGTTGCCTACAAATCCGTGGCAGTTGCCCACCACCACGCCCACCTTCTTCAATTTCTTCGCCAGCGCCAGGGCCGTGGCGACGACGGTCCGGTCCGTGGCTTTGCCGCGCACGATTTCGACCAGCCGCATGACGTGGGCCGGGCTGAAAAAATGCAGTCCCACCACCATCTGCGGGCGCGCGGTCGCGGCGGCAATCTCGTCAATATCGAGTGTCGACGTGTTCGAAGCGAGGACCGCGCCGGGCCGGGCGATGCCGTCGATTTCGGCGAAGATCTGCTTCTTCAGGGCCATGTTTTCGAAAACCGCTTCGATGATCAAATCGGCTTTCTCGAAGCCCTCGTAATCGAGCTGCGGATGAATCAGCGCCATCCGCTCGTCCATCACCTGCTGCGAAAAGCGTCCCTTCTTGACCGAACCTTCGTAACTCTTGCGGATCGCCGCCGTCCCGCGCTCCAGCGCGGCCCGGTCGCTGTCCTTCAGCTGCACTCGAATTCCCGCGTTGGCCAAGGCCATGGCAATGCCGCCGCCCATGGTCCCGGCGCCGACAATGGCGGCGTGGCCGATGGCCGGCGCGGGGTAATCCTTCGGAAGATCCGGTATTTTCGTTACGCCGCGTTCCGCGAAAAAGGCGTGAATCAGCGCGCGGCACTGCGCCGACGCCAGACATTCGGTAACGATCTCGCGTTCTTTCCGGCACCCTTCATCGAACGGGAGAGCGGTGGCTGCCTCGATGGCATCGATCGCCGCCAGCGGCGCGGTCATGTTGCGCCGCGTTTTGCGGGCCTGCTCCCGTCCGGCAGCGAACAATGGCGCATTCATAACGGCCGAACCGAGTTTGTCCCGGCGCTCGCGCGTCTTCGGATGCGGCCCGCCGCGCGCCGCCATTTCGCGCGCGAACTCGATCGCTCCCGTTGTGAGATCGCCGGGGACGATCCGGTCGATCAGCCCCAGCGACAGCGCCTCTGCGGCCGGAACCGGTTTCCCCGACACGCACATCTCGATCGCCGCCGCTACGCCTACCAGACGGGGCAGCCTCTGCGTTCCTTCCGCACCCGGGATAATTCCGAGATTCACTTCCGGCTGGCCGGCCCGCGCGTCTGGGCTGGCCGCACGGTAATGTCCGGCCATCGCCAATTCCAGACCGCCGCCCAGCGCGGTGCCGTGCAGCGCCATCACCACCGGCTTTCGGCAATCTTCAATTTGCCGAAGTAAGTCGTGCAACAGGGGCGCAGTTCCCGCGCCGGCCGCGGCCCGTTCCAGTTCCCGAATATCGGCTCCCGCGATAAATGTCCGCCCCGCACCCACGATCACAATGGCGCGAATGGAATCATCCCGTTCGGCCTCGCCAAGAGTCTGGGCTATGCCTTCCGGCACGCCGGGGCTGAGCGCATTGACCGGCGGGTTATCGATCGTGATCACTCCGACGTCTCGGTGGCGGCTCAGGCTGACAAGGTCGCTGTGCATGGGATAACGTTTCCCATGTTAGCCTGAAGCGCGGCGGGCCCGCTCAACTCGCGCCGGCCGGCTGCATGGTTGCGACCAGGGTTGAGGGATCGCGGCGAGTCAGTGGGGGGCCCTGCCGCGGGCGCGCCTATTCCTGACTGTCCTGGCTGCTGTAGTACTGATACTTTTGCGCTTCCGCCCGGCTCAACCGCCAATCGTTCAACACCGTCCCCAGTATGGCGGCTCCATTGGTCCGCAAACATTCCAGAGCTTCGAGGGCGCTTTCCCGGTCCGTGACTCCGGAGCGAAGCACCAGCACGACGCCATCCGCGATCCCGCCCAGGATCCGGGCGTCGGCAACCGGCAAAACCGGAGGCGCGTCGATCACGACGAAATCGAATTCCTGGCGCAGCCGGTCGAGCAGGTCCAGCAGCCGGGGGGAGTTGATCTGTTGGGCTATATTCCGGGCCTGCCGTCCGTTGGGCAGAATCGATAGATTTGGAAAAGGCGTGGGCAGCCCCAGCTCACTTTTCGGATAACTCTCAACGGGCGCGCTACCCTCCAGCAGTTCGACCAGCCCGTTTCGGTTGTCGACGCCGAACAGCAGATGCGCGCGGGGCCGCCGAAAATCGGCATCCACGAGAAGCACCCGCCTCCCGGTCTCAGCCAGCGCGAGGCCGAGATTGCCGGCTATGGTTGTCTTTCCTTCTCGCGGCTCCGGGCTGGTTACCAGGATAATGCTGCGGCCCCGCATACCTTCCGATCCCCGCATCAGAGACGCAACCGTCAGCCGGAACGATTCTGTAATCTGAGCCTGGGGCAGGTCCGACGGGCGTAGGGAGTCGGCGGCTTCCGGCAATCGCAAGAGTATTTCAGGTTGGCCCAGGGGCTGCCCGGAGATGGGATTTGTCAGCCGCTCTCGAATACCGATTCCCATCACCGACGGGATTGCGCCCAGCCGTCGTGCGGGAAGGTAGTAGCTCGCGTCTCGCGGCGACTTCAGTTTTCGGTCCTTCATTTCAAGGAGCCAGGCAAGGCCCACCCCTAACGCCAGGCCCCCCGCGGCTCCGGCGCCAACATTGACGGGAGGTTTCGGCGAGACCGGCTTCCGCGGCGGCACGGCTCCATCAATGGTTTGGATCAGGTGTAATGGCGCCGAGGCCACGACGGCGGCTTCATTCGCGCTCCGCAGCATGCCCTGGTACACAGTGCGGGCCGATTCGGTTTCGTGCTCCAGGGCCTGGTGCTGGCTCTGTGTCTTGGACTGCCCGATAACCTGGCTGGTCGCGGTTGCGTACGCCTTCTTCAGCAGGTCCAGCTCACGCTGCGCCTGCTGGTATTCACTCGTGATCCTTTGCACGGCGGTGTTGATTTGCTTTCGCCGGTCAGCCTCCAATTCCTCGATTTCGGCCTTCACCTTCTGCACCTTCGGATGCGCCGGTTGCAAAGTCGTCAACAGGCTCGATTCCTGCCCGCGCAGGTCGTTGAGGCGCAATTCGTAATTGTGCAATCCGGCATCGTCGAGCAGTCCCGCAAGGGCCTCCGGCGAGGTGCGCCGCACCAACTCGTAGCGGGCCCTTTTCGGGATCAGATCCGACTCGGCGGACGAGATCTTCTCCTGGAGTTCTTGCAGCTTCGACTCCGCCAGCGTGCTCTCCCGCGCTGCAAACAGATTGCCCGATTTCCGGTTGAAATCGTCCAGCCTGTTCTCCGAATCGAGCAGTTTTTCTTTGGACTCTTTGAGCTGGCTCGAGATCCACTGCGTGCTGACGCGCATGTTGTCGGCGCGCGCCTGGTAATTCTGCTGAATATATTCGTCGGCCACCAGATTGACGAAGGCGGCGGCAAACTGCGGATCCGTGGATTGGCAACTGATCTCGATCAGATGCGTGTTGTCGACGACGCGGGCCTTCAGCGTCTGCAGAGCCTGCGCCAGCGGCCGCGGCGCATGCTCCACGTCCGTGGGATCGAGGCTGAATTCCGGCGGCACATATGCGGAATCAACCACCCCCAGCAGGCGCCGCATTTTGGAAAAAACGTCGGGAGTGCGCGGTCCCGCGGGCAAATTCTCCAGCTCTAAACGCTGCACCACCCGCTGCAACACGGCGTGTCCCACCGCAATCTGCGCTTCCGTGAACAAATCCTCCAGTTCGCCGGCCCAGGCCTCCTGGACTGTTTTGGGCAGCACATTCTGCTGCCGGACTTCCAGCAAAGCCTTCGCCTCGTATTTGGGAGTCATCACGGCAATGGAAAGGAACCCTCCGATTCCGCCCAGAATCACCAGCAACAATGCCATTAAGCCGTAGCGCCGCAACAGCCGGCCGTAATCAAGCTCGATTCCCCCATCGCTTGCATCGAACGGATGGATTGGCGGGAACGGCGTGATCGCCGTTAGCGGCCGATCATCCGGTGGAAACTGAGGTTCGGGTTTCTGCATGCCTGCGGGGCCTTGCACCAAATAGTTGCTGCAGCGATCCTAAATGGTCGTTCGGCCGCGGTCAATGGAAGCCTATGAGTACTGATGTAACACTGCTAACGGATTCGCCGGGAATCAGCGCCAATCTTCGTTCTGCGCGTCACATTCCTCGCCCCGTTGAGATCTGGCACAATGACGGTGTTCATGACAGAGCGGTTGTATTATCACGATTCCTACCTGCGGTCATTTACCGCGCACATCGTCGACACGGCGGCGAACGGGATGGTTGCGTACCTGGATCGCACCGCGTTCTATCCAGCCTCGGGAGGACAACCTTTCGATACCGGATTCATCGCCGGCGTGCCCGTGTTGGAAGTGGTCGACGAGGAGGATCGCATCGCGCATCGGCTGGCTGCTCCACTCCCCGCCAGCGGCGTTGAATGTTCCGTCGATTGGCCGCGGCGTTTCGATCATATGCAGCAGCACACCGGCCAGCACTTGCTGTCGGCCGTACTCGAAGAACGGTTCGGGCTTCGTACCGTCAGTTTTCACCTGGGGCGGGACGCGTCGACCATCGATCTCGAAGGCGGCCATGTGGAGAGCCGTACCCTCCAGGAAGCGGAGCTGCGGGCGAACGAAATCGTGAGCGAAAACCGCCGGGTGACGGTTGGCTTCGAGAACTCAGCCGGCGTCCAGGGGCTGAGAAAGGCTTCCGAACGCGAAGGCAACCTGCGCATCATCTCCATCGACGGGCTGGACCGGAGTGCTTGCGGGGGCACGCACGTGCGCGCTACCGGAGAAATCGGCGCGATCCTGATCCGCAAGCCTGAAAAAGTGCGGCAGACCACGCGCATTGAATTCCTGTGCGGCGCCCGTGCGGTGCGGCGTGCGCGCGCTGACTACGAGGCGCTTTCGCGGATAGGGCAGTCATTTTCCGCGCCGCTCGACAACACACCGGATCTGGTCGCCGCGCAACTGGACTCGGCAAAAACCGCCGATAAAGCCCGCTGCAAACTGGAAGTCGATCTGGCCGTCTATCGAGGCAGGGAACTGTACGCGGCCACCGCGCCCGGCGGCGACGGCATCCGGCGGCACGTCCAACAGGTCTCCGGCGGCGGCGTGGATGCGCTGCGCGCTCTCGCCCAGAGTTTCACTTCCCAGCCGCGCGCGATGTTTGCCGCCGCACTCGACCGCCCGCCTTCCCTGTTGCTGGCGGTTTCCGACGATCTCGGCATCGATGCCGGACAGATGCTGAAATCCGCCGTGGCAGCCGCCGGGGGGAGAGGCGGAGGAACCGCGCGAATGGCGCAAGGCAGCGTTCCGGGCGCCCATCTGCTACCGGAGTTGCTTCAAGAGCTAATTCGCCGGTGACTGGCGGCCGATCCACACACCGACTCCGCCCGGCTGAACGTCCAGCTTCTCGATCCGGTCGCCGAGTTCGAACGGGCGCCCGACTGCCGCATCCGGGTAGAGCGGCAGCAGGAAATGCTGAATGAGGAAATCCAGGGTCCGGCCGTCCAGCGTCACTCCGGAGATCTGAACCCTGAGAACGTCCACCGTGGCCTGGCCGGCCGACGAACGGATGCGCGCGGTGACGGTCACCGGCCGCTCCCCTTCCAGCAGTTGGGACATCAGCCACCCCGGCGGATTGCCTTGCGAGCGCCGCACTTCCGCGAAATTGATGAGAGCGCTCGCTTGCGCCACTTCCGGCCGCAACACCGTCAGCCGAGGCTGGCGGACGCCGCCCGTCACCATGGGCAGCTCGTGCTCCACATACGCGTTGAGTTCCGGAATCGTGATCTCGACCCGCGAGCCCGGCTTCAGGCGCCCTTGTTCAATCGATTGGAATTTCCGCTGGGCCGAAAGATAGTCGCTCGCCGCGGCACCGAAAGCCATCGTCCCCGCGAGTAACAGAACGGCCCGTTTCACTATCCAATAGACGCGGATTTGGCGCGAGCCGTTGCTTTTTTAGCGCCAAAGTACGCATCGGCTGTGCTAACCGCCCCACTTCCAAGGAGTTATCTGTCGCCTCCGAACCGCGCTGGTCCATTGTATTGAACGCTTTACCCCTCTTGGGAGCGCTGGTCACCGTGTTGCTTTTCAACATTTCGGATGTGAATATGCTGAATTCGGTCGCAGTCCTGGTCGCGGTCGCGGTGATTCTGTCGGGTTTCGCCGCATGGCGTCTGCTAGGCGCCTGGCTGAAATATCGGGGACGCATGGTGATCACCTGCCCGGAGAGCCAAAGGCCGGCCGGTGTTTCCGTCGACGCGGGACACGCCGCGGCAACCGCTCTGAGCGGAGGCGCCGAGTTCCGTTTATCCGATTGCTCCCGCTGGCCCGAGCGCGCCGACTGCGGACGGCAATGCCTGGATCAAATCGCCGAATCTCCCGAGAGCTGCTTGGTTCGCAACATTCTGATCCGATGGTACGCCGGAAAAAACTGCGCCTGGTGCGACCGTCCCATCGGGGAGATCCATTGGGGCGAGCGGCAGCCGGCGCTGCTGATGCGCGACGGCGCTTCTTTGACCTGGGCTGAAATCCCCGCCGAAAAGCTGGGCGAGGTTTTAGACACCGCTCTGCCGATCTGCTTTCCATGCCACACCGCCAACGCTATGGTCCGGACGCATCCGGAGCTGGTGATCGACCGCTCCCGGCCGATGTTGAGCGAAACGCCCCATCATCCGCAAACCCCCTAATCCAATGAGAGCTGCGCTATTCATGCTGGCGCTGGGCGTTTTCCCTGCGTTCGGGGGGAGCCGAGTGGCTCCCATTCGTCTGTACTTCCACTTTCAGCAGGACCCGCCTGACGCCGTGCTGGATTCGATTCAAGAGGAATTGTCGAGTATCATGGTGCCGGCCGGCCTCGACCTGGAATGGCGCTCGCTGAGTAACACCACCGGCAGCGAAGTCTCCGTCGAGCTGGCGGTGATCCACTTCAAGGGCACCTGCGATGCCGAAGATCTGATGCCTCTGGACGGTTATCCGGGACCGCTCGGCTGGACCCACATCAGCGATGGCGAGATCCTTCCGTTCAGCGACATCAATTGCGACGGCATTCGCCTGTTCGTGCAGCGGGACTTGCTCCGGGTTCCGGAACTCAATCGCCCGGGAATCTTCGGCCGCGCCATCGCCCGCGTGCTGGCGCACGAGCTGTATCACATTTTTGCCAAAACCACCAAGCACGGAGCCTGGGGCGTGGCCAAGCCGGCGTATTCGGTGCGCGAACTGCTGTCGAACAAATTCGCGTTCGAAAGAAAGGAATTTGATGTCCTGCGCGCGCACCACGCGCGGCTGGCACAGATCAGCGGAGACGGACAGTGATGCGAGCGCCGCTCCGTTTCGAATAAAGTCCCGCTCGCATTAAAAATGTCCAGCCCGCGTTGGGCCTGGCTGAGACGCGTTAAATTCCGTAATCTTTCTCACGCTGACGGTAACGGCAGGAGAATTGGGTTACTTCCGATGGACAGATAGGACTAATTTCACGTGGTTCTACGAGGGGAAAAAGGCTAGCATTTGTGAGTGGCCCCTCAATCCCTCAAGCCCTCGATCTGCCCTGAGAGACGACGCTTGACGGATGCGTTCTATCAGGCGTCCCGAGATGTTGTAGATCTGCATAACGCCGAAATTTCAGCGCTCATTGCCGGTGAACGGCTTCAACGTTCTGATCTCGCGCTCAAGCGGGCACGCCAGCGGCGGGATCAGGCCAAACACTCGTTGTTACTTCACACTCAGAATCACGAGTGTGGGTAACGGGTTGCCATTTATGCCCTTAGCCGGCTCCAGTGGTGAGCTGTATAGCGGAGCCGTCGCTGCGGAAGTAGAGTTGCTTGTCCTGGTTCGAGCCACCAGGAGGAAGAGTACGGCGAATTTACCCGGATTTAATAGTGAATGGCAAAACTCCACAGCCAGAAGAATAGCGTGATAGCATAGCCCCGTTGCGCCATAGGAGAGGTGCGTCATCAGGCAATGTGCGATGTGTAAGCGCGAGATTGGAAGCGGGGAACACTACTTTACGGTCCTGATAGCGGCCAAACATATCCAACATCATGCGACTGTCCCGGAGAGCGGGATCATTGTGGATGCTCATGGAAATGTGCGAGTGGATGTGTGCTGGCAATGCCGGACGGAAAGACACCTGAGCGGGGAGGAGATGGTCGATTAGCGGGGCGCTCAAGGGCGCTTTGCAAGCACCGCTGATTCCACGTACTGGTTGTACATGTCGGCTATAATCCCGAGGTATGGGGGTACGGGAACTGGAAGAATGGCAACGGCAGTTTCAACAGGTAGGGGAACAGGCCAAGGGTCTGACCCAGGGGCTCACGGAAGCACAGTTCAATTGGCGGCCGGAACCGGACTCCTGGTCGATTGAAGAGTGCCTGGCGCACCTCACGATCGTCGGGCAGCAGGAAATCCGGCTCATCGAGAACGCGATTCAGGAAGGTAAAGCGCGCAATGTCAAGGGAGCCGGCCCGTTCCGCTATGGCTGGCTCGAGCGCACGATCCTGCGCCAGACCGAGCCGCCGGTGCGGCGGCGCTTCACCGCCCCGCGCCGGTTTCGTCCGCTGCACGGCCAGCCGCTCACGGCCATCCTGCCCACCTTTTTGCACGTCCAGCGGCAGTTCGCGCAACTGGCTGCCGACGCCGAGGGCCTGGACCTGGCGCGCGTCAAGGTGGCCACGCCGATCAGCCGGCTGCTGAAGCTGAGCCTTGGGATCACGCTGGCGCAGGCCGCCGCGCATGAACGGCGGCACCTGGAGCAGGCGCACCGGGTTCGGCAGAATCCGCGGTTTCCCGCGAAGTGACCCAATCTTCAATTTCCGCGCGAATCGTCAAATTCGTGAACCTGGCGATTCTGGTCGTTCTGCTGGCGGCTGCAGCGGTGGTGTATTGGTACGCGTGGCGGCCGCTGCCGCAGCGCTCGGGAACGGTGGAGGCCCCGCTGGCCAAGCCGGTTGCGGTGCTGTTCGACGCGCTGGGGGAGCCGCATATCCAGGCGGCTTCGGAGGAAGACGCGCTGGTGGCGCAAGGCTACGTGACCGCGCAGGACCGTCTCTTTCAGATGGATGCGTTGCGCCGCCTGTCCGGCGGCGATCTGGCGGAGATTCTCGGCCCCACGCTGCTCGAATCCGACCGCGAATCGCGCCGCTTGCGGCTTCGCCGTGTGGCCGAAGCCGATTATTTGCAGCTGCCGCCGGCCGACCGCGCCGCCATGGCCGCCTACGCGCGCGGCGTGAATGCGTTTATCGCCACGCATCGCAACCGCCTCCCGGTGGAATTTACCCTGCTCGGCTATCAGCCGCGGCCGTGGAGCGTCGTCGATTCCATCTTGATCAGCTTGCACATGTTCCGCAACTTGACCACAACCTGGCGCAACGAATTGCTGAAGCGCGATCTGATGCGCTCCGGCGATGCGAAAAAAGCCGCGGCCCTTTTCCCGGTGCGGGCCGGCAGCGAGGTTCAGCCCGGCTCCAACGCGTGGGCGCTGGCCGGAAGCCGAACCGCGTCCGGCAAGCCGCTGCTCTCCAACGATCCCCATCTGGAGTACTCGCTCCCCGGAATCTGGTACATGACACACCTGCAAGCGCCGGGTTTCAACGCCGCTGGTGTGGCGCTGCCGGGCGTGCCCGGCATCATCATCGGCCACAACGCGCGGATCGCGTGGGGCATCACCAATCTCCAGTTTGACGTGCAGGATCTCTACATCGAGAAGTTCGACGAGCGCACGGGCCGCTACCTCTACAACGGGCAAGCCGAGCAAGCGCGGCCCGAGCGGGAAGTGATCCGAGTGAAAGGCCGGCCCTCCATCGAAATGGTGGTATGGGTGACGCGGCACGGACCCCTGTTTGTCACCGAGGGCCGCGATCGGATGGCGCTGCGATGGGTGGCGGAGGATCCCGGCATTTATCAATACCCCGTTCTGGAATATGATCGCGCGCAGAACTGGCAGCAGTTCACCGCCGCCCTGGCGCGGTTTCCCGGCCCGGGTTCGAACTTCGTCTATGCGGACGTCGATGGCAACATCGGCTATCACGCCGTCGGCAAACTGCCGAAGCGGCGCGGGTACGCCGGCGATCTGCCGGTGGATGGCGCTTCGGCCGCCTACGATTGGGATGGCTACATTCCCTTCGATCAGCTGCCGGCCGCGTACAATCCGCCGCGCGGCATCATCGTCACGGCCAACCAAAACCCGTTTCCGGCCGACTATCCATACCCGGTGAACGGCAATTTCGCGCCGCCGGCGCGTTCGTCTCAAATTTTTGAAAAATTATCGAAGCGCACCGGCTGGCGCGCCGATGAAATGTTGGCCGTGCAAACCGATATTTATTCGGGCCCGTTGAAGCGGCTGGCGGATGCGGTCGTGGCGGCGTTCGACAAACGCAAAGGACACAACCCCGCGCTTCAGCAGCCCGCCGGCTTGCTGCGAGCATGGAACGGGCAGATGGATAAAGACCGCGCCGCGCCGTTTCTCATCGCGCTCATCTACCAGCACGTGCGCACCGCCGTGGCCGAGAGCGCGGCGCCCGGCAAAGGCGCGGCCTACGAGTTCACTTTGGCCCCCGTGGTGGTCGACCAGTTACTCGCCGAGCGGCCGGCCGGCTGGTTTCCGGATTATGACGCGATGCTGGTGCGGGCCCTATCGGATGCCGTCGAAGAAGCTTCGCGCATGCAGGGGCGGGACCTCGCGCGCTGGCGCTACGGGTTGTACTGGCGCGTGGCGATCAATAACCCGGTCTTGCACCAGGTGCCTTTCGTCGGGAAGTATTTCGACCTGGGGACGATCCCGATGAGCGGCGCCGGCACCACGATCAAGCAGACCACGATGCAACTGGCGCCTTCGATGCGGATGAATGCCGATCTCGCCGATTGGGAGCACTCCTGGTTCAACCTGCAAATCGGGCAATCGGGGCAAATCCTGTCGAGCCACTATAAGGATCAGTGGCCGAGCTATTACAACGGCGCCAGTTTCCCGATGCAGTTCGGCACGGTCCAGGCCAAGAGTACGCTGCGCTTCCTGCCGTCGAACTAATCTTCCGAGCCGAGAATCCCGCCGATAGAACGCAGGGGGTTGTGCTCGTCCCCGCCGGTTCGCATCGGCGATAGCTCGCGGCGCATCTTTTCGAGCGTCATGCTTTGGATCACAACGTGGCCGGGGCCGGTGAGCGTCGCGAGGAACAGCCCTTCGCCGCCGAACAGCGCGGTTTTGATGCCGCCGACCAACTGAATGTCGTAGTCCACCGATTCATCGAACGCGACGATGCAGCCGGTATCGATTTGCAGGGTCTGGCCGGCCGCGAGATCGAATTCGACGAAATCGCCGCCGGCGTGGATGAACACCGCCCCCGGACCGGTGAATTTTTCCAGAATGAATCCCTCGCCTCCCAGGAAGCCGGCGCCGAGTCGCTTGACGAACGCCACATTGAACTGCACGGAGGACTGCGCGAACAGGAACGCGTCGCGCTGCGCCAGAATCGTCTGCCCGGGTTTCAGATCGAAGATCTGGATGCGGCCGGGATAGCTGCCGGCGAAGCCAACTTCGCCCGGAGTGTCGCATCGGAAATACGTGACGAACAGCGATTCGCCGGTCACCGTGCGGCGCAGCGCTCCCATCAGCTTTTCGCTGAGCGTGGAGCCGGTCATGCGCGTTTCCCACTGCACGTTGGCGGTCTTATAAATCATCTTGCCCGCTTCGGCGTATAGTTCCTGGCCGGGCTTGAGGCGGATGCGCGCAATCTGCAGGTTGTCGCCCTGAATGGTGTAATCCAGAGGCTCCGGCGCCGGCGTCGCGATAGTCGCGGGGACGCCGCCGGTTGCGCCGAGCGGCCGGCCACAATTGTTGCAAAATCGCGCTCCATCGGCCACGTTGTTTCCACAATTGCTACAAAAGGCCATAACGCCGAATTATAGCCAAGAACCTAATCTGTTGATAACAGTTGAACGACCAGTGCTTAGAAGTGCTGTTTGGTGCGGGCGATGCGCGTTTCGTCCACAACTTGCCCACGAAACGAATTCCCGGGTCTCGCTCCTCTCCCGCTGTATCGCTCCCCAACGCAAATTAAGCGCCGTTTGAGCGTAGTGCCAAGAAGGACTAACAGCCCCTTGCCCACGACCCCAAGCACTCGATAAACTGTTGCAGTGCAGCAAAGTCTGAACATAATGAAGGTGTCGCTGCGCGTGCTTGCCGCAGTAAATGAAAAGCGATCACCTGATACGGCCGACGTGGAAACATTGCGGCAGTACCTCAGTGAAGATGGCCCATTCGATCTTGATGAACTAGCCTGCGAGGTGATTCAAAAGGCGCTTGGGGCGCGGGCAAAGGCGCGGAGTCAGATCAACCATGCTGGTGGTGTCTCTTAAGCCGTCACCTCCTCGCCACCGCTCAAACTCATTGCAGTCCTGCACTGCGGGCACATATCCACGACCACATTACCTGCCGCATCGACTGCCAGACCGCTACGCGGGATATCTGCATTCTCAGGCACCGAATCCCGTGGCACCAGGACGGTAAAGTAGCGTTCCCCTTTTGTAAGTGTCCTGTCGCAGATGTCGCAACAGCGTTCCCCGTTCTTGAGCATATTAGAGTAAAAGGGTATCAAAATGTGAGCCAAAAGTGCCAGACGACTAGCGTCCGTATCAGTGGTGCTGCTGCTCAGTTTAGTGGCCGCCAGGAGAAAGAAGCCAAATGCAACAATCGGGCGCACCCACCCAAGGAAGAGGCGCGCCCCTAATGTCATTGCTAATCAAATTAGAGCGGACATCCTCCCAACGCGACATGAGAGCGGGCCGCTCAGATAATTCGTTTATAAGGCATCTCGGCGCTGACAGCAATTGTCCGGACGGTCAGCGTGTACTGATAGATTTTCTGTACCGAAACGGTAAACGTTAACGGACTCGTCAGGACCGCAACAACCCGCACTGAAGATTCCGCAGGTATGGGCTACATTGACCTTGACTGGCGGGCACATCGCAGCGCCGACATCAGCTAGAGCGGTGAGCGGAGATCGCTAGCACCCCGCCAGTCTACGCATGTGCCGCAATGCTCAAGCTCCGCCGCGCCGCCCGCACCCACTCCGGTGCTCCCATCCTCTCCATTTCGTGTGTGACGTACATCGCCCGCAGATACCCTTGGGACTGGCGTAACGCCTTAGCAAACGCGTCGACACGGCCGGGAGCTGCAATCAGGAGATCAATTGGCAACTTCAACTGTGCAAGGAAGCGCAGCGCTTGCGAGGGAGTCTTGGCCGGGATGACAACAAATCCTTCCGATGCCAGTGCATCGGCGAGCCACAATTGAAGGCCAAGGTTATTGTGCACTATCAGGACATTCGTCACCATCACCTCCGCAACCGTTACGGACTATACGGCAATTCCAAACAATGAGCTAGGATTTTGTAGAATCGTTCAACACCGTTGCGTACACTGCGCTACAGCGGCACAACCCGTATAGGACAGGCGGTTGTTTCAGCAGCCGTGCTCACGATGGTGACGCGTCCACGCGTCCACAGCTCGCTGTTTCGCCGTGAACGCCGTTTGCATTTTCGGGTGCAACTTCTCAATCGCCTCTGCGTTGCCCTCGCGGACCGCATCATTCTGAGCTTTTGAGAGTTCCTGAATGTCCTTGAGCTTCGCCGCGACATCTTCCAACAGTTGCCTGTTGATGCTGCACTTACTCAGCATAATAGGCTAATTGTATCGTTTTGTACAGGAGTGCCTGCGCCGCGACAGCAAACGCTCACATACGGCAAGTCTGTCATTGGCCGGCAAACAGCAGCAACCGAGGCTTTCGACCAACGCTGAAAGTCGTTCCGATGAGAAAAGGCGCTTGAATCGTCCACAACTTTCCACGAATCCACTAAAATCCCCAAGGTTTTCGGGGCCTGGGTATAACGCCGAATTATAAACCGCCGGGGCCCGCGTTGACTTCGAGGTCAGTAAGTGACCTGCGCATTTTTGTTCTCCTTTCCCGCCCGGAGAACCTACATTCTACGTGGACCAACTGACGGGGTACAGGTCATGGTGACTATTGTGTAGCCAAGGTCCTTGGCGCGATTCCAGACGTCCGTGTCGAACGCTTGCTTTAGACCAAGGTTGCGCTCATGTTCTGAATCTTGAAACAAATCTGAAAGGCGTTTAACGAGACTAGGAGCCAACATCTCGTCAAACAAAAGCCTCACAGCACCGAAACCTTATCCTCAAGATGGGCAAAGAAATCGTAGACGGCTTGGAAGTCTTCCTTCTGAAGATCCGGGAACTCCTTGAGAATGTCTTCTTCGCTCATCCCAGAGGCGAGATAAGACATCAGGTCATACACTGTGAACCGGAGATCTCGAATGCATGGCTTGCCGCCCATCTTGCCAGGTTCGGCCGTGATGCGCATTCCCATGTCCATGATGAGATTCTAACCCAATCGGCCCTACCACCGGTCAGCCTGTCTTTCCGGCTAAGGTCAGTTCCCGGCCCGGGGCTTCGCCTGCATGAAAATCGCCTGCTTGCATCAAGTTCGGGAAAGCCGGCCCTTCGCGAAGGTTAGCGAATTGGCGACATGCCCGGTCAACCCTAACAACCGGATAACTTGAGGCGCGGCGTTACTGAGGTTACTCTGCCGATGTTGAATACCGGCGATCGCACTTTTGCAAGCGTGCCGACGTAACGGTTGATAGTGATCCGGGGTAACAATGAGAATCATCGTTCGAATTGCCCTCATGCTCGCCGCCGTTTCCGCGGCGGTATATGCGGATGCTCTCGCCCTGGTGGCGGCCGATAGCGCCGAACACGAGACGGCCGCGCAAGTTGCATTCACAGCAACCGGAAAATTCAGCGCCGTGGACGTGATTGACACGCAAACCAGCACCCCCAGCCTGGCGACAGTAAGCGGCTATACCCACGTGCTCGCCTGGACCGCAGCCGCTCCCTTCGACCGCGTCGGCCTGGGCAACACGCTCGCCGATTTCTACGATCTCGACGGCAAACACCTGACCCTGGCTACTTATGCGTTCAGTACGGTTCCTTCGGGAGCTCCCTTTTTCCTGCCCGATCCCGAGTTGCAAGGCCGGATTATGACCGCTCCGTATAACGGAGGTAGCTAGGGCCATCGCGCGCTGCGGCCCGCTGCGGCCTAGGGCCGGCGCGATGGTTTTTACAATTGAAGACGGCAAAGGACTCCCCCGCTCATGGCAGAATAGATCAGCTCTATGTTCTCCTGGCTCTTTTCCGACCCGCTGCCGGCCGGCACGGCGGCGCCCGAGTTCACGCTCCCGGACGATGCGGGGCGGCCGGTCGCGCTCTCCGGTTTACGGGGACGCGGCGTAGTGCTGGTCTTTTATCCAGGCGACGATACGCCCGGCTGCACGAAACAGCTGTGCGAGTTTCGCGATTCATGGGAAGCCGTCCGCAAGCGCGGGGTCGAAGTGTTTGGCGTGAACCCGCAAAGCCCCGACAGCCACGGCAAGTTCCGCCAGAAATATCATTTCCCGTTTCCGCTGCTGGTGGACCGCGGGCAGAAAGTCGCCGCGCTGTATCATGCCAACGGGCTGATCGTGAAGCGCACGGTATACCTGATCGGCCCGGACGGAGTGATCCGTTTTGCCCGGCGCGGGATGCCCAAGCCTTCGGAAGTGTTGGCCGCCAGTTGACGTCGCGCCGGGGCCGGCTCGGCCCGGGCCTTTCGTTGCGCGTGGATCCTGCTTTTCGCGCCGCGGCTGGATATCCGCTAATGGGCCGCAGGTTATCATAGGCAATCGGCCGATGCTGCAGTTGCCCCGCGTCTACCCCATTCTGGACAGCGAAACTCTCGCGCGGCGGGGGCTGACCGCGACCGCTGCGGCCGCGGCCCTGCTGGAAGGAGGCGCGGGAATTCTGCAGATCCGCCACAAAGGCCACTGGGCGCGCGATTTCTTTGAGGCTGCCCGGGAGGTGGCGCGGCTCTGCCGCGAGGCCGGCGCGCACCTGGTAATCGATGATCGCGCCGATTTCGCCATGTTGCTCGAGGCCGGGCTGCACGTGGGACAGGATGACCTGAGCCCTCGGGATGCTCGTAGACTGATCGGCTCGCAGGCGCTGCTCGGTTATTCCAGCCACAACGTCAAGCAGCTCTGCGCGGCCGCCGGCGAGCCGGTGGATTACGTGGCGCTGGGGCCGGTGTTCACGACCCGGTCGAAACAGAATCCGGATCCGGTGCTGGGAGTGGAAGAGGTGCGGCGTTGCCGGGCCTTGCTGGAAAAGCCTCTGGTTGCGATCGGCGGAATCACGCGTGAGAACGCGCTCGACGTGCTCCGGGCGGGCGCCGATTCGGTGGCGGTGATTTCCGACCTGGCGCCCGAGCCGGCCACTGCGCGATCGGTGCGCGAACGGATGGAACAATGGCAACAACTCGTGACAACGGTTTAGTCAAGGGGCTCGGCCTCATCGATTCCACCACGCTCGTGATGGGCTCGATGATCGGATCGGGGATTTTCATCGTCGCCGCCGACATCGGGCGCCAGGTGAATTCGCCCGGGCTGCTCATGATGACGTGGTTCGTGGCGGCGGCGATGACCATCGTCGCGGCGCTCAGCTACGGCGAACTCGCGGCTGCCATGCCGCACGCCGGCGGGCAATACGTTTTCCTGCGCGAGGCCTATGGGCCGATGTGCGGATTCCTGTATGGTTGGACGCTGTTTCTCGTCATTCAGACCGGGACCATCGCGGCGGTAGCGGTAGCGTTCGCCAAATATACGGGCATTTTCTGGCCCCTGATCTCGGAGCAGAAGTACCTGTTTGGCAAGGGCCGCCTCGGCCTCACCACCCAGGAGCTGCTGGCGATTGCGATGGTGCTGCTGCTCTCCTGGAGCAATACCCGCGGGATTCGCACCGGCGCGGTGGTGCAGAACGTATTCACGTTCGCGAAAGTGGGCGCACTGTTGGGCCTGGTGGGTCTTGGCTTGTTGTTGGGACGCAACCCGGCGGCTGTTCAGGCCAACTTCACGGATTTCTGGCGGAACGCAAGCTGGAGCTGGAATGCCGTGCGGCTGGTGGGTGTGGCGATGGTGGGCGCGCTGTTCTCCTCCGACGCCTGGAATAACGTGACCTTCACGGCCGCCGAGGTGCGCAACCCGAAGCGCAATTTGCCGCTGTCACTGGCCCTGGGCACCGGGATCGTCTCGGCCCTGTACATCGCGTGCAATTTTGTGTACCTGAACGTGCTGCCGCTGAATGCGATCCAGCATGCGGCCGAGGACCGCGTCGCGGCCGCGGCCGCCTCCCAGATTCTTGGGCCCGTGGCGGTGCAAGTGATGGCGGCTGCGATCATCGTTTCTACATTCGGCTGCAATAACGGGCTGATTCTGGCGGGCGCCCGCGTATCGTACGCCATGGCCAAAGACGGAGTGTTTTTCCGGCGGGCGGCGCAAGTCGACCCGGTGCACCACACCCCGCGCTTTGCCCTGCTGGTGCAATGCGTATGGACGGTGGTTCTGATTTTGAGCGGCAGCTACAACGACCTGCTCAACTATGTCATTTTCGCCGCACTGCTCTTTTATATTTTGACGATCGCGTCGCTGTTTGTGCTGCGCCGGACCCAGCCCAACCTGGAGCGCCCCTACCGCGCATTCGGCTATCCGGTGCTGCCGATTCTGTATATCGCCGCCGCCGCGCTGATTGCCGCTCTGCTGCTGGTATATCAGCCGAACAACAGCTGGCCGGGTTTGATCATAGTCGTGCTGGGTTTGCCGGTGTATTGGATCTGGCGCCGCCGCGCGTAAAACGAATCGCGCGGATACGCCGCCGCGGGACGACCCGGAGGCCGCGCAAGGGCCCGTGATACGATGGATGTTTGTCAGGTCTCGGGCTCCGTGCAACGGGCGGCCGCAAACCCCGCCAGGTCCGGAAGGAAGCAACGGTAGTGGTGCGGCTCGTGTGCCGCGGATTACCCGGGGCCTGGCAGCTCGCGGCACGTCGATGAGCGACGGCGCCGCTATCGGATTACCCGCCGCATGTACCAAGTCATCGCCCGCAAGTACCGGCCGCAGACATTTCAGGATGTCGTCAACCAGGAGCACGTTAAGACGACCCTGGAAAATGCCATCGCCGGCCGGCGGATCGCGCATGGGTACATTTTTTCGGGCCAGCGCGGCACCGGGAAAACGACGGTCGCGCGCATCCTGGCGCGCTGCCTGAACTGCGTGCAGGGGCCGACCAATACGCCGTGCGGCGTCTGCGCCAGCTGCAAGGAAATCACGGGCGGGGGCACAGTCGATGTAATTGAAATCGACGCGGCCTCCAATCGCGGCATCAATGAGATGCGCGAACTGCGCGAGAATGTGCGCTATCAGCCGGCGCGCGACCGCTACAAGGTTTTCATCGTAGATGAAGCCCATCAGATTACGAACGAAGCCTTCAACGCGTTATTGAAAACCATCGAGGAGCCGCCGCCCTGGGTGGTGTTTGTGTTGTGCACCACCGAAGCGCACAAGATTCCGGCCACCATCGCCTCGCGCTGCCAGCACTTCAGTTTTCGCTCGGTGGATTTCGAGGATCTGTCGGCGCGGATGGCATGGATCTGCGAGCAGGAGGGAATCCAGGCGGACGCGGAAGCGCTGGCGGTGCTGGCCCAGGCGGGCGAAGGCAGCGTGCGGGATTCGCTATCGGCTCTCGATCAAGCCATTGCCTGCTGCGGTTCGCAATTGAATGCCGCCGATGTGCGCGCGCTGCTCGGCATGTTCTCGCTGGAATCGCTGGAGCAGGTGAGCCGGGCGCTGGCGGCGGCCGATTCCGGGCGGATGCTTGGAATGGTTGATGAGCTGGAGCGCAACGGGCACAACCTGCAGCACTTCAGCCGCGAGCTGGCGCGTTATTTCCGCAATCTGCTGGTGGCGCGGATAGCCGGAGAAAACAGCCGGCTGATTGCCGCTTCGGCCGGGCAGCGGCAGAAACTGGCGGAGGCGGCCCAATCGTTTTCCGAAGAAGATCTCACCCGGTATTTGCAGCTCTCGCTGGACTTGTTTCGCGACTTGCAATTCTCGCTGCAGCCGCGGTTTCACCTGGAGTTGGGATTGGTGCGGCTCGTGCAAGCCGGCCGGCTGCTGCCGATCGAGCAGGCGCTGGCGCAGGTGAGCAAGTCCGAACCCCGACTTGCCGCACCAGCGGCGCCGCCAGCCGTTAGCGCCCCGGGGAAGCTCAAAGCCGGACCGTCGCCGTTCGAGTTGGACAACGCCAAGAAAGCGGGCGCGCCACCGGCCGCACCGGCGGCAAACCTGCCCGAGGATCCCCGCGAGCGGCTGCACGCCCATCTGAGCGAGAAGGGGCTCACGCATCTTGCCGATGCGGTAGAGCACTCGGCGGTGACCGTAACCGGTTCGGAATTGCAGATTGTGACGGCCAAGACGTACAAGCTCTATCTGGAGGACCGGCACTTTGAAGCGGCGGTCCGGGAAGCGTTTGGAAAGCCCCTGCGGATCAAGATCAGCGTCGGCGAAGCGGCGGAGGCCCCCCCGCCGGCAGCCCCGGCCGCCGCTAAAGAAGACGATCTCACCCGGCGCGCGCTGGGCAACGAAGAGGTCCGGCGTTTTCGGGAAGTCTTTGGCGGCGAGGTCCGCAAAGTTCGAAACCTCAAGGAGTAGCGACGTGAAACTACCCGGCAACATGCAGCAGATGATGCAGCAGGCGCAGAAGATGCAGGAGAAGCTGCACCAGGAGATCGCGCTCATCAAAGTGGAAGCGACCGCCGGCGGCGGCATGGTGACGGCGCACATGGACGGCCAGAAAAATCTGCTGTCAGTCCGGATCGATCCGGAGGTGGCCGGCGACGTGGAAATGCTGCAGGACATGGTAGTCGCCGCTGTGAACGAAGCCGCCAAAAAGGTAGACGACGAGATCAAGACGAAGATGGGCGGGATGCTGGGCGGCATGGGTCTGCCACCCGGGATGTTCTAACCGATGCCCGATTTCGCCGAGCCGCTCGCGCGGCTCATCACGGAATTCAAACGTCTTCCGGGAATCGGGCAGAAGTCCGCGCAGCGCATCGCGTTTCATGTGTTGCGCGCGGCGCGCGAAGAAGCCGAGCATCTGGCGGCCGCGCTTCTCGACGTCAAAGACAAGCTGGGTCTCTGCCGGCTCTGCAACAACATCAGCGAGAGCGAGCTGTGCCTGTATTGCCGCGATCCCCATCGTGACGGCAAGGTAGTCTGCGTGGTGGAAGAACCGCACAACATTGTGGGCATCGAAACCACCCGCCAGTTCGAGGGGCGATATCACGTGCTGCAGGGAGCGTTATCGCCGCTGCGCGGCATCGGACCGGAGGCGCTCAAGATCAAAGGACTGGTGGAGCGGATCGGGGAAGGCGAGATTCAGGAAGTGATCGTCGCCACCAATCCCACGGTGGAAGGCGAAGCGACGGCCGTTTACCTGGCCCGCCTGCTGAAGCCGCTGGGCGTCAAGGTGACGCGCATCGCGATGGGCATTCCAGTGGGCAGCGATCTGGAATTTGCCGACGAAGTTACGATTTCAAAAGCAATGGAAGGCCGGCGGGAGATGTAGCCTCACGCAGGCCCGATTCCGACACGCCGCCGATTTCGATGTCGACCAGCCGGTTGGGCTCGCGGCGCCGCTCGAGTTCGATCTTTAGATAATTTTCCGTCATCGCCGCGCCCGGCTCGTGCAGTGTAACCGCCGAAAGAATTCTGCCGATCATGCGCGTGCGAAACGCCCGATTCTTGGCGGCCGCCAATTGGCGGAGGATCCGGTTGCGCTCTTTGCGGACGGCCATGGGCACTGGTTCCGGGCTTTCGGCGGCCGGCGTGCCCGGCCGTTCGGAATACGTGAAAACGTGCAGGTACGTGAACGGCAGGCTCTCGATGAAGGCGCGGCTTTCTTCGAAATCGGCGTCGGTTTCGCCCGGGAATCCCACCATGACATCGGCGCCGATGGCGGCGTCAGGCATCAGCGCCCGCGCCCTTTGGATACGATCCGCATAATGGCGGGGCCGGTATTTGCGATGCATGCGGCGCAGGATGCGATCCGAACCCGACTGCAGGGGCGCGTGGACGTGTTTGGCGACGCGCGGCGATGAGGCCATCAGCTCCAGGAGATCGTCGGACCAATCCATGGGTTCGATGGAACTGAGCCGCAGCCGCTCGATTTGCGTCTGGGCCAGCAGCAAGCGGATCAGATCGGCGATGCGCATCCGGCTGCCGGGCTCTCGTCCCCAGCGGCCGAGATTGATCCCGCTGAGCACCACTTCGCGATAACGCTCGGCGAGCCCGCGTACCTGCTCCACCACCTGTTTAACGGGCGCGCTGCGGCTACGGCCCCGCACAAACGGGATGATGCAGAACGAGCAGCGATTATTGCAGCCGTCCTGAATTTTCAGGTTGGGCCGCGTGCGATCGCCCGCGGCGTCCTCGACGGGAGCCGACAGAAAATCATGCTGGGCGAAGATGTCGCCGACGTGGATGTTGCCGTGATAGGGTGCGGCCGTCACGAGATCGGCGATCTGCGTCTTGTGCGAATTGCCGACGACCCATTCCACGCCGGGCATGGCGGCAAGTTCTTCGGGCGCGCGCTGCGCGTAACAGCCGGTAACCAGAATGCGGGCCCGGGGATTTTCGCGATATACGCGGCGCAAGGTCTGCCGCACGTCTTCATCGGCGGCGGCGGTAACGGTGCAGGTGTTGAGGACGACGAGATCGGCGGCCGCGCGTTCGCCCGCGCGATCGAGGCCTTTGGCCGCGAGCAGCGATTCCAGTGCGGCGCCGTCGGCTTGCGTGGCGCGGCACCCGAAGTTTTGGACGAAGAATTTCCGCAATCTCCTTTGATTATAGAATTGACGGAATATGGAATATCGAGCGGACCAGGTGGGCAGCCTGTTGCGGCCGAAGGAGGTGCTGCAAGCGCGCGAAGCGCACGCCGAAGGGCGGCTCAGCGAAGACGAGCTACGCGCGGCGGAGGATCGGGCGATTCGCGAGGCCCTGGAGAAACAGCGGCAGACCGGAATATCGGTTTACAGCGACGGCGAAATGCGGCGCGGCTCCTGGCTGACCGATATGGCGGACGCGGTGGATGGATTCGTCGCGGGCGATCGCGTGATGCTGGAGTGGAAGGGTCCGGGCGGCGGAGCCGAAGCGACCACCGCCAACGCCGTGGGAGCCAAGCTGCGCAAGAGGCGGAAGCTTACGGCGCATGAACTGCCATTCTTAAAAAAGGCGGCGCCCGGGCCGTTCAAAGTCACTTTACCGTCGCCTTCCAACTTCATGGTGGCCAGTTATAAGCGCGGGCTGACCGATCATTTTTATCCACGGATGACGGATCTGCTGCACGACCTGGTGGCGATCGTGCGCGACGAGGTCCAGTGGCTGGTTGGCGAAGGGGCTACGTATATTCAGTTCGACGCGCCATACTATTCGCACTATCTCGATCCGCGTCAGCGCGAGGCGATGCGCCGGGCCGGACGCGATCCGGATCAGGAATTCGAGGCGGGGATCGAGGGCGACAATGCCGCGTTCGCGGGGATCGCTCGCGCAGGGGTCACGTTCGCGGCGCATATCTGCCGCGGCAACAGCCGGAGCCGCTGGTACACCGAAGGCGGGTATGACGCGATCGCGGAAAAGCTGTTTCACAAGCTGGACGTCGATCGGTTTCTGCTCGAGTACGATAGCGAGCGATCGGGCGGATTCGAGCCGCTGCGCCTGGCGCCGCGTGAAAAGACCGTGGTTCTGGGACTCATCACCACCAAGGAGGCAAAACTGGAATCGGCGGATGAACTGCGGCGCCGCATCGATGAGGCGGCGCGATTTGTGCCGCTGGAGCAGCTGGCGTTGAGCCCGCAGTGCGGGTTCGCATCAGTGGCCGCCGGCAACCTTCTCTCGATGGATGATCAATGGCGAAAGCTGGAGCTGGTGGCGAACACGGCGCGCCAGGTGTGGGGAAGCGCGTAATCTACTCTTTCGGGCCGATGCCGAGAGTTTTCATCTTCCGGTACAGATTGCTGCGCTCCAGGCCGAGCAATTCGGCGGTCCGGGTCACATTGCCGTGAGTCTCTTCCAACTTTTTGAGGATGTACTCGCGCTCAACGGCCTCGCGCACTTCCTGTAGGCTGCCAAAATGGCCGCTGGCGGGGCGCTCGGCCGGGCGGCCGGCGGTGGTGAGAGGAATATGCCGGGCATCCACCCGAATCTGCGGGTTGAGGATGACGATGCGCTCGATCAGGTTCTTCAGCTCACGAACGTTCCCCGGCCAGTGATATTCCGCCAGAAGGCGGTACGCCTCGGGCGTCAACTCCTTAGGCTTACGTCCATAGGCGGTGGTGAATTCACGAAGAAAGTGATCGGCCAGCAGCGGGATGTCCTCGCGCCGGTCGCGCAGCGGAGGCACAAAAAACGGAATGACGTTCAGGCGATAAAAGAGATCTTCGCGGAAATTGCCGCGTTCGATTTCTTCTTCGAGGTGCTTGTTGGTGGCCGCCACCACGCGCACATCCACCTGCACGAACTGCGCGGCGCCCACCGGTTCGAAGCGCTGCTCCTCGAGCGCGCGCAGCACCTTGGCTTGGGTGCGCAGGCTCATGTCGCCCACCTCGTCGAGGAAGAGCGTGCCGCCGTCGGCTTTTTGAAACTTCCCGGTTTTATCCTCATGGGCGCCGGTAAAACTGCCCTTGATGTGCCCGAACAGCTCGCTCTCGATCAATTCCTCGGGGATGGCGGCGCAATTCACCTCGATGAACGCCTCTTCGGCGCGCGGGCTCATGGCGTGGATCGCATGCGCCACCAATTCCTTGCCGGTTCCGCTTTCGCCATAGATCAATACGCGCCCGTTGGTGCCGGCCATCAGCCCGAGCTGCTGGCGCAGCGCCTTCATCGAAACGCTTTCGCCGATAATGCGGTAGCGGGATTTCGCGTCCGCCTTGAGGCGGCTATTTTCCAGGGCCAGGCGGCGATGTTCCAACGCGTTCTTCACGACCACGGAAATCTTTTGGATGGAGAGCGGCTTTTCGAGAAAATCGAAGGCGCCGAGCTTGGTAGCTTTCACCGCACCCTCGATGCTGGCGTGGCCGGAAATCATGACGACGACGGGGCGGTCGGGCTCGGGGATCTCCTGCACGCGGGAGAGCACTTCCATGCCGTCCATTCCGGGCAGCCAGATATCGAGGAGGGCGAGTTCAAAGTCTCCCCCCTGCAGGGCTTTGAGACCGGCTTCGCCGCTGTCGACTGATTCGACCGAGTAACCTTCGTCTTCGAGCACGCCGCTCAAGGACCGGCGGATGCCCGGTTCATCATCCACCACCAGGATGCGCCGCGGCTTCATGCTTTGACGGGAGCGGGCCTGGCAGCCTCAGCGGGTTTGGAGGAGTCGGCGGACTCGGCATCGGCCGGCACGGGAATCTCGATCGTGAAACGGGCCCCGGAGGGCAGATTGTCTTCGACGCGGATCTGCGCGTTGTGGTCGGCAAGGATGTGACTGACGATGGCCAGGCCTAATCCGGTGCCCCGGTTCTTGGTCGAGAAATAGGGGAGAAAGAGTTTTTCCTTGTCCTCCGGGTTGACTCCGGGGCCGGAATCGGCCACCACCAGCTCGACTGTTTCGGCGCTGGCCGGCTGCGTGGCGATATAGAGATCTTTCACCAGGGAATCCTGCATGGCTTCGGCGGCGTTATCGACCAGGTTGACCACGACGCGCTGAAATTGCTCGCGGTCGAGGTTGACCGGCGGCAGGTCCGGGGCAAAGCTGGTCCGGATCGAGATGCCATCGAGACGGCCATTGAAGACCGCCAGGGCGCGGTTTACGACTTCGTTGAGGTCGGAGCGCACGGGCTGGGCAGCCGGGAAACGCGCGTAGGTGGAGAACTCATCGACCAGCATTTTTACCGATTCGAGAGATTTGGCGATCGTATCGACGCATTCGCGAACGATGCGGCCGGCCGGAAGGGGCAGCTCGACGCGTTCCAACTGGCGGCTGATGCGTTCGGCGGAAAGGGCGATGGGCGTGAGCGGATTCTTGATCTCATGCGCGACGCGGCGCGCTACCTCGTGCCAGGCGGCCGCCTTCTGAGCGCGGAGCAACTCGCTGGTATCTTCGACCACGACGACGTAACCGGAGGTCAGGCGCTCTTCGAGCGCCGACACGGTCACGGCCAGGTGCAGCTTGAGGTCCTCAGTCCGCAGTTCCAGCTGGCGCGAGGCGGCGCCGGTGCGCCGCGCGCGCTTCATGAGGTATTTGATTTCAGCGGTATCTTCGCGCGAGAACAGATCTTCCAGGCGCGCGGCCCTGGCTACCTGGGCGGCGGGAAAGATCTTTGACAGCGCCTGGTTTACGCGCTGGATAGAGCCATCCGGCCCGATAGAAATGACACCGGTGGGAATGCTTTCGAGGATCGCTT
>DATGII010000217.1:0-2934 GCA_035295805.1 Bryobacteraceae bacterium | reverse complement strand
AAACGGAACAGGCCAGCATTCCACAGCCCCGCCGCCAGTTCGGCTCCAGTGTCACGGGGGCCTTCGAGGGTTGGTTTCCCAGCGAGACGGATAAAACCGTCCGCACTTTTCTAGTGGGTTATTTCAATCGCAACACGCGCGAAGAGCTCGATATCCCCATCGGTCCCAACAACCGCATCGAGCCCGGCGGCCCCGATATGGGCCAGCCCACGCACTTTCTCCCCGGCCGCAAGTACGGCATGTTCGCGATTCCCATCCCCAAGGACTTCACGGCCACGGACAAATACACCTGGACGCTGTTCGTAAACGGTCAGTACACCACCATCCCGCTGCGCATGAATGCCGATTACGTCATCAGCCCCTTCAGTGAAATTGCCGTCGGCAACACCCCGCCGGTTGTCCGCTGGGAACAGAACGGCGCGCCGATACAGGGCCCGATCGCTATGTTGGCCAACGCGCAAAGTCGCTCCACATCCGTAATGAAGCCCCTGCCGCTGACCCTCTATATCACCGACGACATGAAATACACCAGCGGCACCAACGCCCCGCGCGCCGCCGACCGTGCCCCAGTGACGCTCCTCTGGTCGAAATATCGCGGCCCCGGCGCCGTCAAGTTTGACAAGGCGAACCCGAAGGCCGAAGGCACCGCCAACGAAAGCCAGGGTTTCAACGGCAAAGCCACGACCAATGCCACCTTCGCCGAGCCCGGCGATTATGTTCTACATGTCCAGGTGAACGATTTTTCCGGCGACGGCGGCGGCGGCTTCCAGTGCTGCTGGACCACCAGCCTGGTCAAAGTTACCGTTACGCCCTAATCCGTTTTCCACCCCGTCACTTCGTTCTTCGCGTCAAACTGCGCCGCGATTCGTACCGTGAGCACCTTCCGCGCCGTCCAAGGATACGCGGTGTACGTCACGGTCAGCTTGTATTCCGCCGCTTTCACCGGCATGGTGACGATGTACCCCGTCTGGCACCGTCCCAGCGCCGCACGCCTTCCCGCGATTCGCGGAAACCTCCCCCGGTTCAGCACATTGGCATCCCTGACCGCGGCTCCGCTCGTCAGCACCAGCCTGGAAACCTCGCAGCTATACTCTACAGCCCGCAGCGGTGTCAGGTTCTGATTGGCAATCTGGAACATCACCGAAGAGGCGCTGCCGTACTGCACTTTTTCGGGCACCTCCACCCGCGGCGCAAACAGAATCGGAAACGCGAAAAATACAACCGCCGCCACGATGCTCAGCGTCACCGCCAGCCGGATCCCCGCGCCCAAACCCGATCTCCGCATCGCTCACACTGTACCACCCGTGGCCTTGCTCCCGGCCTTCTGCTCCACTACGATATCTACAGTCCTGGGTGACCCCGATAAGGAGGTCTGCGCTCATGAAACTGCTTCTCTTGCTGTCCCCGCTCCTGGCCTTCGCCGCTGACGAACTCCCGCAAATTTCCGGCCCTGTCACTTTCTCCAAGGACATCGCGCCGATCCTGCAGCGCAGTTGTCAGAACTGCCATCAGCCCAACTCCGTCGCACCCATGTCGCTCATCACATATAAAGAGGTGCGTCCCTGGGCCAAGGCCATCAAGGAGCGCACGCTTATCCGCGACCGGCGCGGCGCCATGCCTCCCTGGTACGTCGAGAAGAACATCGGCATCCAGCACTACAAAAACGATCCGTCGCTCTCCGACCTCGAGCTGGCCAAGATCGCAAAATGGGCCGACACCGGCGCGCCCGAAGGCGACCCTCGGGACCTGCCGCCGCCCAAGCCCATCGTCGACACCAACCGCTGGACCCTGGGCGAGCCCGACCTGATCGTCTCCACCCCCGAGATCACCGTCAAAAAAGGCGCGCCCGACTGGTGGGGTGAGCTCGAATCCGCCGCCACCAACCTGCCCGAAGACCGCTGGGTGAAGTCCGTCGAAATGCGCGAAGTCAACGACATTCCCGCCCAGTCCAATGGCGGCCGCGCCACCGTCGGCGCCCGCTACGTCTTCCATCACATGATCTGGACCACCACCGTTCCCGGCCAGCAGGCCGCGCTCGGTGAGGACGTAGGGGAAGGCAGCGGCACCTGGCCCATCCACGAAGTCGGCCGCAACGCCGATATCTTCCCGGACGACGCCGGCAAGCTCCTGCGCGCCCATTCCAACCTGGTGTTCGCGTCAACCCATATCCATTCCAACGGCCGCGACACCAAGGCGCGGCTTTTGTTCGGTTTCAAATTCTTCCCCAGGGGCTACAAGCCCACAGTGCGCTACGCTCGCCGCAGCCTCGGCAACGGCGTCGATATCGATATCCGTCCCAATGAAGCCAACCAGCGCCTCGACGCCTACACAGTGCTGGCCGAGAACACCAAAATCACGTCATTCGAGCCGCACCTTCATGCCCCCGGCATCCGCATGTGCCTCGAAGCCATCTGGGGCATCAACATCCAGACGCTCACCTGTGCCGGTTACGATCACAACTGGGTCCGCGTCTACGATTACGAAGACGACTACGCGCCGCTGCTGCCCAAAGGCACGATCCTCCACATCATTGGCTACATGGACACCTCGCCCGCGAATAAGAATGTGCCCGACCCGCGCAACTGGTCCGGCGCCGGCAACCGCAGCATCTCAAATATGTTCATCGATCTCGGCCAGGGCATCGCGCTGACGGACGAGCAGTTCTACGCCGAGATGAAGAGCCGCCGCGAAAGGCTGCACCTGACTGCCAACGATGTGGTAATCGGCTGCCCGCTCTGCAACGGCGATTTGATTCCGCCCCCGGCGCGCAGGCAACCGCGTCCCGCGGCGTCAGGCGGCGGAGGCCAGTAACTCATGCGTGCCGCCGGATGCGGCCTGCTCGCGTTCGCGCTCTGCGCCACACCGTTCGCTCGCGCCGATTCCTACAACAAGGGCCAGGTCGTCTACCCCGCCTACGAAGGCTGGGAGCAGAAC
>DATGII010000216.1:0-41914 GCA_035295805.1 Bryobacteraceae bacterium | reverse complement strand
CAGCCGCGAGGCCGCCGCCAAAGTGGCGGAAACCAACTCCATTGTTCTGGGCCTGATCGCCTTCGGCGCCCCGATCATCGACCGCGAGTCCGGGCCGCCCGCGCCGGTTCAGTTTCCGCGGGACGATTCGCCGCGGTTCCGCGACGGCAAGCCGTGGCCGGAGGCGATCGCCGGAGCGAACCGTGACGCGCAGGGCCGCGCGATGGGCACCGAGGCCGGCTACACCATCGTCAACGCCCGCACCATCTGGGACGCGAGCGGCGGTAAAGCGCTTGGCTTCTGCACCGATCAGAATTATGCCGACGTCGTGGTTCTCGAGCACGAGCTGAAATCGTACAGCATCATGTTCTCGATGGCCGACATCATCCGGATCATGGGCCCGAACACGGCGGCATACCTGCACATGGAAGATCAGATCGGGACCCTCGAGCCGGGCAAGCTGGCCGATATTATTCTGCTTGACGGAAATCCGCTTGACGGAATCCAATCCATGCTCAAGACGAAGGTCGTGCTCAAGGGTGGCAAAGTGGTGGTCGACAAGCGGTAGGTTTTTGCCGCTCCGGCAAGATCAGGGATCGGGTTGATATAATCCTCCAAAGCGCGCGGTCCGGGAGGCTGCGCAACGAACAGGAGGTCTGTTTCAATGAAGGATTTCACCGGCTCCACCTTCGCAGCCGCTATCGTGAATGTAGTGCTGCTACTCGCGCCTGCCGCGGCACAGGCTCCCGGTGCGGAGACCCGTAGGCCATCGGATCTGCCGCCGCCGGGAGGCAGCGTACAGGCGCCGGCGCGGCGTGGTGGTTTGCGGCCGCCGGCGGTGACCGGGCCGGCGCCGCGTCTTGCCAATGGGCGCGTCGATTTGTCCGGAGTCTGGCGCCCCGACAACAACTTCGTCGGCGACATCTCACGCGCGCTTAAGCCGGGTGAAAGGTTGATTCTGCTCCCCGGCGCCGAGAAGCTGTTCAAGGCGCGCAAGGCCGGCGACGATCCCGAAGCGAACTGTCTGCCAACCGGCGTACCGCGCATGGCCCCTTATCCCTGGACTATCGTGGAAACGCCCAAATACATCTACTTTTTATTCGAAGGCAACATCCACAGCTATCGCCAGATTTTCATGGACGGCCGTAAGCATACCGAAGACCCCGATCCCACCTGGTACGGCGAATCTATCGGCCACTGGGAGGGCGATACGCTGGTTGTCGACACCATCGGTTTCAACGACAAGTTCTGGTTTGATTTCGCCGGCCACCCGCACACCGAGAAACTGCACACGGTCGAACGCTACACGCGTCCGGATCTGGGCACGCTGGTCGATGAGGTGACGATTGAAGATCCCGGCGCCTACGAAAAGCCCTTCACGCTCGTCGGCCGAAACCGTCTCGATCCGAAGGGCGAGCTCATGGAATATATCTGCCAGGAGAACAACCAGGATCCGACACATATCGTCGGACCAGCTCGCTCGGTGAACTAAGACGGCCGCGCAAGCCGGAAGGATCGCTTCAGGTGGCGCTGCGTTCTTTGGACCGTTTGGCCCGGCTCGCCCAGTATTGTTTCATCCGGCGGGATACTTCGGCCCGTTCTTCAGGCCCCATGAATTTGCGGCCCCGCCGTCTGACGCCATGCGGACCGGAATTGGAATCGCTCGATCGTAGTTCCTCCAGTTGCGCAATGATACGTTCGAGTTGGTCCCTCCGGGCGCGGAGTTCAGCAATTGTTTTATATAAATCCATTTTGGCGCTCGCTACGCGCTGATATTAGCCGCCATCTCAATAATACTATTAACTTCCACGCGCCGCCGCGCAGCGGCGGGCTTATGGGGTTGCCGCTTTCTTCTGCTCGTCGAGCACCGCGCGGAACGCGGTCTCCTGGATGTCCAGTTCCGCCTTATATCCGGCGGGGTCGATAAACGGATTCGGTCCCTTGCCCGCCTTCTCGAATTTTTCGGCCAGGTTGTACATGGCCGGGTGAGAGCCCAGCGGCACGTCGCAAGGCAGGGCGCGCAGGATCCGGAAGCTGCGCATGTATTCTTCGGCGATCTGCGGCACGTCGGGGTTATTGACCAGCTTAAAGCCCGGATTGACTCCGACGCTGCCGATGATCACCACGTCGTACGTTTTGCCGCCCTCCTGCACCTTCATGGTCCAGGTCGTGCAACCGCGCGTGTGCCCGGGGGTAAGGTGCGCGACCAGAGTGCTGCCGCCGAGCGAGACTTCGTCGCCGTCATGAAGGATTCGGTCAATGGGATGAGGTTTGTTGCCTGGCGTCATCGCTCGCAGCGCCGGAACGTCCTGCTCCATCGCGATTACGGTGGCGCCGGTTAGTTCTTTGACCAGCGCATCGCCCTGCATGTGATCGGCATGGGCGTGGCTGCCAAGGAGCATCTTGATATCGTTGAATCGAAACCCGAGTTTTTCGACCGACGCGCGAATTACCGGGACGGTTCGCTCAAAATCGCTGTTGATCAAGATGAGGCCGTCCGGCGTGGCCACCAGGAAGGACGCCAGCGACTCAGTCCCCACATAGTACAAATTACCGATGATCTTATGCGGAGGAAACGCCGTATTCTGCTGCTCCGGCGTGCCTACATTGCGGCGGAAGAGATCGGCGGCTGTCCAGGTTCTCCCGGTTTGGGCGAGTGCCGAACCAACCGCGAGGCCGCACAGCAGCGTAGCAAACAGTACGCGGAAGCCCTTCATGGTGGCACAGCATATCATAAGTGCCTGCTCGACTTACTCGCGAAGGGGTATAATCGCGGGCATGGCACGTACGAGATCAGGTTCGGGTTCGGCCGGCGATGCCGACTTTCTGGCCGCGGCATTGCGCGGGTACGAACAGCAGCGCTCGCAGATCGAAGCCAGGATGGCAGAGCTGCGCAAAGAACTGGGGCGTCGCGGCGCCGGCAATAGTGCGGGTGCGTGGTCAGGCAGTACGAGCGCACCGGCCCGCAAGAAGCGCACATTGAGCGCGGCGGCGCGTGAACGCATCGCCGAAGCCCAGCGCAAGCGATGGGCAGCTGCGCGTCAGGGATCCAAGCCGTCTGCGGCCGAGCGGCCCGCTGCCGCCGCGCAACGCCGAATGAGCGCTGCGGCCCGGAAGCGGATCGCCGATGCGGCCCGCAAGCGTTGGGCTGCGTTTCGCGCCAACAAAGCTGCCGCCGCGGCGCCCAAGGCGAAAACGGCTGGCGCGTAGCCGCCCTTTGTTTATTTCGATTCTCGCCTGCGTTTGGCCCAGTACCGTTTCATGCGGGCCGAGACTTGCTGCCGTTCTTCCGCTCCCATCGACTTGCGTCCGCGCCGCTTGGCGGGCAGCTCCAGAGAAGATGCCGGATCGGACATCAGCTTCTCCAGAGAAGCGATTACTCGATTCAGTTTGTCGACTTCCGCGCGCAGATATCGAATGGCCGGATTGAGATCCATATCTCACTCGCTCCCCGAGTGGACGAGAAATTTCGTCGAAAATAGATGATCAGCCCCGGACGGGGCAGAGTGACGCCGCTGCTCACCGGTCAGCGAGACGGTAAAATTTTAAACGCATCACCGGGGCCCGCGCAAGAGATTTTTGGCTCACGTAAGAATTTGAATTAAAATGAGTTACTAATCGTTGAAATGTACAGCAATCGGCGCTCACCGCGTGCCTGGCGTGCTCGCGTGAGGGCCTCCATTTCTGCGGGCATCGCGCTTCTGCTGGTACATCGCTTCATCGGCGCGCTCGAACAAAGCCGCGAGCGTATCGCCTGGATGGCATGCCGCCAGCCCGACCGCGGCCGTCAGGGTGATGAGCCCTGGCCGGTGGCTTACCGCATATCCGCCGGCGAGTTTCTTGTGAATGCTCACCACCCGCGAGGACGCCTGCACCGCTTCGCAATCCAACACGACGACGAATTCATCGCCGCCCCACCGGCCGACGATATCGGAACTGCGCAAAGCAGAACGCAGCCGCGCCGCGAATTGCTTCAGCAATTCGTCGCCGGCTATATGGCCGTGGCTGTCGTTCACTTTTTTGAAGCCATTGAGATCGAGCACCAGAATACAGAACGGGAGCGCCTTCTCAACCCGCATTCGAATCTGCGCTTCTGTGTAGCGGCGGTTGCATAAGCCGGTTAACGGATCCTGCGATGCTTGCCGCTCCGCTTCTTCCAGCCGGCTCTGAAAGGTGGCCAATTCCGAACGGAGGTGCCGCACCGATTGTTCATTCTCCTTCGTGAGCCGTTCCACATAGGAGCTGAGTTTGGAGGCGCTGTGCAGGATCGACTGGCGAATCTGGGTCAGATCGTCGAGATTGGCAATCGCCTTGAGCGTCCCGGTTAGATCGCCGAATTGTCCGGCGTAGCGGTTGTCGCGTTCCGCAATCACCTCCGCCGTCTGCGCCAGCGTGACCATGATCTCGCGCGCCTCGGCCGCCTTCTCTTTATAATAAGCGGAGGCGCGTCTTCCCCAGTCCTCCAGTTCGTCGGCGACTTTCTTGCCGCTCTGCGCCATCGATTCTGCGCCGGCGTCACTCGAAAGCTTCGCCTTGATTTTCGACAGGGCGTCTTGTAGATCGGGGCCGAGCGCCGGACACACCTCCGCGCTCCGCACTCCCATGGCATCCAGCGATTCGCGATAAGCATCGAGAGCCGCTTCGAGCACCTGACCCGGATGTAGCTCGATATGTTTTCTCAGTGAAATCATCGGCTTTCCCTATTGTTCAGGGTGGGGTGGGGGCGGACAATACTGGCGTTGGATATCGTGGCGGCTAGTCCTGCACGGTGTAAATGCGTACTTCCGCGCTGTCGTGGCCCCGCGCGGGGACGGCCAGGTAGAAGCGGTCGAACCCCTTTCCTTGCTTGCCGTAGTAGCCCGCGGTTTTGGCGCCGATGGCGGTCGGAATTTTCGCAACCGATCGGAAATGACCCGGATCGGTCATCTGAAACACCGAAATGAAGCCTTCTCCGCCTGGCATGTAGATTCGCTTGCGAGAGGCGTCGAAGTACAGGTCATCGCTGTCCTGCACGCTGGGAATGGCGGTCACCAGGCGCCCCGAACCGGTGTCGTAGACGGCCAACCGCGGCGGCTCGTGTACGCCGACAAACAGCCGGTGATCCGGTTCATCCAGCGCCATCGGGAAGTTGCTCTCCACTCCGCCCAACGGCCAGTGGGTTACTTGCTTGGTGATCCGGTCCACGACTGCGATCTGTTTCAGGTCGGGGACATTGACGTAAATTTTCGGTCCGGCCATTTCGAGTTGGAACGATTCCGGTTCGCCGCCCAGTTTGTACTCCTCCGGCAGACGCTGATTGGTGACGGCGTCGATCATGGCAATGGCGCCGGTCTTCTCGTCGTCGCCGCAGCCGACGTACACCCGGCGGGTGGTTGCATCATAGCGCAGGTTGTCGGCGCCGCCTTCAAAATCCACCGTAGCGATTTGCCCGAATGTTTTACCGTCAAAGATATAAACTTTGCCGCGCGCGCTCGCCGCGAAAATCTTATTGGTCTCAGGAGAGAACGCGACGCCCTGGGGAACCGGAACGTTGAGCGTGTGCTCGAGGATCCGCCCTCCGATATTGATCACTTCAACCGCGTTGCTGCCCAGTGCGGCCACGAACAAGCGTCCGCCGCCCATCGCAAAGTGATCGAACCGCCCTTTGGCATTCTCGAGCGGAATGGCCTCGGTCAGAACCAGCGGGTTCACTGGCGGTCCACTCCCCGGCGGCTGGGCGTGTCCCGTGTACAGGAGTCCTGCGAGCGCCGTGACCCTTAATAGGATGTTGCCCGGCTTTGTCATCTTCCGCCCCGCTCTGCTGACGAACCGCCCCATGGTCGAAGAGTTCCTCCTACCCTTTGGTATCAAACGTGTATCGACACTGCAACGTGCGGCACTTCACGCAGTTCCTGTTCCTGTTCATTCTGAAGTTCGGAGGGCTCGGGCTGCTGGTCCTGGGAATTCTGGATTCTTCCTTTCTATTCGCACCGCTTGGCAACGACCTCCTGGTGATCGCGTTGGTGGCCCGCGAACGCAAAATCCTGCCCATGCTCTACTACGCCGCGATGTCGACGATCGGTTCTGTGCTGGGTTGCCTGCTCGTTGATCTCGTTTTTCGGGAGGCAGGTGAACGCGGTCTGGACAAACACCTCCCGCGCAAGCGCCTCCAGTATGTAAAGAACAAAGTCAATCAAAATGCCGGCTGGGCGCTGGCTGTCGCCAGCATCGCTCCGCCTCCGTTTCCGTTTACGCCGTTTGTGATGGCCGCGGCGGCTCTGGAATACCCGCGGCGGCGCCTGCTTACCCTGACCGGGGCGGCGCGTATGGTCCGGTTCACGGTTGTAGGCGTGCTCGCGCTTCTGTTCGGTAATCGCATTCTCGTGTGGGCGAAGAATCCCATCGTCGAGGGGTTCCTGTTCGCGTTGATCGTGGTCTGTACGGTCGGAAGCATCGTGTCGGCGGTCGGCTGGATTCGCAGGAGTCGAACTGCCAGAGAGAACCCCGTCTCGACATAACCGCCGCCGCGGCCCGCAGGCGGTTCGTTATAATTATCGGCGGCCGGCCCGGGCTGACACGGCCTTCATGATTCCCTTTCGCCCCTTTTTCCGGAACCCTCACCTGCAAACGATCGCCGGGCATCTCTGGCGGCGGAATGGAGAGGAGAAGCGCTTCCCGTTACGCGACCGTCTGTATCGCACCGAGCCGGAGGTGGACGTCCTGGTGCAGTCCCAACAGCCGCCCGGCTCCTTGGCGGGGGATATCGTGATGGTGCACGGCCTGGAGGGTTCCGGCGAAGCCGGTTACATCCGCAGTCTCAGCCGCGCGGCTCTGCACGCCGGGTTCGCGGCGCACCGGTTTCACATGCGTACTTGCGGGGGGACCGAGCACCTTTGCCCGACTCTGTACCATGCCGGTCTAACCAGCGACCTCCTCTGTGTTTTGCGGGAGTTCGCTCGCGACGGGCGCGGGCCGGTTTTCCTGGTGGGCTTCTCGCTGGGCGGCAACGTCGTATTGAAGCTTGCCGGCGAACTCGGGCAAGCGGCGTACCCGTTGATTCGGGGTGTCTGCGCGGTCTCGGCCGCGCTCGATCTGGCGGCCTGCTCGCGCCGCCTGGCAGCCTGGGACAACCGGCTTTACGAACGCCGCTTCGTGCGGCGTATGCGGTCGCGCCTGCGCGCCACCGGCCGCTATCAGCAAACGGATTTCGCCGGCCTGCGTTCGGTGAAGGAGATCGACGACCGGATCACCGCGCCTTCCTTCGGGTTCGGGAATGCGGCTCATTATTACCAAACGCAATCCGCCGTCCACTTCCTTGAGAATATTCGCGTGCCGGCTCTGCTGGTTCATGCGCGCGATGACACGCTGGTGCCGTATTCGAGCGTGCGATCCGCCGCCGCTCTGGCGAATTCGTGCTTGGAACTGCTGGCTGCCGACCACGGCGGCCATCTCGGGTTCATCGGCCGCCGGCCGCATCGATTTTGGGCCGACCATGTCATCATCGAATGGATCAGCCGCCAGACGGGACGCGTCGCGTGACATAATGCAGTCGTGACGAATCAGACGCCGCCGTTTTTATCGCGCAGCGCCATGTGGCTCGCCTTTGCCTCGGCCGGCTCCATTCTGATTTCCATTGCGGTTTCCCAGATTCTCCTGGCTCTGGCCGTCATTGCGCTGCTGCTCTCCGGCGAAAGGCTTCGCTGGCCTCCCATCAAGCTGCCGATGCTCCTGTTCATGTTCGGAACCGTCCTTTCGCTCGCATTCTCGGGCGAGCCCGCCGCCGGCTTACCGGGAATCCGTAAGTTCTATGTGTTCCTTATCCTGCTGGTCGTGTTCTCCACGCTGCGTGATTTGGCTCTGGCGCGATATCTGATGCTTTCGTGGGCGGGGCTCGGCGCGCTGGTGGCGCTGCGCGGCTTCGTTCAGTTCGGGGCCAAAGTGCGGGAGGCGCAGCAGCTTCACATCAGTTTCTACAATTACTACGTGCCCGGCGATCGCATCACCGGTTTCATGAGCCACTGGATGACGTTTTCGGGACAGGAAATGTTTGCGCTGCTCATGCTCGCTGCATTCCTGTTCTACGCGCCTGCCGCGCTGCGCCGTACCTGGCTCTGGCTTTTGTGCGCGGTGCTTATGTCGCTCGCAGTGGTGCTCGGCATGACGCGCAACAGTTGGCTGGGCTGCGGGATCGGCGGCATTTATCTCATCTGGTTCTGGCGCCGCTGGGTGCTGGCGGTGCTGCCGATTGTTGCCGTGCTCGCGGTCTTGTTCGCGCCCGCGGATCTCCGCGAGCGCTTCACTTCCGTCATTCACCCCCGAACCGGCATCGATTCCAACGCGCACCGCATGGTTACCTGGCGGACGGGCCTTGAGATTATTCGGAAGCATCCGCTGCTGGGACTCGGTCCCGAGGGCGTCAAATTGCACTTCGATGAATATGTTCCCGCCGACATTCCCCGGCCCTTACCGATCGGCTGGTACGGGCACTTGCACAACATCTATCTGCAGTTTGCCGCCGAGCGCGGCATCCCGACGATGTTTATGTTGATGTGGATGCTCGGTAAGATCGGCTGGGATTTCGCGCGCGGGCTCCGCGTTCTGGCGCCCGGGCGCGGCGACCGGCGCTTTCTCTTGCACGGCGGTATCGCGGTGTTGCTCGCGACTCTCTCGGCCGGATTTTTCGAGCACAACCTCGGCGACAGCGAAGTGCTGACCATGTTTCTTGTCGTAGTGGCTTGTGGGTATCTCGCGCTCGAGCCGGAACTGGTTCCTTCAGAGGTGACGGCCAAAGAGGGCGTAACGGTTGCTTGAATCGTTGCGGGGCAGGGAAGTCGTGCTGGCGGGCGGCACCGGCGGCCTGGGCTCCGCGGTCACGTCGCGATTGCTGAAGGAGGGCGCGCGGGTTGTCCTGGGCTTCCGCTCGAACCGGGAGCGCGCCGGCATGTGGCAGGCCTCCGCGACGCTCATCCAGGCAGATATCGCGGAGACGGCGGGACGCATGCAGCTGCTCGATGCCGCGCCGGCACTCTACGGCCTGGTTGTGTTTGCCGGAGATCCCGCTCGTGTGGCGAGTGATGCGGATGTGCCGTCCGTCATGTCTCGCTCTCACCAGATCAACTACGAAGGCCCGATTCTGCTCGCGCGGGAAGCCGTCGCTCGCATGAAAGCCAAAAGCGTCGAAGGTGCGATCGTCTTGTTCTCCACAATGCAGGCTAATGCGTTATTTCCCGGCTCGACCATCTACGCCGCGCAAAAAGCCGCCCTGCAGCATGCCGCACGGATCCTCGCGAGAGAATCTCGCCCATGCAACATCCGAGTCAACGTGATCAGTCCTGGCGTGATAGCGGCGGGCATGGCCAAACCGAGCATCGCGTCCGGAAAATACGATCGCTTTCTTCAGGATGGAATCATTCCGCGCTTCGGCCGCATCGAGGATGTGGCGCGAGCCGTGCGGTTTCTGTTGGAGCCCGACAACTATGTCACGGGCCAGGTGCTTTGCGTCGATGGCGGGATGACGCTTTAATTGCTCGTATCCGCGAGGGCGCTCGTTCGCGCTTCCTCCGGCAGAGGCACGCCTCGCCCGTACAGGCAGATGTGGTCGTACGCCCACATCTTCATGATTCCGGGTAGTTGCCGGCTGCCGGCCAGGAACTCGCGCTCCCACGGCCATCCCGGATTGAACAGCCCCATCAGGTATCCGCAATCCGCTGCGAGCCATGCCAGTTCCTGGAACGGATAGGCGGCGCAGCGCGCCACCTCGTCCACGTTCCGGTCAAGGCCTCCAAACTGAAAACCCTCGCAGAGGAACGAATCGAATCCTGATCCGCTCTTCTGTGTCCATTGCGGTGGAAGATTTACGTACCGGTTCAGCTGTTTAGTCTCCGGCAGATTCACATCCAGCGGCCACAGCAGTTCGAACCAGGCCCCGGGATGCCGCCCCGCCACGTACGTCTGGATCCCTTGCACAAACGAGGCCAGCCGCGATCGCAAAAAGTTCGCGTCCACCCATCCATTGATCGCCGGGCTGTCATTCGGTGTCACAAACCGCGCCAGTGCGCGTCGTTGTTCAGCCTGAAATGCGGCCTGTGTGTCCTCGTCGTAGAAGGCCATTCCCGAGCCGTTCGCGAAGTACCACCACAGCGCCTCGCCGCATTGCAGGCGCGGCGTCAATCCCGCTGCTTCCATCAACCCGGCCATCGCGTCGTACGCGCGTTTCAAATAATCCTGGACCGCCCCGGAAAACGCGCATTGCGAGCTATAGAGGTTCTGAAAACCGGTTGCCGTCGAGACCGGTGCCCCATCCCAGTGTCGCTGATACCATACGGCAACCGGAGGATTGTCCGGCGCCTGTACCAGTTCCTGCGAAAACGACACTACCGCATCCATCCCCGCCGTTTTGAGTGTTGCAAGAAAGTCCGCATGCCAATCCCGGAATGCGCGGTTGAAAACCAGCGGCGCGCTCGGGTCGATCTGCCACGTAGGCGGAATGCCTCCGCTGAGGGATCCCCCAACCACGCTCGCCGCTCCCGAAGCGCCACAGGTAAAACTGAAGCTGCCCGAGCGGCAATAGATGCGCAGGATTCCGTTCCCATCGGTGTCGGCCCAGATCCCTCCGGCCGCCTCATTGATGAAATAAGCGAAATGCGCCGCCACGGTCTCGGGGGTATCCGCCGGGAACACCGATTTTCCCATTGTCCAACCGCTGATGGTGAGGAAAGCGTCGCCGGCAGTTGTGCATGCTACCCGCACGCTCGGAATCGAGCCGCCGACGCCAATCGACTGCTTCCACCAGAACACCCCGGCGTAATGGTCGATCCTTCCGGCCAGCCCGCTCTTCTCGATGCCCCACACCAGCCGCTGCGGCGAACATTTGTAGGTATGGTCGGTATCGAAATCCGTCGCGACCGCTACATCAGTCCGCCTCTGCGGCGCGTCGGGCACGTCGCTGGGGACCACGCATTCGATGAAATCG
The DNA here is from genome assembly GCA_035295805.1 of Bryobacteraceae bacterium. Lineage (GTDB taxonomy): Bacteria > Acidobacteriota > Terriglobia > Bryobacterales > Bryobacteraceae > PSRJ01. Next base: position 30,984 of record DATGII010000216.1, on the reverse strand, counting down.
AAATAGTAGTTCGTCCCCTGGCTCTCCGGGTTGCAATCGCTTCGAACGCGAATCTCCAGCGTATGTTCTCCCGCCGCGACGCCGCTGAACGCCTTCCGCCGGATTCGCGACTGCGCCTGGTCCGCCGGCCGGTAGCAATCAAGCAGTGGGCCGGCTACCCCGTCGAGAATCAATTCCACCTTGCCACAGTCGAAATCCAGTCGCGTTCCGACGTAAATATCGCAGGTCTGCCCACAGTGTGTGGCCACCGTCGCGGTGGCGCCCGGTTGCGATGCGCGCATCGCCCGTCCTTCGCTGAACACTCCTTTGACCTCGGGCGCTGCCTCCCAATTCCCTGTGTACTGCACCCACGCGCTGTCTTCTTCGATTCGCACGGAGTTCGATCCTGCTACCCGCAGCACTCTCGTTTCGGCGCTGTCGGTGACGGCCCAGTTCGAGACCACGACCTGCCACTCGGTTGCCGTATACGCGCTACCGTTAGCCAGAGCCGGCGCGAACGTAAGCCACAGCTTCTGGATGTCGGTCCATCCCAGCTCGGCAAAATCCACATGCACGTGCCACCGAACGTTATCGGAACTGCCGCCGCTCAGCCGCAAGGAAGCCGGCGTGAAGTATAGATTGGAATTCTTGTGCAGCTCGTATAGCGTGACCATGTTGCCGTCCGCGCCCGGCTCGGCCGTGATCGTGATCTGATTGCCGCTGGCCGTGGCCGATAGGGCGACCGGCCCGTTGGCGCTCCAGTTCGTGCCGCTGATTTGAGCAGCCAGCGATTGGCAGATCTCGTCCGCCGTCACGTTCGGATTGGCCGGTACGACGTAATCGAACGCCAGGTTCTGGTACCACAACGTCACGCGGTCATATCCCTGAACGGTTCCCGCGTTTAGCGTGAACGTGCCGCTCGCGCCCGTGCGGCCACCGGGCCCAGCCGCCAGTTCGATCAGCTTCCTTTGCGGTCGCTGTCCATTCGTGAGTTGGCAATCCAGATACGGCCAATCCGTCCAGGGCGCCTTCTTCGATTCGAAGGCTTGGACGTTCTGGAAGGTGATGTCGAAGTCGAGCACCATACCGGAAAAATTTCCATCCGGCAGGTATGACCATCGCGGATGACCGTAGAAATCATCGCGGTCCCAGAGCACCAGCACGGCGAAATCCGCCGGGTCCCGGAACACACCCGAGACTGTGAAGCCATCTTCTGAGGTCCCCCACAGCGCGGCAGCCGCCCCATACGCGCTGACGCCCTGCAGATGCATGGTCCGATTCGGCTGCAGTTTGTAGATGGTTTCCATCACAAGCGCACGATCGCGATCAACCGCCGCCCGGGATACGTCGACCCTACGGCTGTGACGTCCAGCGTGAGAGGTTGATCGGCCGGGATGACGAGTCCCTCCACGCTCGGGGTCGTCGTCATGTCAATCGTGTTCGAAACGATCTGTCCCGCCGGTACCGTCAACGTCGCGATCGCTGTGCCGTTCACCCGAACGACGCAGGTTAGCGGCGATCCGACCGGCGGCCGCTCTACGGTTGCGAAGATATCGCGAACGCTACTCGCTTGCGGCAATCTCACCGGGGGCACCGCGTTTGCCTCGACTGCTACCGTCCCGTCCAGCGCGAGGCTGATTTGGCGCCCGGACAACGTCCGCAAGCCTCCTTCGACCGTCCCGGTAAGACAGAGACTCTGCGCGAGGCTGTTGCCGATCGTATTCGTGACAAACAGTTCGGCGCTGGCCACGCGAACGCTCGGCAGCGTTACCGGGAGACTCCAGCCGCCGCTGTACGGGCTTCCGAAGAAGTCCCGTGGAAACGGGGCGATCACGATTTTATTCGCGAGATGGTAGACATGCGCCTCGGCGGCATGCCCCACCGCCGTGCTTCCGTGTATGCCGCGCGTGATTGTATACGCAAGCCCCCCGTCGAGCACGCTTTCCACGCGCATGACCTCGGCGTCGATCTGAATCACGCTGCCCGGCATGGCGCTGCCGGGGCTGCTCAGCGTCACCTCCGGGTCGCCGGCGCCGATCGCAGTTCCTACGCTGATCGAAGGCAGCCCTTGCAGCTCATCCCAGTAGTAAATCGTCAGGGTGGCTGCGGAAACGGATTTCGTATTGCCGAGATCAGAGAAGGAGAGCCCGCTCAACTCGATCGTCCCCGCCCGCGCTCCGGGCCCCAGCCCGAAGGCCGGTAACGGTGGTGCTGCGCTGTCTGCGGTTCCCGCTCCGCCGACGGTCCAGCGCGTCACGGTCGAAAGCTCCGGCGCGCATTCCGCATCGTTGACGTTTGCGGCGCGCCCGGTGATCTGCACGATTTGGCCGGACCGGTTGGGAACCGCGAACTGCACCGGGCTGCTTTGCGCGAGTGCACCGAATCGCCAGCTGGCGTCAGCCACGACGAAGAAACTGCTCGCATCCGGCTCCAGGACCCAGGGTGGCGATACGGTCAAGGTGCTTGCGTCATTGCCCAGGATGGTCCGCTCCTGGCCCGCGCCGCGCCCGCGCGTGATTCGCGCGCTCATTCCACGAAACCGGTTGGCCGCCATCTGCAGCGTCTCGTTTCCGATCGTTGCAGCCCCATGCGTTGTGACTACACTTTCCGGTTCCAGCTCCAGGCGCCAGTAAAAATTCGCATGATCGAAGTTGATGTCAGGAGGCGCGATCATTTGTTTGGGTAGGCCTGTGTCGAGGAACTCCGACGCCAGCAGCTGGCTCGTGGCGATGCGAAAAAGTAAAACGGGCGTCGCGCCGCGGTACACGTGAAAGGCAGTCGAACTCGCGGCGAAACTCAAGCCCGTCAGCTTCACGCTGCCTCCATCGCTCGGGATCAGCGCCCTGACCACGAACGATAGTGCGCTCTCATTGCCCGCGCTGTCCGTCGCGGATACCGCATAATAGAGTGCCTCGCCGGCTGGTAGAGAACCTCCGCCTTCCACGGTGGCTGCCAGACTGATCAGCGGCATCCCGGGTCCGCTGCCCGTCACCGCAGGCGGCCGTGCAAAGCTCACAGATAAGCTGATTTCCGCGGCGCCATCGCTACTCACCGCAGCCGTCTCTTCAATGCCGAATTCAATGTCGCCGTTTGCATCGAGCACGGTCCCCAGTAGCGGCCGCGGCAGCCCGAGTCCGGCATCGCCCCGCCGGCCCACCCCGGCGGCTGCGCCGCCCTGGCCGTTGCTGTCGGCGTACCAGGCGTCGTCGTGAATCTGTGCCGTTATCGTTGATGTCCGATAATTCGTTGATGGTGCAATTTTAAGAACACGAAACGGGTGTCGCCTGAACCCCTCCTTTAAATATGTGAGGGTAATCAGGTCGCCGGGCCTGATGCCCACTGCCTTCACGCTCGTATCGAAGGTAATGTAAGTGTTCCCGTGGACCGACTTGTCGAGGTTGCATTTCAGAATGCGCGCCGCCTGGTCGTAATTCGGTAATCCCAGCGCCGGCAGCGTCGCGGAGACTTCCTGGCCGGCGCGCGCAACATCGTCCGGGTTTACCATCGAATAGCTGTCCTGCTGGTATCCGTTCAGCGCATCCTGAAATTCCACGGTGAGCCGATTCGGTGTATCGGCGGTGCTCCGCGCCGAGATGGCCATCGCCGGTTCTCCGCTCGCCCGGCGCAGAATACCGGAAACACCGGTCGACCCGTCGCCGAATTCGTAACTCGGCCAGCCTCCGTTGAGCGGTTCCGTGCTGTTGGAGCACGCCGGTTTGGCCGGAGATTCCAGCGCCGCCGTATTCTCCACTTCAAGCTGCAGCAGCCCGCCCGTCCCGTAGGTCAGATACAACCGCGCCGCGTTTCGAATGCCGCGCACCACATCGCCGCCACTCCTGCGATTGCGCAAGACAAGGTTGCATTGAAACCGAGGCAGCGTGATCGGGTTGCCGTTCAAATCCAGGGCGTCTATTCCCTCTTCGCAATACGCCGCGGCCGACGCAAAACTTGAGAGGTCGATTTCCGGCAGCGCCCAGCCGCTCCGCCGCAGAATATCCAATAAAATCCAGGCCGGGTTGCTGGAGAATTCCTCCCCGGCGTAGGAGCCGTCCGCCCCGTACTTCGGCAGCATTAGCCCCTCCGCCAGCACCTTCACCGTGGCGAGCGAGGCGCCGCTGCTCAATCGCGTCGGGACAACAACTGCCAGATACGCCATGCTTCCGTACGGGTCGCCGACCGGCTGTCCGCGGCCGTCCAGGAAATTCAAGTCGAATCCACCATCGCGGCCGCCGAACGTCGGAATGCTGTACCAGCCCGTTCCCGTCATATTAGTACCGGAGACCGCCAGCGGGATCTCGACGTCGTTCACCAGCACCTTCAGCACGTTGTGCATCGGCCCGATGCCGAGGAGCACTTCCATGCGCGTCAAATTGCCGTCGTTACGCGCGAATACCACCGGCGGCGTGTACCATGCGGTTCCGTACACCATCGGGACGAAATCGTTATAACGCGCCTGGCTGACCGCGACTTCCGATGTGGTCCAGTCTTTCCCGTAGGCCCGAACCGGAATCGCGGGTGGAACATATTCGATTCCGCCAAACCGGTTCAGCATTCCGCGCGCCTCGCACTCGCCGCGTGTATATCCGCACGAAGTGAATGGCGAGCCCGCATTCAGTTGCCCTCGGCCGTCTGCGCAGTCGGGAGAATATCCGCACCGGTAATAGCGGGAGTATCTCCCGGCTGCGCCGCCATCCACTGCTTCAGTCCTCTGCTCCAGGTTCGCCGGAAATTGCCAGGGGCAGCGCCGCTGAATGCGAACCGGCGGCAGCACCAGCCGCTGCAGGTTCATCCGATTCACGGCGGTCAAACGGAATGTCGCCTCGCGGATTTCGTCGGGCGGGTTGCAGATCCCTTGAAAAAGAACTACGGTATCGGTCGTTTCCGTTTGACTCCGCAAATCGTAAAACAGGAAGCTCATCGCGAGGCGCGCGCCCTTCCACCCGCAGGAGCGTTCGATTTCTGAAAAATGGGAATCCGCGTTCGCCAGGAGAATCGAAATTCGTGGGCTGCCGTCGACGCCTTGGTCGGAGGCGGTCTGTATCTCGAACGCGCTGTGCTGCAAGACTCGGGCCTCGTAAGCCGTTCCGGCCAGGGTGATGCTATGAGTGCACCAGTGTTCAATCAATCCGTTGGGAAGCGTGCAGTCGAATACCAGAACCGGCGTGTCTGTGACCGCCTGTTCCTTCAGATCATAAACGGTTGCCATGGATGATGCTCACCGTCGCGAAGTGACGATTCACGTCCGTCGCCGTCAAAGAGAGGCTGTTATCGCGGAACCAGGCGTTGGCAAAGACACCGCCGGTCGTACTCGGCTTGTATGTCGAAGCTCCCGTCTGCGGCTCAACTTGCATCCCATACACATCCAGAGATCCGCCGGCCGGCACCTCAAATCCGAATTCGATCGCGTCGGACCGGTTGGCGCCGGTTCCCGAAAATCTGAGGCGCTTCCACTCGCTCGTCAAGACATGCTCGCAGCGCGCAGATCCCCGAAGTGAGCTGACGGTGGCGCCCGGCGCCGACGATCTGGCATAAGCGCTCAGGCAATATATGTATCCACTCGGCACTGCCAGAATCTGGGAGAGACTCTGGCCTGCTGCACCCGCGTTAGAAAGGCGCCACCCCTTGGCTCCCCCCGTCGGATCTGCCACTCCGCCCGTAACCGATAACAGCGGCCCTTTGATCCATCCGGCATAGTCCAGGTGATCGCTCCACGCAAACAGGTTGCCGGTAGGATCGAGAAACGTAAATACACGAAGGCTTCCTTCTGTCGCCTCAAAGAATTGCTTCAATGCGCAAGCTTCTTCATCCGAAAGATCGGCGTATTGCAGGTGCCACTCCATGATTTCGCCTGCCGGATCCGCCAGCCTGACCGAGCGCCCGTCCGCCAGGGTATTGACGATTGTGCGCAAACGCCTCTGTTTCCGCACAGGGAATTGCGCGAGCGCTCCGGTTATCAATTGAGGGTACGTCAACATGTGCTATCCCCGATTCTGCCGAACTGTAAGAGTGGTTTGCCCCTGCTGCTCCAACAGCGATGTCAGCGCGAGATCGCCACTCGCGAAGCTGCAGTTTGGGTAGACCTGCCCGTCCCAGGGATCCGTAAACGCGAAGCCGCCGAAAGCCCCCTGGTTGTCTTGAAGAAATTGCTCGAGCGCCGCCATCTCGTTTTCGTCCAGCAGGTCCAACCGAATTTGCCACTCCAGCAGCGCCCCGCTCGAATCGCGGTAGCGTTGCGCTGTCCCGTCGACGAACTGGAGTACCTGATTCTGAAATTGTATGCTCCGCGTCGCCGGATACTGAGCCAGAGCGTTCGTCCGAAGTTTGGGAAACGTACCGGGCATTTTATAAGTCGCTCACCACGTCGTTGATGGAGTTTAGATTCAGCATCGCCTGCCGCACCGCTTGTGCAATTTCCGTGCTGTGATCCAGGAACGAGCGCGAGTCCATCGCTTGCACATTGACGATAATCTGCGGAGCCCCGCCGGAGACCGCGCCTCGAATGGGCCCCGTAACGGGCGCGGTTTCCCCTGGGGTCGTCGACCCTGGCGCAGGTCGGTATACGCGCGGCAATCCGTATTGATCGTAGTCGCCTGAGTAAATGTTCGCGCCGCTGTCCGCGCCTTGAAAGTAAAGTTTTTCCGGCATGCTGTACTTCACAAGAGCAGGGGGCTGCTCCGGCCCGCCACCGCCAAACAGGCCGAGCAGCCCACTCACCAGCGGAACCAGCCCCAGTCCGCTGGTGAATACTTTGGACACTGCCGTTAAGGCCGAGTTCCCGGTGCTCTTAGAGTTGCTGGACGTAGCCGCCGTTAGCGCGCCCAACTGAGCAGCCGTGTGTTCCAGCGCCTTCGCCACCGGGCCCCCGCTCGACAGCGCCTTGAAACTTTCATAAATGATGTCTTGCGTCTTGCTGGCCATCTCTGATTTCCCGCGCGACCGTCTCTTCCAAAAGCAAAAATGCATCCACCTCGCGGCCGCTCAGCAGCGAAACATCCGTTCGCCCCAGGCGCCGGCGCATTACGAATGTATCCAGCAGCGCCATGCTTTCGGCCGTGATATACGACTTCGGGCATACGCCGAGCGCGACATCTCTTCGCGCCCAAACCGGAGCCGCCCTAGGCTCCTCGCGCAGCCCGAGCCACCCGCACCGTCTTTTCTGCTCCAGTCCGGATTTTCGGCAACGCTCGCACTTCCAACCGTCCTGGTTCGAAAATTGAAAATGGAAGGCGACGATCAGTTTTTTCTTTCTTCGTCCGACAGACCTGCCTGCGCCTGCACTGCCATGAGTGCCTCGCGAAAGAGATCCTCCGGGCCGCTCTCCGCCAAGAGCTCGGGTGTCGCTTCCGCCCCGTCGACGACCAGTCCCGATACGGCCCGGAGGCCCCAGCTTACGTACAGCCGGCCGATCTCCGCTTCTGCCACCGCTGCGTCCATCTTGTCCGCCGGCTCTTTGCCCGCTTCCAGAAATTCCATGTGTCGCGCGAGCTCGCGAATCCGTCGCATCAGCTCTGTTCGCCGTCCGTACGACATTTTCGCCACCGTGAATGTCACCCCCGGCGCCACTCGCGAGTCCACCACCGCCACGCTCTCATAAGTCATCGCTATCCGAACGCTACCGCGACCTCATCGTCCACCGTCCCTTGCGCTCGCGACGCGCGGAACTTCCATTGCAGCCGGTTCTCGCTATCGTCGAATTCCGGCACTTCTGGAATTACGCTTTTGAGGTGGACCGCCATTACTTGCCCCTCCAACTCACCCAGCTGAAACATCACCGTAATCGGCGATTGCTGCCGCGCGGCCTGGTACAGCCCCGTCGTGGCCTCGTCATCCAAGCCGTATAAATGAAATGCGGCCGTGACGGTTCGCTGCCCTGCCGACACTGCTCGCGGCAGGCTTGAGCCGAACTCGCGCGCGCGTGTGTCCAAAGCATTCTTAACTAGCACCGACGCGTTCGTAATCGTGAAAAACTGCGCCGGCGACGTTCCCAGCCAGGCCTGTCCCATATTTCCCGGCACGATTGAGTAGTCGAAAGCATCCAGCGCCGGCTCGGCGGGGAAGCTCTGCAGTGGGCCTCCTCCGGGAGCGAAGCTGCTCGTATCGAGTACGTCCTGCGCCTGCCCGCTGAAATAGAATTCGTGATAGTCGCCGTTGATCACCATCTCCAGTTGATCGATTGCGGCCCCGCACAACACTCGCTGCACGGCCGTGGCCGGGCTCCAATAATCAAAGACGCTCACGCTCGGCAGTTCCGTCGCCAGCCCGTAGGTCACGGCCGCTCCCAAAATCGTCCCTGCGGTTGGAAGCACCGTGAATGGTGCGTTCATCTGCACGGTGGTGGCATCCACGATCGCTGAGACGAACCGGATCTCTCCGCCCGAAGCTACCGCGTGCCCCGCGCTCAGGCCATGAGCCGCCGTGAACGAGAGCCGCCCGTCGCTCGCGCTCGAACCAACTGTTCCACCCCCGAATCGGCCCGGTGCCGCGCCCAGTGCCGCCTGAAACAACGGGCCGTATCCAGGGCCGGCCTGTGCCTTGTCCCAGCTGGTCAAATACGTCCGCAGTTCGAAATCGGTCCGCCGTCGTCCCCCATTCGGTAGCCCCGGGAACGTCCGGCTGCCGGTTTTATCCTTGCGGTCCGCCGTCTCGCGCTGGTGTGTCACCATCAGCTTCAGTGCCGGAATCCGGTTGGCGGCGACGATGCCTCCAACCATGCCATACGAGCTCTCCAGCGCCGTATAGAACCGGTTCGCGTTCGACAAGACATAAGAGCTCATATCAGTTTCTACTCACTCCGATCTGGAATGTGATCTTTGCTGCTTGCATGAAATTCCTGCCGCCTTGCTTTACCGCCGTCAGCGCTACCTCGTATCCGCCGACGTAAAACATGCCGTCTCCCCAGTCGCCCCGCGCTCCGTCGAGCATTTGCATGATCGAATCGGCATAGAGTTCAACCGCGTCCTGCAGCCCATTCAGCTTGTCCTGGGAATGCCGGAGCTCGATGGCCATCTGCACTCTTCCGGAGAAGCTCCGAAATTTTTCGCTCAGATCGTTTACGATCTTTTCGCAATAAATGTGGACCGCCGGATACCGCATCGCCCCGCTGCGTTCCGCCATATCGGCAGCCACGTTCTGCGTGCGAATCTGCGCCGCCTCGACCGGGGCTGCCAGCAAACTGTCCGGCTCTGTCAGCGCGGCTAGGCCGGCGTTCATGCCCGTGGGCGCTGTGATCCGCTCCATCACTTTGGTCGCTGCCGCACTGCCTAGTTTCGAGCTCATCATCCCCTCTGGATCACGCGCGGAAGCGGCTTTAAATATATGGGTTCTTGCCCGGTCCCGGGCGCGCGTCCTGCCGTGACCAGAGGCCCATTCTGCCGCCACATATCGCCAACTCCGATCAGCGATTCATTTTGTAAGTTCATGCTCTCCGCGTCGAGACCGATGTATACGTTCCAGCCCGCTGCATTGTTTGGTGCCGTTCCCGGCTGCACCTGCAGTGTACTCGCCGCGATACTCATCGCGGCGGGCGCCGCGCTCGCTCCCTCTTCACCCGACGCATTGACCCAGCCCATGCTGACGTAATACGTCCCATCCGCCAGCGAGCCCGGTATGGGCGTGACTACCGGCGTGGCTGCTCGCGAAACCGGTTGCGAAACCAGGCCGACGCCCGTTTGTATTAACTTTTCACGCGCCCATTGCGCCATTTGATGGAACTGGTCCCGCTTGCCCGCATACCGGTCGTTCAGTTGGCTGTTGTAGGCGTCACAGTACACCAACTCCAGCGCCACGTAGGTGTGCCAGCGCTTCAATGCCGGCGTCACCACCACGGCGCTAAGGTCCGGTTTCGGGGCAATCCAGAACGGTTGGTCCGCGTAACTCAACTTGCTCAACAACGCTGTGAGCTCCACGCCCACGTCCTCTTGCGCCAGCTCGAGTTTTCGCGTCAAGTCGATGCCCTCGGTGCTCGCGACATCCAATAGTTGAGAGTCCTGCGCGTTCAGATCTTCGATGCTGGACACCGGACCGTCTGTAAACAGAGGCATTCGGTTGTCCTACTCTCTGGGAAGACTTCCGGTCTCTCGTAACCGGTTCAATTCGGCTAGCGGTAAAACTGTAAGCTGCACCCGGTTCGCCGTTGCGGCCTCCTCGGCAGCCCGCTGCGCCTGGGCCTGGGCCTCGCGGAATTGCTGGACCTGCGGCTTGGACGCCAGCTTCCCTGTGCCATCCACCACCATTCTCGCGGCCACTCTCGAGGGCACCTCCGATAAGATGCCCGCCTTGCCGCCGTCCGGTGTTTCCAGGCTGGCCACCACGACGAACGCATCGTTAATTGAGGATTCGACTTCGCGAACTTTCTCGTAATATCGTTTCAGATCCATTGTGTTCTCCCGCGTGCTTTGGAGGGGGCGGGACCTCCCGCCCCACTCCGCGCCGCCTGACTATGTGTTGACCTGAATCCCGCAGCTGTTGCGGAGGACACCGCAGCCGTACAGCACGTCCACCGTGAACTGCTGCGCGAGGGTATTGGGCTGGTAGCTCATCACCACCCGCATGCCGAAGTTTCCGAGCTCGGCGTATTCCGCGATCGCCCCCGTTCCCGGAAGCGGTTGCGGCAGACGCCGGATCACCAGCCCGATCGCGTTCCGGCTGAACGCCAGATTGTGAGTCGTCACCGGGCCGCTTCCCGTCTTGGGAACGAATTGCGAGCGGAAGACAAAGAAGTCCTTGATCTTCCCCACGGTGCCGGAAACAATCGCGCCGAGTCCCGCATCTCCCGCGGTTTGAAACTCGCTGAAGCGCGGGATCTGGCGCCACGTTGAGTACGTCGCGGCATCCACCACGAAGTACTTGGGCTCGGTCGGCGCAACCTTCGCCAGGAACAGCGCCGTCTCTGCCGAATCGATTACTGCTTCCGTGATCGGGGTGCCCGCCGTCCCGAGCGGTGCGTTGGCCGTAAATTGCGCGCCCAAGTTCAGTAGGTCGCTCTCGACCCGCTGCGCGATCGCCGCCACCGCCGGCTCCATGTAAATCCTCAACAGGTCCGGAACCGCCAGGACCTTGGTCACATCCGGAATCTGAAACGTTGCTTCCGCGTGCGTGTTCAGCACGATCTGCGCATTCCCCAGACTCGGATTCTGCGTCTGCACCTCGCCGCCTTCGAGAATGTTGTTCGCCACCATCGTCGGCGGGATTGGTATGTTCACTGTGTCTCCGGCGTTTGCCAGCACCGGCTCGTAATCGCGATTCACCAGGTTCCCCATCACGAGGTTCCCCACCAGCACCGGCAATGCGTCCGCCGCTACCAGCTTCACAATCGCGTTTGCGACGTTACTTGAGGTAATTGCTGCCACTTCTTCTCCTTGCTTTTGGTCTTGCCGGCCGCTGGGCCGGATCTGCTTCTAAAATCCCCGCAGCGTCTGCGATGCCACACGCACGATCTCCTCGCGCACGCGCTGCATCTCGTCCGCGCTCATGCCGGGCCGGATTCGCTCCACGTCGATCGAACCCCCGCCGCCGGCCGGCGCCTTCGACGCTGCCGTCATTCCGGTGCCGCCACTGATCCGCGCAGGAAGAAACTCCGGATTCTCCTTTACAAACGCCGTCAGATATTCTTTGACCGAAATCTCCCCGGTGTCGCTCCGCGCCATCAGCCGCCCGTCTTGGGCACGCACGATGCCGTCCTGCACCGCCTTGAAGGCCAGGTCGACTTTGGCAACTCCCAGCCGCTGCAGCTCGGCGCGCACCGCCGAGCTCCGCTCCGCTTCCTCGGCCACTTTCCGGCTGCGCGCGTTCTCTTCCACCAGCTCGTTCAACCGGCGCTCCAGCTGTTCCCGGCGCTTGCGCTCCTCCTGGAGCTCCGCTTTGACGGCCGGTTCGTTTTTCGCCTGCTCCTGATTGACGAATTCCTGGATTGCGCTTCGTACAATCGCTTGTACCTCGGGTTCTTCCATGTCTCTCCTAAGCCGGATATTGCATCCGGTCTATTTCGTCAGCCACCTGGTTTTTGATCTCCTGGCGCGCGTCGCACAGAAACTTGAACGACAGCTTTTTGAAAACCTGCTTCCGTAATGTCTCCGAGCCGATTCCGAGAGCCAGCAGCTTCTTGGCGTCGTCCAGTTCGTGGCTGAAATCATCGATATCAAATTCATCGAGCCCGGATACATCGATCGTCACGCCGTCCTCGCGCGCCGCCGCGATCGCCCGCAGCACCTGCTTCATGACGTCTTTGACCGCGTCGCCGTAAGCGCGCAGCACTTCCTGCGTGATGCTGAAATCCATCCGCTTGCTCAACCCCGACATACGTGGGTCGGCGGAACTGGCGCTCCCCGCCTGCGTCAGCAGATAGCACACGCGGTAAATCTCATCTTTCAGCCGCACCAGGTTATCAGCGGCAATCTGGTGGACTTTTCCTTCCGGCTCGGTCCACCCGAACCGGTCCTCCGGACCCAGCTGGATGTAATACGATTCGCCGACGATCTGGTTCCACTCCCGGTCCGAGTACACCACCGGCGTGGCGAAGAGGCTCATCGTGATGGCCCAGGCCAGCGCATTCGATTTGTTAAAGTGCTCCAGTTGGAGCAGTGCTGCCTTGTTCATCAACCAGAGCCCTTCGCTCACCTGCAGCCGGAACAGAGGAACTCGCCGCAGCGACGCCAGCCCGTGCCGCCCTTCGTCGACTGGTTCGATCGGGCTCCCTTCACCCGCCCTGCGATAAATTTGGAAAACCTCCCGGTCGTAATAAATCCACCGCGTCTCCCGCTGCCACTTCGCATCCGTCACCTTCGAGGGTTGCAGGCACGAAGTGCGGATCACCGCCCACTCCAGATTGCCGGTCTGGTCGTAATTCCAGTTAATGACCTCTTCTGCCGAGTAATCGACCAGATAAGCGCGTGATCGTCCGGAAGCATCTTCTTCCGCCCGCGTCAGCACGGGACCGTTCGTTCGCGGAAAGTCCACCACCAGGTAACTCGCCCCGCATACCAGCGCTTGCACAAATCGTTGTCGGAAGAACTCGCTGAAGTTGGAGCCTTTCAAATCGCAGTCATCGGAAAACAGGTTGTAAAAGGCCTTCGCTGCGCTGTCGCTGCCCTCGAACAAGAGAACGGGCTCGCGCCGCAGCAGCGTAGCCGCATACCAATCCACGATGGAGCCGATATAGTTTTCGTAAAAAACCCGGTTCAGGCGTTCCGCATAAATCTCGCCCGGTTCCTTGTGCCGCCGCACCAGATATTCCGCGGCGTTCTCGCGCAGCCGTTCGCCTCCGGCGTAGAGATCGCGATACTTCCTCCACATCGCCTTCCGCGCGATGTACTCGGGATGTTCCCGGTTGATATTCGGTGTAGTCAAAGCAATCTCTCCTGCCGCTCGCCGATGCTTCCGGCGGGCCGGCATTCCTGCCACAGCAGGTATCCCAGCGCGTCCGAGAGATGCGTCCGCTGCCGGTCCCTGTCTTTATCGATCTGGTAGCTGTCCTGTTTGAACGAGACCTGTTCGAAATCCTTGATCAGCTCCTTGCACTTAGGATCCACCAGCAAGCCGATTTCTCCCGAAGCCGACCGCAGCTTGGAATTCGTCAGATTAATCCGCTCGCGCACGCTCGGATTTGAGCGCGGCACTTTATAATGCACCGGCGCGCTCGTATGGATCGCGAAAAATTCCCGCACCATGTCATAGTCCGAAGCGCCCGTCGTCTGCGACTGGTTGCCGGAGGCGTCTCCGAACACGACGATTCCCGCGCGATGCTCCGGATAGCGCTTCAGAAATTCCTCGCAGGCCTGCACGGTGGTCGCATGTCGAATCACGATTTCGTCCAAAACTCGCACCTGGCCGCGCGCGATCTGCACAATCGTCGAACTCATCGGGTCCACGTTGAAGTCCAGTGCCCACAACAGCGGCAGCCACGGCTCCGCTTTCAGTTCCTTGATGTGTTCCTCGCGCGAAAACGACCGGTACACCACTCCGCCCGTCATATTCAAGTACGCTCCGAGCACTTCCTGACGGTAGAAGTTTTCGTCGTAGCTCGTCGCCAGACGCTTGTAAAAATCCGGAATTTTGCCCAGCAGGAACCGGTTTTCGAAAGCCGGCGCCATCACCAGCTTGTACTCTTCGGAGCGCTCCGCCACGAATCGCCGATACACCCAGTCGTACCCTTTCGGCGTCCAAACGGCGAATCCGCAAAGACGCTGAGCATGCGGATCTCGCAATCGTCCTTCCAGCCGCAGCCACGCCGCTTCCTGCGTGTACGTGAGTTCGTCGAGGCCAAACCATGCCAGGTTGGTTCCCCGCAGCCGTTCGAACTCATCGACCGGCCGAAACAGAATGCGCGATCCCGTATCCTTCAGCAACACCGTGTTTTCCGCCTTGTTGTGCTCGAACGGTATCTGGTTGTCGTCGAGAATCTCGAATAGAGTCGCGCACGTCGCGTCACGCAGCATGGGGTAGGTTGGCGCTCCCAACAATCCCAGCCGCCCCGGATTCATGTAGCTCAAACGGATCGCCTCCTGGCACAACGCCTGGCTTTTGCCACAGCCGATCGGCCCGGAAAAACCTTTGAATCTGGCATCGCATGCATGGAAGTCTCGTTGAGAGGGCAGCGGATTGTAGGCTATTACTCGGTTTTCGACTCGATTTTGGACAACGATACAGGATCGACCCATGTCACCTTGATCTCCGTCGGCCCGCCTTCTTCCATCTCCTTCTCCAGTTGCAACAGCTTCAGGTAGTCGCCCACGGTCGGCTTGAAATCCCCCGATGTCAGCCGTGCTTGCATTCCCTCGATTGCTGTCTTCACTAACTCCGCGATGCGAATTTGTTGCGTGATCTCCTGCCAATGTTCACATTCCCTGCACGCTTCGGGCGCCGTAAATTGTTTTTCTGTTTCTCTCGGCATTCGTGCAATCCAAAATGAAAATGGCCCCGCGTCGCCGCGAGGCCGCAACCCTATTCCTGATTTGAGAGTATCACCGCCGATTTTACGAATGATCGATTGGACACGCTTAACTGCTTGAAAAAACACGCGCGAAGTTTTTTTTACGGGTTGTGATCACATCTTTGCGTTTGCGCACCGACTACAATAATCAGTTCAACCAAGAGGTCTTCGATGCGTATTCTGGTATTGGGTGCCGGCGCGACGGGCGGGTATTTCGGAGGACGGTTAGCCGAGGCAAATCAGGATGTTACGTTTTTGGTGCGGCCGCGGCGCGCGGCCGCGTTGGCCCGTTCGGGCCTGCAAATTCGGAGCCGCTTTGGCGATTTCCATCTTACGCGGCCGGCCGCCATACTCAGCGATGATTTGCGCGAGCCCTTCGATGTCCTCCTGCTCTCCTGCAAAGCCTACGACCTCGAGGACGCTATCCATTCAGTAAAGCCCGCCGTTGGTCCGCGAACCACGATTTTGCCCCTGCTGAATGGTATGCGTCATCTCGATCGCCTCGACCAGGCTTTTGGCCGCGAGCGCGTGCTCGGCGGTCTGTGCGCGATTGCCGCGACGCTTGGCGATCAAGGTGAGATCCTGCACCTCAACGATGTTCACTTGCTCTCGTTCGGCGAGCGTGACGGCTTGATCTCCGATCGCGTTCAAGCCATCGCTGCCGTTATGCAGGGAGCCCGTTTCGACGCTCGAGCGAGTAATCACATCCTTCCCGCGATGTGGGAAAAGTGGGTCTTCCTGGCGTCGCTAGCCGCCGGCACCTGTCTTTTTCGCGCGTCCGTCGGAGATATCGCCGCGGCTGCCGGCGGCAGTCAATTCATGCTGGGAGTGTTGGAAGAGTGCCGGGCCATTGCCGCCGCCGAAGGCTACCCGGTGCGCGAAGATTTCCTCGAGCGCACCGGCGCCACGCTCACCACGGCCGGTTCGCCGTTTACCGCCTCTATGCTTCGCGACATGGAACGCAATGCTCCGATTGAAGGCGATCACATCCTCGGCGATCTGGTCCGCCGCGCGCGAGAATCCAGGCCCGCTCTGCTTGGCATCGCTTACACCCATTTGAAAGCCTACGAAGCCCGGCGCGCCCGAACCCTCGGCGCAGCTACGACCATCAGCAATCGGTAGCCCGCCGATGTAGAATATTCTGAGTCGGATCTCCGACTTAGGCCTCTCGCAGATCCGCATTCCCGGGGAGGTGTGCGATGAACATTAGAGGTTCTTTCGGGCTCGGCGGGCGCGCCGTGATCCTTGCCGCCGTCCTTCTTCCCGTCGCTGCACAGGCGCAGTCCAACGCGCCGGCCGGCGATATTACCTTCACCAAAGATATCGTGCCGATCCTGCAGCACAGTTGCCAGCAGTGCCACCACACCGGTGGCGTCGCGCCGATGTCGCTCGTTACCTACGAAGAGGTCCGCCCTTACGCCCGGGCCATGAAAGAGCGGGTCAGCAAAGGTCCGCACGCCGGCGTCATGCCGCCGTGGTTTGTCGAAAAGGATATCGGTATCCAAAAATTCAAAGGTGATCTTTCGCTCACCGACGAACAGATCGCTAAGGTCGTCAAGTGGGCGAATGCCGGCGCCCCGCGCGGCAATCCCGCCGATGCTCCGCCGCAGCTCAATTTCGACGACTCCGATAAGTGGACCATCGGCGAGCCTGACCTGGTCCTCAAATCCAAGGAGGTTACCGTTCCTGCCAAAGGCCCTGACTGGTGGGGCGACGTCGGCCTGATTCCCACCGGCCTCACCGACGATCGCTATGTCTCTGCGCTGGAAGTCCGAGAGATCAACGACATCCCGCGCAGTGGCCCCGTCAAGACCGTCGGCGGGCGTTATGTCTTTCACCACATGACGTACGTCAGCCTGGTTCCGGGACAAGCCGATCCCAACGCCGGCAGCGCCGACGAAGGCGCCACCAGTTGGCCGATTCACGAGGTAGGCCGCAACGCCGATATCTTCCCGCCCGAATCCGGCCGCCTCCTCGCCGCCAATTCCGCACTGTCTCTTACTGCCGGCCACATCCATCCCAACGGCCGCGAGACCAAAGCGCACCTCGAGTTTGCCTTCAAGTTTTTCCCCAAGGGCTACCAGCCGCTCTATCGCCGCTCCACTCTCCGTCTCGGCAACGGCATCGATATCGACGTCAAACCGAATCAGGCCGGGCAGGAGTTGCACGCTTACGCCACCCTCACTGAACACACGAAAATCATCGCGTTCGAGCCACACCTTCACGCCCCCGGTGTTCGCATGTGCCTGGAAGCCATTTGGGGCCACAATATCCAGACCCTGAATTGCGTCGGTTACGATCACAACTGGGTCAAGCAATACGTCTACGATGACGATTCCGCCCCCTTGCTGCCCAAGGGCACCATCGTTCATTTGATCGGCTTCCTCGATACCACGGCTAACAACAAAAATCCCGCCGATGAACGAAACTGGGCGGGCGGCGGCCGCCGCTCGATCGCCAACATGTTCATCGACCTCGGCTATTCGGTGGCGCTCACGGAGCAGCAGTTTCAGGCCGAAATGGCGCGCCGGCGCGCAAAGATGAGAAGCCGCAATGATTACGACATCGGCTGTCCGCTGTGCTGGGCGCCGCCCGTTCCACAACCGTCTTTGAGCGCTTCCGCAAAATGATCATTCGCGCCGCGGTCGTCGCCAGCCTCCTGTTCCCGCTCTTGGCCGGAGCCCAGACCCGGTTCACGTACTCGAAGGGCCAAAGCGTCTCGCCCGCCTACGAAGGCTGGATGGCGAATCCGGATGGCTCCTTCACTCTCTACTTCGGCTATATGAACACGAACTGGCTGGAGGAGTTCGACATCCCCGTAGGCCCCGACAACAATATCGAGCCCGGTGGACCCGACCAGGGCCAGCCCACCCACTTCTATCCTCGCCGCAACCCGTTCCTGTTCACCGTGCGCGTACCCAAAGATTACGGCGACAAAGAGCTCATCTGGACCCTGGTCACACACGGCCGGACCGAGAAAGCCTACGCCTCGCTCAAAACCGATTACCAGATTGATAACCAGGTGATTTCGACAGAAGTCGGCGGCGATGGCGGCAGCCTGCGCGACGAGCTGCGCTACAACATCCCGCCCGAGCTGGAAGTGCAGGGCGAGGCCCGGCGCACCGCCAAGGCAGGAGAGCCGATCACGCTCATTGCCCTCGCCGGCGACCCCGACAACCTCCCTGCCCGCCGCGACGGCAAACCGCAGCCGCGCCACCCTGGAAAGCCCGCCGCCGAACCGGAGCCGCCAAAGGCGCCCCAGCGTGCCGCCGCCGGGAACCCGGCCGCCCTCGTGTATCGGCCTCCTTCCTCGCTTGTGCCCTCGAGCGGCCCCGGCTTGCGCTTATCGTGGATCGTCTACCGAGGGAAGGCCGAAACCGTCACCTTCAGCCCCGATCAAATGAAAACCTGGACCGACACCCGCGCTTGGGGCAACTCGCCATGGTCGCCGCCCTTCGCCATTCCGGAGCCGCCCGGAGATGGCAAATGGGTGACCCAGGTCACTTTCCGCGAACCCGGAACATACGTCTTGCGTGCTGTCGCCAGTGACGGTTCCCTCTTCACCTATCAAAACGTTACCGTCACCGTAACGCCGTAGGCAGGTCTCCGACGTGCCACCCTAGCGGTTTGTGAACAAATACTTTCCGCCGCTTTGAGCCACCTGGTGCAGCGCGCCTTTCCCCACCACCTGCTCCAAATGCGGCACCGCGGGCCCTTCGGCGAATAGGTAGTAACACTCCGGCTCTCCCCACTCCCGCGTCAGCTCCGCATCCTGGATAAACACATCGCCCGGCGCGCCCGGCGCATACGACCCGTACTCCAGGTTGTTCACCCTCCCGTTAAGCAGCTGCGCGCGCCGGTTCGTATAGAAAAAAACCGATGAGAACGTGTAATACTGATCGCCCATGATGAGGCGTCCCGGAGGCTGCCGCAGCAGCGCTTCCGCCAACAACCGCGATGAAAGGTACGGATCGAACACCACCAGGGCCAGCCGCGCCGCATGAAAGAACACCACCATCATTACCGCCAGCGCTCCCACCGGAACCAGCTGCCGTGTTCGCATCGCCCCGATCGCGCCGATCAGGAACGCCACTCCCGCCACCGCCAGCGGCAGCCGCAGATACGCGAACGCGCGCAGCGTCAAGTCCGCCATGTGGCCGAGGGATAACGTGTAGAGCTCCGGATTCGAGTTAAGCGCCACCGCGATGTCGCCCGGCGCCGGCACTCCGCGTACCAGCCACAGAATGGCTCCGATCGTCACCGCCGCCAGCCCCGCGATCACGGCCACGGCTTTGGTCCCGTACCGCAGCACCTCGCTCCCGGTTGCAATCGCCGAACCCACCAACAACGCCAGCGCCGGGTACACCGGCATTGAATAATATTCCTGCGTCGTCGAAAAGGTAAAGAACACCAGGATAAATGCCGTCCAGCACAGAGCCAGCATCCGCGTCCTGCTGCCGCGGTCGGACTTTCCGAAACTCAGCTTCCACACCGCGGGAAAATACACGCTCCATGGAAATAGCCACAGCAGATGGAAGAGCCAGAAATACAGCCGCGGCACCGTGTTGTAATCGCGCGGATACCGCAGGTTCAAGAACCGAAGCACATGCTCGTTGATGAAGTAGAACCAGAAGAACCCGTGATACGACCCGCTTTCGCTGTGCATCGTGAAGTCCAGATACGGCGGGTTCCGCAGCGTTGCCAGCACATGCCACGGCGCCGCGATCGCCAGCAGCAACACGATCCCCGGTAACGGCCGCAGCCGCATCCAGGTTTTCCGGCGCAATAACTGACCGGTGAGCGAAAGATACACGACGGCAGCCGCCGCGGGAAACACGGCCGCGATCAGTCCCTTCAGCAGCAGCCCAACTCCCATCGACGCCCAGGGCACGAGCCCCCAAACTCCGGGATGCGGTTCGGCTTCCTCTAATGTCCGAAGCAGCCCCCACATTGCCAGCGTGATCACTAGCGTCAGCATCACGTCGGGAATCAGAATCCGCGTGAATAGAAACAGTCCCACGCACGTCCCTAGCGCCAGCCCCGCATACATCCCGGCTCGCCGGCCGAATGCCCATGCGCCGAAACGCGCCGTCACCCAGCACAGCAGAATCGTCGCCAGCGCGAGCGGGATTCGGGCCGCCCAGTCGTGCACACCGAAGATTTTGAACGACAGGGCCATCAACCAATACTTCAACGGCGATTTCTCCAGGTACGCGATGCCATCCAGCCGTGCCGTGACCCAATCTCCCGATTGCAGCATGTTGCGCGCAATCTGCCCTTGCACGGCATCTACATCGTCCATCAATGATGGCGGGCTGATCATGCAGCCGCCGAAAATCATTACAGCGACGAGCACAACCACAAGCTGGTAGTGCGCGATAAAAAATGACGTGTCTTGACGTGCCTCGGCCTTTTGCGATTCCAACTTTCTATGATCGCAAACTGCCCGGCTGGTTCTGTGACCCGTAACTACCGTTGCACCGCAAACGCCCGTGCGTTCGCCTGCCACTCCGGCGCTTCTTGCATCGTTTGGAACGCCGCCTCGGGCTCCGGCGCGACCGACCACATGGCTTGGTGCCGCTCGTCCATGAACCGGTCGCTGATGCACTGCGCGAGCAACTGCAAGCAGGGCTCGAAATATCCGTTCACGTTGACCAGCACAATCGGGCCCAGAAATACGCCCAGCCTCTTCAGGCTGATCGCCTCGAACAACTCATCGAACGTACCGGAGCCGCCGGGCAGCGCCACCACCGCGTCGGCCATTTCCAGCATGGTTCGCTTCCGCTGGTGCAGGTCGTCGACCAGGTGCAGCTCGGTCAGGTTCTTGTGCCCCCATTCGAGCTCGTTCATGAAATGCGGCAGTACCCCGACCACGCGCCCTCCCGCTGCCAGCGCGGCGCCCGCCAGCCGCCCCATGGACCCCAGCGCTCCGCCGCCATATACAATCGTGAGATCGTGCCCCGCGAGATGTCTGCCGAGCCGCGAGGCCGCCTCGTGATAAATTGCCGGCGCCCGCTCGCTCGACGCACAATAAACACAGACCCTCTGAATCCGTTTGTCGCCCACGTTTGAGAATTATCACACGGCACGCAGTCGCGCCGCGGCGTTTCGGGGAGCGCTCGGTGTGCGCCAGCCTAGTAGCTGAGCCGCCGCTGCTGATCTCGTATTTGCCTCCAGGCATCTCCAGACGCTAGCATCGGGTCATGCAAGCTCGCGGGCGCCGCATCGCGTCGAATACGCTCGCCTTCGGTCTCGTCTTGTTGTTCCTGACGGCCCTCGTGGCGTGGCGCATCAACGTAATGCGGCGGCCCGACCGCTCTCTTCCCAAGGTCACCATTGGAACTAAGGACGAGATCTACTACTCTCACGCTGCCACACCCGACGACGCCCGTACCCTCGGCCGTGCGCTCCATACGCTCGGCTACTTCACCGATCGCGGCTCCTCCGTCCTCCTCTCCAAAAACCGCGGCGGCACCGTCGTCTCCTTCGTCCTTTCCGAGGGTCTCTGGAACAGCGCTCCCACCGTCGCAAGCTTCGCGGAGGTCGGCCGTCGCATTGCGCCCTCCGTCGGCGGCTTGCCCCTCGAGATTCGCCTGGTCGATACCGCCTGGAACGTCCACAAATCGCTGCAGGTCGGCAAAATCATCATGGGCTCTCGCGATGAAGTCTACTACCTCGGCGCCGCCACCGAATCCGATGCCCTGTCCCTGGGCCGCGCGCTTCGCGAGGCCGGCTACCTGCAGGACCGCGGCGTGAGCGTTTCCTTGTCTAAAGGCGATGCAACGGCGCTTGGCTTCGTGGTGGGGGAAGACGTTATGCGCCGGCCTGACGTTCTGGCGCGATTCGCCAGCCTCGCCCGCCGCGTCGCATCGTCGGTGGGCGGCATGCCTATCCAGGTCCGTCTGCTGAGCCCGCAGATGGAAGTCACCCAGGAAGCGGAAGTTCGCTGAACCCTAGCGCGCAGCCAGTGCGCGAATCGGTTTGTTCCGGTCCCGTTCTTCCACCGGCGCAATCGCCACCTTCCACCGCCTCATCCATAGAAACAGCGTGAGCAGTCCCCACAAGTGATAGCCCACGTTGATCCGCCGTTCCATGTGATCGCGGATCAGCGTTTCCACCGCCGCGGCGTCGAAGATCCCGGTTGCCTCCACGGCTTGTGTGTTCAGGGTCTCTCGCAGCATTCCCCGCAGAGATCCCCGGAACCAGTCGTGCGCCGGAATGTCGAATCCGGTCTTTTTGCGCCGAATCACCGCCTGTGGCAGCTTGTCGCGCATCAATTCCTTCAGGATGACTTTCTGCCGGACTCCGCGGATCTTCATGTGCTCCGGCAGTCTCGCCGCGAACTCCACGATCCGGTGATCCAGAAACGGCGGCCGCACTTCGAGCGAGTGCGCCATGCTCATGCGATCCGCCTTGTATAGAATGTCGTCCGGCAAATAGTAGCTCTGGTCAATGAACAGGTACCGGTTCAGCCGGCCCGTCGCCGGGCTCAACGCCATTGAATCCACAAGCGCCCGCAAGCCGTTTCCGTTGCTCCCCGGCCAGATCTGCTTCCGCTGCTCGCCTGAAAACGTGCCGTTCCAGAAGAAATGAGCTTCGTCCGGATCGAGCCCGCTTCCTTCGAGCCATCGCTTCAGCTTGTACTCCAGGCTGATCTTCTCGTCCGAAACCGGCAGACAACGGCCCACTGCGGCCCGCATCAGTTGGCGCGCAGCCTGCGGCAGGTGCCGGCACGGCCGGACCGCGCGGTCGGCCAGGTACGTCAGATACCCGCCGAATAATTCGTCTGCTCCTTCGCCCGACAACGCTACCGTCACGTGCTCCCGCGTCATTCGCGACAGGTACCACACCGGCAGCGCACCCGCGTCCGCGCTCGGCTCATCCGAGTAGAACGCAAAATCTTCAATCGCGGAGCGCAGATCCACTTCCGGATCCAGGTTGAACTCGTTGTGATCGGTCCCGTAGATCCGCGCGACCTCCCGGAAATATCGGCTTTCGTCGAAGCTGCGTCCCGCGAAAGAAATCGAAAAGGTCTTCAGCCGTCCGCTCGTTGCCGCCGCCGCGTAATGCAGGATCGTCGAAGAATCCAGCCCGCCCGATGCCCATATTCCCAATGGAACATCCGCCACCAGGTGCTCGCGCACAGATTCCCGAAGCAGGCCGTCCAGTTCTTCCTTCGCCTCTTCGGTTGAAATGTGCCGCGCCGGTCCCGTCGGCAGCTTCCACCAGCCGCCCAGGCGGAGCTTTCCCCGCTGCCACTCCAATACGTGCCCCGGCGGTAATTTGCAGATCCCGTCCAGCAGCGTGCGCGGACCAGGCACGTAATTCACCGAAAGGTACGATCCCAGCGCCTGCTGGTCGAGCACGCGCGGAATCTCCGGATGCTCCAGGATCGCCTTTAATTCGGATCCGAAGTACAGATTCCCGCGATGCTGGCAATAATAGAGCGGCTTGATCCCGATCCGGTCTCGCGCCAGCACCAGCCGCTTCTGCGATTCGCTCCACACCGCAAACGCGAACATGCCGCGCAGCCGCCCCAGGCACGCGGTATCCCATTCGCGGAACGCCGCCAGCACCGTCTCCGTGTCGCATTGCGACCGGAACCGGTAGCCGCGCTCCACCAGTTCCGCCCGAATTTCCTGGTGATTGTAGATTTCGCCGTTGAAAACCAACGCGGTGTCCCGGTCATCGCTCAGGAACGGCTGGTCGCCGCCCTCCAGGTCGATGATCTTCAGCCGCACCGCGCATAAGGTGGCTTCACTGCCCTCATAAACCCCATGCTGGTCCGGACCGCGGTGATACAACGCTTCAGTAATTCGTGTCGCTACCTCTCGCGCCGCCTTGTTCCCGAGGCGCGTAAAGCCAGCAATTCCGCACATTTGAGATCCAATCCCCGAATCCCGATTGGCACCGGGCATCGCGAACATCCATTCTTCGATGGATTTGTGTTGACTATATCACAAGGATGGCCGTATTCGTTGGATCTTTCGGCTGGATGCCGCGCTCCCGATGCTTTACGTGGTCTGTGCCGCGTCCAGAAAACTGCGCAGGTCGGGTTCCTGAATCTCCGGAAGCC
The DNA here is from genome assembly GCA_035295805.1 of Bryobacteraceae bacterium. Lineage (GTDB taxonomy): Bacteria > Acidobacteriota > Terriglobia > Bryobacterales > Bryobacteraceae > PSRJ01. Next base: position 7,003 of record DATGII010000216.1, on the reverse strand, counting down.
CCGGCGCCACGTTGTCGAGTCGCCCCGCACGCATCCAGCGCTCCAGGCGATCCACCAGTTCGAACAGGTGATCGAACGAATCTACGATGAACAGCAGCGGCTGGTAATGGTCGATCTCCGCTCCCTGGTTGATCAGCCATTCCATCTGCGCCGGATAGCGCTGCACTTCGTCGGACTCGATCGCATGCTCGAGTTCGCCGTACGAGCTGAGCAGTCCGCTTCCATACGCCACCGTGCCTTTCGGGCCGCGCATTAATCCGAACTCCACCGTAAACCAGAAGAACCGCGACATTGCCTTGATGATGTTCGTCAGACGCCGCGCCCGCTCCCGCTGGTCGCGTACCGAAGCGGTCATCTCTACTGCCGTATGCGCGCAGTCTCCAAACCGCACCAGCGTATCCGCGAAGGCGCGCTCCGTGTGCATCGGCACGTGCCCCGCCACATCGTGGAAAATGTCCGGTTCCGGCAGATAGTCCATCCGGTCGGCCGGCCGGATCGTGATCGTAGTCGGAAATTCGCGCCGCCTCAGACAATCGAAGAACAGGAATCCCGGCACGTACCCGCTCACCGCCTTGGCCTGGAATCCCGTGAGCGGCCGCAGCCGGCGGTTAATCTCGGAAAGCCGCGGAACCCGGTCCGGCGCCAGTTGAAGCGCTTCGATCCCCTTCAGAAAATGATCGTTGGCATACCGATCCCAGCGCGGTTGGATCCGCGCGTACAGTTTCTGCCAGGATTCATGGTTCTCTTCGGAATACAGCTCGTAGCGCTGCTCGATGTACAGTTCGCCCCGGCTGCGGGCCTCCTCGATGAATGGGGCGTGCCCGGTGGTAAGCCCGGTAGCCGTGGCAGGCTGCGGCATGGCAATTCAAAGTTACCGCATTTTTGAATTGCTGACAACCCCCTATAGGTGGTGCTGTCCTAAGCCTACGGAATGGCAAGCCTGACAGCCGATTACCCCGTCTTCCGGGCCGGTTGCCGCGAGCTCAAATTGATGCCCCCGGCGTGCGGAAACATTCGTAACCCGGAATGCCGATGGTCCGGCCGGAGGCGCGCATCGCAAGCCCCATTCCGACGGGTCGTCGGCCCGCGGGTCTGGCTGATGGGAGGCCGCCAGCACGACGACGTCCGCCCGCAGATCAGGGCTCGGCAGCCAATTGGTTCCGATTACCGCAGCCAGCGCAACCACCGCCGCAATCGCCCAGCGCGCCCACTGCCGGCGCGGCAGCCTTTCCGCCTGCCTGCCGTTCTGAATCCGCTCCCAAAGGGCGTCCGGCGCGCGGACAGGGCCCAAATGACGCGCCAACTCGTCCTTCCACCAATCAGACATGCGTGCCCTCCAGATGACGAAGTCGCCGCTCCAGAACCTTATGGGCGCGATTCAACCGCGACGCGACCGTGCCCGCCGAGCAGCCCAGCACTTCCGCAATTTCCTCGTACGCCAGCCCCTCGGTGTACCGCAGCACGATGACCATCCGCAGTTCGGGCGCCAGTTTTTCCACCGCCTCCCGGACGTTCGCGGCCACTTCGCTCCGCAGCAGTTCCTCGCCGGGCCCGGCATCTCTGGCGAGCAGCTTGGCCGCCCATTCGTCCACCAGCGGCAGCAGCCGCCGGTCCTTGCGTTTCTGGTCGAAGCAGCTGTTCACTACCAGCCGGTATAGAAACGTGTCCAGCGTGGCTTGCCCGCGAAAGTTGCCGATGCACGAGAACAGCTTCAGGAACGTGTCCTGCGCGATGTCCATGGCCGTCGCCGCATCGCCCGCAAAACGAAGCGCGATCGAATACACCCGGTCCTTATGGAGTTCGAAGACGGCGCGAAAGGCATCGCAGTCCCCGCGCTGGCATGCTGCAACGAGTTCCCGCTCCGTCCCTTCCAGCACCATCCTCGGAATTGTTGCCTCCTCTTGGACGATTCTCGGGCGCTGATTCTTCGGGAATTTTAAGCCGCGACTCGCGCCGGCAGCTCCTTCACCAGTTCCGACACAAACGCCTTGGCGTCTCCGAACAGCATCAGTGTCTTGTCCAGATAATACAGGTCGTTGTCGATGCCGGCAAACCCCGGGTTCATGGAGCGCTTGATCACCATTACGGTACGCGCTTTGTCCACGTCCAGGATCGGCATCCCATAGATAGGACTGGTTTTGTCGGTTCGTGCCTTGGGATTGGTCACGTCGTTCGCGCCGATCACCAGTGCCACGTCGCATTGCGGAAAGTCGCCGTTGATCTCGTCCATCTCGACCAGCTTGTCGTATGGAATATCGGCTTCCGCCAGCAACACGTTCATGTGTCCGGGCATGCGTCCCGCCACCGGGTGAATCCCGAATTTCACGTCGATGCCGCGCTTGGTCAGGCTGTCAAACAGCTCGCGAATCTTGTGCTGCGCCTGCGCCACCGCCAGCCCGTAACCCGGAATGATGATCACGCTGCTCGCCGATTCCAGAATCGACGCCGCCTCTTCCGCGCTCGCGCTGCGGTAGCTGCGCTGTTCCGCCTTGGCCGTGCTCATCTGCACCTGCCCGAACGCGCCGAACAGCACATTGGTGAACGACCGGTTCATGGCCTTGCACATGATGATCGACAGGATCAAGCCCGACGACCCGTCCAGCGCGCCCGCAACTACCAGCAACCGGCTGCCCAGGGCGAATCCCATCGCGCACGCCGATAAGCCGGCATATGAATTCAATATCGCGATCACCGTCGGCATGTCCGCTCCGCCGATCGGAATAATCAGCAGCACCCCGAATAGCAGCGACAAACCTGCAAAAATCGGAAACAGCTGCGTTTGCGTCGGATCAATCGCCAGCCATACCGCCAGCCCCAAGGCGATGGCGAACAGCAGGAAGTTGACGGCATTCTGGTTGCGGTACGTGATCGGCCGCTGCGGCAGCACTTCCTGTAGCTTGCCCATCGCCATCAGGCTTCCCGTAAATGTCAGGTACCCCAGCAGGGTTTCGATCACCAGCGCCACGATGATGAAGCCGCGCAGTTCGGCGGCATTGTTCGGCTGCCGCTGGTAAAATTCCGCGGTTCCGACCAGCGCCGCCGCCAGCGCTCCGCAAGCGTGCGAAAGTGCGGTTCGCTGCGGAACCGCCGTCATCGGCATGATGTACGCGATGGGGATTCCGACTGCGGTCCCGATCACTAATGCCGCGATAATCCACGTCCAGTTGTGGACGAATCCGATGCCGACCGCCTGAACTCCCGCTGTAATCGGGCCGGGGAATCCGATGAACGTCGCGATGATCGCGATCAGCATCCCGATTTCGCCCGCGAACACCCCGTGCCGCGAGCTGTCCGGGTGGTTCATCCATTTCAGCGAAAGAATAAACAGCCCCGCCGAGATGATATAGAGGTATTGAACCAGGTGCTCCATTACTTCTTCACCTCGCCGCGCTTCTTGAACATCTTCACCATCCGGTCGGTGATCAGAAACCCGCTGACGATATTGGTCACAACCGCCGTGATCGCGATGAAGCCCAGAATCTTGCTCAACTCCGTCGCGTGCTCATTTCCGGTGATGATGATCGCGCCCACCACGGAAATCGCCGAAATCGCGTTCGTCAGCGACATTAGCGGCGTGTGCAGCAGCGGGGATACTTTGCGGATGACCTCCAGACCGATGAAGGTCGCCAGCATGAAAACGAAAAGAAACAGTTCCAGATCGGATGTCATGGAAACTCCTGGAGCGGTTTAAACCGCCTGCAATTCGGGCAATCCCAACAGCTCCCGCACCTTGGGATGCACCACGTCGCCGCCGTGCGTGACCATCGTCTCGCGCACGATTTCGTCCTCGCGGTTCAGCGTGAGATTGCCTTCCTTGTTGATCAGATATTTCAGAAATGTCGCAATATTCTTGGCGTACATCTGGCTGGCGTGGTATGGAATCGTCGAGGGCAGATTCACCGGCCCATAGATGCGAACGCCTCTTTCCTCGACCACTTCGCCCGCCTTGGTCAGTTCGCAGTTGCCGCCCCGTTCGGCGGCGATGTCCACGATCACCGAGCCCGGCGCCATCCGCTGTACCATCGCCCGCGTGATCAGGATCGGCGCCTTGCGTCCCGGCACCGCCGCCGTCGTGATCACCACGTTCTGTTCGGCCAGAACGTTACCCAGCGCTTCCTGCTGCTTGCGATAGAAATCCTCGCCCATCGCCTTGGCATAGCCGCCTTTATCTTCCGCGCCGGCCGCTTGGATGTTCAGCACGACGAACCGCGCGCCCAGGCTCTCGATCTGTTCCTTGACCACGTCGCGAATGTCGTACCCGCTCACCACCGCGCCCAGCCTCCGCGAGGTCGCGATCGCCTGCAGTCCCGCCACACCCGCTCCGATGATCAGGACGCGCGCCGGCGCCACCGTGCCGGCCGCCGTCATCAGCATCGGGAACATCCGGGGCAACGAATCGGCCGCGATCAGTACCGCTTTATATCCCGCGATTGTCGCCATCGACGACAACGCGTCCATGCTCTGCGCCCGCGTGATTCGAGGCATCAGCTCCATCGCCAGGAACGTAGTCCCGCGCTCCGCCAATGATTTGGCAGCCGCGCCCGCCGTGAGCGGCTCGCCCAGGCCGATGACTGTCTGTCCCTTCCGCAGCAGCGAGAGGTCGCTCGCGCCGGTCTCCGGGTTGGCCCCCAGGCTGCGCACTTGCAGGATGACGTCCGCCTGCGCGAACACGTCCGCCCGGCTCTTGGCCAGCTTCACGCCCTTGTCCGAGTATTCCGAGTCCAAAAAACCGGAGGCTTCGCCCGCTCCCGCTTCCATCAGAATCTGCGCGCCTGTCTTATTAAAGACGGAGAGCGCTCCGGGCACCAGGGCCACGCGGCGCTCGCCGGGCGCCGATTCTTTAATCACACCGGCAATCACAGCCACTTGTTTTTACTCCAGCTGAACGCAGCCCCAATCTCCGTGGTTCTGCGATATTTGGTTAATCCATCATGATTGCACACCCGCCGGGGGCCCCGTCAACCGCGGCCAGTCTGGCGAGCAGGACCTGTCCGACCTGGTGACCCAGGCCCCTCCCATTTCCATTCAGGAAATGGTTCACCCCAAGCTCCGGCTTGATGCCGCTGCGGAGTCGAACTGAACGGGCAATCGGGGTAGCAGGTTTAGTTCGCAATGCTGAAACGGAAAGTTCTCGAACATCACTGCATTTGCGGCAGTATCCCGGTGATAGCGGCGGCGCCCTCTGGAGGAGGCTGGCCGGCGGCGGTGGTCGCGAATTCCGCTTCCGGCGGTGTGGGAGCGCAGGGTTCACAGAGCCAGCCCGAACCTTAGTCTTGGTATGGCTATGAATTCTAGTGGGAAAGCGGGCCTAAAAGGGAGCCAATGCGAACAATTTCCTTGACGGTAAAAGTCAGCTACTTCATAATCCGCGGAATCATGTTAGCGAATATCCCTACTAGACCACGGATTCGTGGCCTGCAGGCCCTGGCGTGTCTCGCGCTCATTGCGTCTTCGTCGGCCTGGGCTGATACCTTCAATTTCACCGCCCTTCCGTCTGACGTGGCCGGGCCTGCCGGCTCCACGGTCGGTTGGGGCTACACCATCTCCAACGCAAGCACCACTTCCTGGCTCGTCTTGACGGCGCTGAATGCCGGCGTTTTCGATCACGGGAGCGCCGATAGCCTTTTCGATTTCCCCACCCTCGCTCCGGGAGCCACCGTTAGCATCAGTTTCGACCCGGTCAACTCACTTGGTCTTTACGAACTCGCATGGAGTGCCACCGCTCCCACAGGTTTCGTCAACGACGGCTTCTTCACCCTGAGCGCGGAATGGTGGGATGGCGACCCGCTTACGGGGGGTAACTTCTTGAGTGATGCGCCGGATGGGAGTGCCGCCTACTCCGCTACCGTTACCGGCTCCACTTCCGTTCCGGAGCCTGCGGTCACCTGGGTCGTTTCATGGATCGCAGCACTCTTATTTCTTCAAAAAGCCAGGGACATAAGGGCCTTTCTTCTTTGAAGACACGCGCCGTACGGTAAGTAAGATTCGCGGCGCTGATCAGAGGCAAATAGCATCTTAAGACGGGAATCTATGCGAACAACTGCGTTATTGATTGTGGCGAATTGGTTGGGTGAATGGAAACGGTCCGTGTGCCGTTCGTTCGGCTCGTCCACCGAGTCGGTCCAACAGCTCGTTTCGCTCATCCTGATTCCCGCACTGCTGCTTGCGATGACTCCGGTTTCGATGTTCCCGCAGTCGGCCGGTACCCCGAGCCTTGCCGGAAGCGTCGTCGCCCAAGCGTCGCCCGCGCTGGGTGTATGGGCGTTGGATTTGCAAATCATAAATAACGGGACCGGGGCAGCCCAAAACATCGCGCTGAATACCGTCCAACCTCGTACTCTGGCTGGAGTTGGCACGGTGGCCTACGATACTAGCCTCTCGCCGGCCTTGCCATTGGCCGTGGGAGGCCTGACGGCCGGTGCTTCGGCGATAGTCCGGCTATATTTCGATGCGCCCGCTACCGTGCAGCGCTTTTCCGTGGCGGAGAACGGGACGGTCCAGGATGTCGGCGGCGCGAACCTCAGTTTTTCGTTCTCTCAGGCAGTGTTCTCTACCTCCGCGCTCATCGCCGTTCAGCCCAACGCCGGCCAGCAGGGCCAACAAAACCTGCAGGTCGCGATTACCGGCAGGTATAGCCACTTTACGCAAGGCGTCACGACGGCCGACTTCGGCTCAGGAGTCACAGTTCAATCGCTCACGATAAACTCGCTCACCAACGCCACCGCGACGCTCAACATCGACCCGGCTGCCTCCGTCGGGACCCGCACCGTGACCCTCACCACGGGTGCTGAATCACTGAAGCTGAACAACGGTTTCACCGTGACCGCGGGTACGCCCGCGCTGACGACGGTGAATCCGAACTCGGGCCAACAGGGGCAGCAAAGCGAGAGCGTGGGCCTGACCGGCCAGTTCACGCATTGGGCGCAGGGGACGAGCACCGCCAGTTTCGGCGCCGGCGTCACGATCGCCGGCCTGACCGTCAATTCCGCCACCAGCGCGACCG
>DATGII010000215.1:0-3480 GCA_035295805.1 Bryobacteraceae bacterium | reverse complement strand
ACAGCCTATTCGCTCAAAATCGAACCCAAGCCGCATTTCCTGAATTGGCTGCAGGATCCGCAGAGCAATTTTCTGGCGCGCGTTGTGTTCCCGAAGCCGGTCACGTTTTTCTCGGTGGACGTAGATCTGGTCGCCGAAATGACGGTGATCAACCCGTTCGATTTCTTCCTGGAGCCTTACGCCGAGAAGTTCCCGTTCCGCTACGAAGACTGGCTGTGTCATGAGCTGGCGCCCTTCCGCGCCGTGCGTCCGGCCGGACCCGCCCTCACTTCGCGCCTCAAGAAAATCGATTTGCGCGAGCGGCGTGTGATGGATTTTCTGGTGGACCTGAACCAGTCGGTGCAGAAAGACGTCCGCTACCTGATCCGCATGGAGCCGGGGGTCCAGACGAGCGAAGAAACGCTCTCGCTCGGCAGCGGCTCTTGCCGCGACAGCGCTTGGCTCCTGGTGGAAGTTTTGCGCCATCTGGGACTGGCGGCGCGCTTCGTTTCCGGGTACCTGATCCAGCTGAAACCGGACCTGAAGCCGCTCGATGGCGCGCCGGGGCCCGGGTCCGATTTCACAGATCTGCACGCCTGGACCGAAGTCTACCTGCCCGGGGCTGGGTGGATCGGCCTCGATCCTACGTCGGGATTGCTCGCGGGCGAGGGCCATCTGCCGCTGGCCGCCACGCCGGATCCGGTCTCCGCTGCGCCCGTTACAGGCTTGGTGAGCGAAAGCGAAGTCGAATTCACCCACGAAATGTCGGTGACGCGCATCCATGAGGACCCCCGCGTCACCCTGCCTTACACCGATCAGCAGTGGGAGCGCATTGAGGCGCTCGGCTATCAGGTGGATACCGAAATCCAGGCGGGCGACATCCGGCTGACGATGGGCGGCGAGCCGACCTTCGTTTCCGTGGACGACATGGACGGCGCCGAGTGGAATACAGCAGCGCTCGGACCCACCAAACGGCTGATGGCGGAGCGGCTGATCGATCGGCTGCGCAGTCGTTTTGCTCCGGGCGGGCTGCTGCATTTCGGGCAAGGCAAGTGGTATCCGGGCGAGCCGCTTCCCCGCTGGGCGCTGGCCTGCTATTGGCGCAAGGACGGCGAACCTCTTTGGCACAACCGCTCGCTGCTGGCCGATGAGACGGCGAAGACTGACTTCACGCAACTCGACGCACAACACTTTACCGAAGCGCTGGCGGAGCGATTGGGAGTCGACCCCGGGTACGCGAACCCGGCCTTCGAAGACCCGCTCCACTATCTCCAGAAGGAGCGGCAGCTTCCCATCAATGTCGACCCGGTGGACAATCACCTGGAAGACACTCAGGAACGCGAGCGCGTGCGGCGTGTTTTCGAGCGGGGCCTCAGCACCCCGGTTGGCTTCGTTTTGCCGATTCAGCGCGGTTGGGGCAAGAACGGACCGGAATGGCAGACCGGCCTGTGGATGCTGCGCGGCCAACATTTGTTCCTGATTCCCGGCGATTCACCGGTCGGATTGCGTCTGCCGCTGCCGAGCCTGCCGTGGGTGGCACCCGCCGACATGCCCATCAATGAGGCCGTGGACCCGATGGTCAACCGCGCGCCCTTGCCGGTCCCGCAGCGCCGCCCCCCGCCCACGGAAACGCCGCGTATGCAGGAGCGCGAGCGGACCCAACGCGACCGCAAGCCCGAAAAAGGCCAATCAGCTCCCTGGATTGTGCGCACCGCGCTCTGCATCGAGCCGCGCAACGGCCGGCTGCATATCTTCATGCCGCCTCTTTATACGGCGGAAGACTACGTGGACTTACTCGCGGCCATCGAAGACACGGCCGGGTTCCTGGGGATGCCGGTGGTGATTGAAGGCTACACGCCTCCGTTCGATCCGCGTTTGAATCAAATCAAGGTAACGCCCGATCCCGGCGTCATTGAAGTCAACGTCCATCCGGCAAAAGACTGGAAGGAGCTGGTTGACCACACTGTCGGCTTGTATGAAGACGCGCGCCAATCGCGGCTCAGCGCCGAGAAGTTTATGCTCGACGGCCGGCATACCGGCACCGGCGGCGGCAATCATTTCGTGCTCGGCGGCCCCACGCCCTCTGACAGCCCCTTCCTGCGCCGGCCCGACGTGCTGCGCAGCATGATCGGCTACTGGTTGAATCATCCGTCGCTCTCCTACCTTTTCTCGACCATCTTCATCGGCCCCACCAGCCAGGCTCCGCGCGTGGATGAAACGCGGCAGGACAACCTGTACGAGCTCGAGATCGCCTTCGGGCTGATTCCCGGGCCGAAGCAAGGCTCGGTGCCTCCGTGGCTGGTGGACCGCATTTTCCGCCATATTTTGGCGGACGTCGCCGGCAACACGCATCGCACCGAGTTCTGCATCGACAAGTTGTATTCGCCGGATACCTCGACCGGACGTCTCGGCTTGCTCGAACTGCGCGGCTTCGAGATGCCGCCGCACGCGCGCATGAGCCTGACGCAGCAGTTGCTGGTCCGCGGACTGATCGCCTGGTTCTGGAAGCAGCCCTATGTGCAGCCGCCGATTCATTGGGGCACGCGCCTGCACGATCAGTTCATGCTGCCACACTTCACCGGCCAGGATTTTCGCGACGTGCTGCGCGACTTAAACGACGCCGGTTACCAGTTTGAAGCCGAATGGTTCGCGCCGCATTTTGAATTTCGCTACCCGGTCTTCGGCCACGCCAATCATGCCGGAATTCAGATGGAGATCCGGCAGGCCACCGAGCCTTGGTATGTACTGGGCGAGGAAGGAACTCCAGGAGGAACGGCGCGCTATGTGGATTCCTCAGTAGAGCGCGTGCAAGTAAAGGTGGACGGTCTGGTGGAAGGCCGCTACGTGATTACCTGCAACGGCCGTCGCGTTCCTTTGCACCCGACCGGCAAGAACGGGGAATGGGTGGCCGGCGTCCGGTATCGTGCCTGGCAGCCGCCGTCCTGCCTGCATCCCACGATTCCGGTTCACGCGCCGTTGATTTTCGATGTCGCCGATCTTTGGACTGGCAGGTCGGTGGGCGGATGTTCTTATCACGTCTCACATCCCGGCGGCCGCAACTTCGACAATTTCCCGGTAAACGCGAATGCCGCCGAGTCGCGCCGGAACTCGCGGTTTTCCCCGTTCGGACACACGCCCGGTCCGATGTCGATCCCGCCCCCTGAGTCGAACCCGGAGTTCCCCCTCACGCTCGACTTGCGGCGGCCCGCGCCGGCATGGACGGAGGGGTTCTTCTGAAGGGCGCCGTCTGGTATGCCAAACTATTTAGATACTCTGAGTTAGCTGGATGAAGGGCGACCTCAAAACCCAGGCAGACCCGGCATGGCGTTATAGCGCCAACCCCGGCTTGTATGACGAGTTGATGGGAGATAACCATCAGCTTCGCCCGCACTGGCGCGCTCTTTCCGATTCCTTGTCGGCCATGGGACATGCCGGCCTGGCGCGGCGCTGGCGTGAGGGCCAGCGGATGATCCATGACAACGGGATCACCTACAACGTCTA
>DATGII010000214.1:0-27415 GCA_035295805.1 Bryobacteraceae bacterium | reverse complement strand
CTACGGTGACTCAATTTATCACGTTCTGCAGCGATCTGGATGATTCTAGCCGCTTTAGTACGTTGAATTCAACACGCAGAATGTAAAACAAGCGCCGCGTGGCGTGAAGGTCGTCCCAATTCCGTCGCAACCGGACGGATTTACCGCATTTTGTCGGCTTCCTGTTTGATGTTGTAGGCGTTCCGTGACGCCTGATCCTGTTGGGGTCCTGGAATGGCGGCGGCTTCCTGGCTGAACTTGATGGCTTCCAGCATCTTCGCTTTGTTCAATGTGGCCTGGCCGATTTTGTAGTTGACGATTCCGAGATCAAAAAGCGCCAAACCGGTCATTCCATTGTTCCCCTTGATGAGAGGCAGCGCCGCTCGCAAGTTCCGGTCCGCGTCCTTGATCAGCCCCTTGTCGGTTTGAATCATTCCAGCGACGAAATAACCGCGCCCCAACGCCGGATTCTTGCGGGCCTCCCAGTCGTTCGCCGAAACGCCTTCCGGCGCCTTTCGATTGCCGATCGCGATCAATCGGTTCGCTAAACTGAGAGCGCGATCGGTTTGCTTCTTCGAATAGGCGCTGTCCAGCTGAATTGTCAGGGCCTCGGGTTCGTCCAAGTATTTACTCTTCGGATTCTGCTTTTCGAGCGTGGAAATCAAATCCGCAGCTGCCGCGGGTTGTTCGGTGGCCAGCGCGAACAGCGCATACTCGCCATAGGTATCGACCTCTTTGGCATGATCGACCTGTGCCTGGTGCGTATCTTTGTCGGTGATCTCGGCGGCGGGAACGTTTTCCACCTTTTGCGCCGCGGCGTGAATGGAAGCCGCCAACTGCTTCACTTTCGCCACATCTTTGGCGGATTGGGCTTGCTTTAGCGCGGCCAGCGAATCGTCCAGGTCGTCCGCGACCGCCACGCCGGTACCGGCAATCAGGACAAGTGCGACACTCAATGCGGATAATCTCATACAAACCTCACGGTAGGACCAAATTATACCTCCGCATCGGGGACGCATCAAAGCGCCTCGAAGGGGCTATCGGTTTCGCGCGGGCAGGCGTAGCATTATGCGCCTGCCCCGCGGAGCTACTGTGGCGGGAGTTGAAACTGGACCTGGCGTTCCCGATTCAGTTGCGTGCTCAAGCCGCGGTCTACGCTGCTGAGCGGCGCCTCTTTTTCTTCGCGCTCCGGCGTGGTGTAGTGGAGCGTATTGCCGTCCACGCGATACGAGATTGCCGCGCGAATCGTATGGTCCGTGAATGCGATGAGGTACAGGGGTGAGCCTGCCGGCCGAATCTCCTGCCCGTATTGATCGTACTCGCGCGTCACCGGTCGCGCCCGCTCGGCCGTCAGCGGCTGCACGGCCGGCTGCGGCGGGTATACCACCGTCACGTTCGGTGAAGGCTGATACGTGGCATAGCCATAGTCATTCGGGTAATAATCGTATCCCGGAAAATACGAAGAATAATACCCGTATCCAGGCCATGCGGCGTATCCGGGCCAGTAGCCGATGCCCCCATAGAAGGGCCAGTAGCCGCCGAAGCCAAATCCGAAACCGCGGTTGAAGCCGAACCGGTCATCGAAATCGAAGCCGCGCCGAAAACCAAATGCCCCGATGCGTCCGGGGTTGCCGTTCAAGGTCACCGTGCCGCCGCGAAATCCGTTGAATCCGCCGCCGCGGAAGCCGCCGAAATTGCCGCCGTTGAACCCGCCGCGCATACCTCCGCCGTATACGCCACCCCCGCCGGTCCTCATGCCTCCGCCAAATCCGCCGCCACCGCGCATGCCGCCGCCTCCGCCGCGCTGCGCCAGGGCGACGCCGCCGAACAGCAGACAGCATAGGGAAACCTGCCAAAGAAGCCTCATGGGAATGTCCTCTACTGGGAGCTTACTCCTAGCCAAGACCGCTAGCAACAGGAGGGCACCCGCCGGGAAGCGCGCCATTTGCAAGTGCGGTACCATGACCCGCTGGGATAAATTCTTCAAAATGGCATTCCAAATCTTCTCGAGTGCTTTCGCGGACGGCGGATGGATTCCAGACCTGTACACCTGCCAGGGCGCCGACGTTTCTCCGTCTCTGGAGTGGATGGGAGAGCCTTCGGAGACCCGCAGCTTCGCCTTCGTCCTCGATGATCCCGACGCCCCCGGGGGCGCCTGGACTCATTGGTTGCTTTACGATTTAGGGGCCAAGACGCACAATCTGGCGCAGGGCTATAAACCCGGTAGTCTCGGCGTAAGCGGCCACAATTCGTGGGGCAAGCCCGGTTACGGCGGTCCGTGTCCTCCCAAGGGACAGGGCCCCCATCGTTATTTTTTCCGGCTCTACGCGCTGGAGGTGCCGACGCTCGGGCTTGCCGCCGGCGCGACCCGCGAGCAACTGCAGGGCGCGTTGAAAGGCCGCGTGCTCGCAGAAGCGCAGTCCATGGGTCGCTACGAACGAAAATAGTTCCTCCGACGACGGATGATCTACACCTGTTACGACATGATCCGGGATTGCCGCGCGGGCCGCGGTCAAGGCTGGCGCTTTTTCATTTCCTCTTACGTCCCGGTGATGCGGCGATTGACTGCGCACTATCTCGGGGAAGCGGCCGTTAGAGGCGACCGCGAGGTGCAGGTGCTCCGGGCTCTGTGCCGCCCGGAATCGAGCCTGTTCAGCTCGCTCGATCCCGCCCCCGAGCGCTGGTTTGTCGCGGAGCTGCGACAGCAGGTTCTGGCCGCTCTCGACCCGCAGCCGGGCGAACCGGCCGCAGGCCATGTCGATCTGGATACTCTCGGACAAGCCCTGCAGCCGCTTACTCTGCTGGAAAAACAGGCAACGTGGCTCGAGACCATGCGCTATACGCACGCGCACGCCGGGGTTTTGCTACGCATGGATCCTCGGACGGTGGAGAAGATTCGCGAACGCGCGGCGGAACGCCTGCGCGGCCGGATGGACGAATGGCGGCGCACTCTGCTGGCCGACGAGGGCAGGCAACTGGGCCGCGCCGCGGCCGCCATCCGAACCGGGGACTGTCTGCCCGCCAAGGCGTTTTTGGACGTTCTCGACGGCCGCACCACCTGGAGCGGCCGCGAAACACTGGAACGCCACGTCACGGATTGCTGGCACTGCATCGATCATTTCTGCCGCCTCGCGGAGGTCTTGGATGTATTGCGAGGACTCGCGCCTCTTTCCGAGGCCGAAACCGAAGCCCTGTGCCAGGCCCTGGGCATAGGCGCGGCGCGCGCGGGCGGCTGGCGCCGCTGGTTCCACCGGCCTTGATGGCGTCCTGGAATTCGCCTTCTCGCACGCCGCCGCCGGATCGCGCGCGTATAAAGTTACACCCGGCGCTGCGCATAATAATTGACATATCTGAATATGAACAATATAATTCTGCCCCAGGATGTAGGTACCGTCCCGGTTGACTGCCTGGGATACAGGGAAGTGGGGAAGCCAAGGGGGCCCAACATGAAATCGTTTCTGACAATCGTGTGTCTGCTCGTGTGTTCCGCGGGGGCTTTCGCCCAGGATCGAGGCACCATCACGGGCACGATCTCTGATCCGGCCGGAGCCGTGATCAGCAATGCGAGCGTGGAAGCCAGGAACCTGGAGACCGGCGTCACCTATCCGGTGGTGAGCACTTCGACGGGCAACTATACCGTCACGCAGTTGCCGGTCGGTCAATATGAGGTGACTGCCACGGTCCCCGGCTTCAAAAAGTTCACGCGTTCCGGCATTACGGTTGCGGTAAACAACGTGCTGCGTATCGACATCGCGCTCGAGGTCGGACAAGCGACCGAATCGGTCACAGTGAATGCCGAGGCCTCGCTGCTGAAAACCGAAACGGCGGACTTGGCCCATAACGTCAACGTCGAGCAGCTCGATAATCTCCCGATTCTTGGTATCGGCAACTCCAACGCCGGCAGCTCCGGGATCCGCAATCCTTACGGCCTGGCGCTGCTCGTCCCCGGCACCGTGTACGCCGCGAACTTCAGCATGGTGGTCAACGGCGCGCCCAGTAACACGGCCGGGTACCGCATCGAAGGCCAGGACATGACGAATCACTTCGTCAGTTTCGCCCTTCAGGAAATGCAACCCAGCGCCGATGCCATTCAGGAAGTCGCGGTGCAGACAAGCAATTACGCGCCCGAATTCGGCACGGCGGGCGGCGGCTTGTTCAACATCACAATGAAGAGCGGGACCAACCAGTTCCACGGCAGCGGCTACGATTACTTCGTCGATGAATTTCTCAACGCCGGCTATCCATTTAGCGATGACGGAACCGGACACAAGGTGCGCCCCAGGAATCGCCGCAACGACTACGGCGGCACTCTCGGCGGTCCCGTGTTCATTCCCAAGCTGTATAACGGTCGCGATAAGACATTCTTCTTCTTTAACTGGGAAGAGTTCCTCGAAAGCACAACGCTGCCCTTCAATCTGACGGTACCCACACTGGCCTACCGTCAAGGCGATTTCTCAAGTATCTCGGCAAACGGAAATGCCGCGGCGGCGCAGGCTCTGGGCGTCCCAATCACCCCGCTCCCTTCCACCGATCCGCTCGGCCGGCCTATCTTCGCCAATACCATTTACAATCCCTTCTCCGAGCGAACCATACAGGGTGGGGCGGTAGTGCGAGATCCGTTCGATGGCAATAAGATTCCGGGGAACCTGATCAGCCCCTTCGCGCAGAAGGTCCAGAGCCTGATCCCCAACCCGGCGAACTCGAATTTCGTGGGCAACGCGTTCGGCAGTAACCTGAGCCGCCGTACGACGGTCATCCCATCGCTGAAACTCGATCAAGCCGTCGGCTCCAAGGGACGCCTGTCGTTCTATTGGTCGCAGACCCAGACTGACAGCCAATATTCGTTCCCCAATGGAAACGCGGACGGTCTGCCGGATGAGATTTCCGGCGCGCGCGGTACCTTCTTCCATTATTGGGTCACCCGGTTGAACTACGACCACACCCTGACGCCGACGATCCTGCTCCATTTAGGCGCCGGTTACAACCAGATCTACGCGCCGGACACCGCGCCCTTCACGACTTTCAACGCGCAGCAGGCAATCGGCGTGTCCGGCTTCCAGGCGAACCGCAATTTCCCCTATGTCTCGGGGATGTGCGCCGCGCCGCCTCCGGGAGCTACCGGCTGCGGTGGCGGCCTCGGCGGGATGCAGCCCATTGGAACCTCCAACGGAATCCAGTCGGCGCCTTATCAGCAGAAACCGTCCGGCAACGTCAGCGCCACCTGGGTGCACGGCAATCACGCGTATAAGATCGGCGGGGAAGTCTACTTCCAGGGCGCCATTTCCCACAATTTTCCGGCGGTCCTGCTGGCCGCCACCAGCTCCCTGAGTCAGGGCGCAACGGCGCTACCGTTTACGCCGTCCAATGGCCTCGGCGGCCAACAGATCGGCTTCGGATATGCCAATTTCCTGTTGGGAGATTTCGTCACGCTTCAGCAGAACCGGGAAGCCGAATATCGCGTTGGAAAATCACAATGGGCCACCTTCGTCCAGGATTCCTGGAAGGCCACCCGCAAGCTCACCGTGGACTACGGTGTTCGGTGGGATTACGGAACCTACGGCCGCGAACAGTATGGTCGGGCCGCGAACTTCAGCCCAACTGTCGTGAATCCGTCCGCCGGCGGCCGCCTGGGCGGCACGATCTTTGAGGCAACCTGCGATTGCCAATTCGCGGACAACTATCCGTACGCGATTGGGCCGCGATTGGGTATCGCGTATCAGATTACGCCCAAGACGGTGCTGCGCGCGGGTTGGGGCGTCGTTTACGGGTTCACTGCTGATGTGGCCGGCAGCGCCGCCACCTCCGCCATCAATGGCACGAATGCGCCGGGCGCCTACATCAACGTTCTCGATCCGGGCGCGCTGCCGCAGCCGCAATGGCCGGTCTACAATCCGGGATTGTATCCTCAGGTCGGCACGGTCAGCTCGGCGCCCCAGGCGCTCGATCGCAACGCGGGCCGTCCGCCGCGGCAGAACCAATGGAGCATCGGCTTGCAGCGAGAGATCAGCACCAACCTCGTGGTCGAAGCTGCCTACGTCGGTAACCGGGGCGTCTGGTGGTCGAGCTCCGGAATCGGCTTCGGCGCCAATCTCGGTTTGCTGGATCAGGTCTCGCCGGCGACGTTCGCCGCGCATGGCCTCGATCCGTACCACAGTCCCACTGACAATCTGCTCCTCAGCCAGCCCATCAATTCACCCGCGGTGATTGCGCGGGTTGGAAACGTTTCGCCGTACCCTGGCTTTCCGGCAAACCAGACCCTTTTGAACGCTCTGCGGCCTTATCCTCAGTTCAGCGCCGTAGCAGGTGGTTTTGGCCCTCCCGGACCGCTGCAGGTCTCGAATGCACCTACCGGCGATACATGGTATGACTCGCTGCAGGCCAAAGTCACCAAGCGTTTCTCTCATGGACTGTCAGCGACGGGGACATTTACCTGGTCGAAATCGCTGATCTCCACACGAGAGAATTTCTGGGACCCGGCCAGTTCGTCCAAAACTCTCCAGACGACCGATCAACCGTTCCTGTTCAATGCCAACATCCTCTATACGGTTCCGAGTTTCTTCACCAATCACGCGCTTTCGTGGGCGACACGGGACTGGCAGGTTGGCGCGTTCCTGCAATACGCCAGCGGGTTCCCCCTGACCCCGCCGATTTCGGTTCAACCCAATAACCTCACGGCTAACAACGGAACTACGGCTTCGACTCCGATCTACCAGATCCGCGTTGCCGACCAACCTCTCTACAACAAGAACCCCAACTGCGGCTGCATTAATCCATACTACGACCAGGTGCTGAACCCGCTCGCCTGGACGAATCCGCTGCCCGGTACGTTTGGAACGAATGCGCTCTATGGCGACTTTCGCGGGCCGCGGCGGCCGCAGGAGAACTTGAACTTCGGACGGAATTTCCGGTTCAAAGAGCGCCTCAACCTGCAGATCCGCGCCGAGTTCGTGAACATCTTCAATCGCACCTACCTCGGCAACCCGAGCACGACGCTCAATCTGGGTAACCCGCTGACTCGCAGCGGCGGTCTCCTGACAGGTGGCTTCGGCGTGATCAACGATGTTGTAGCCAGGGGCGCTATCCCGGGTACTCCGTCTAACGGCAACTTCAACACCGCCCTGGGTGGATTGCCGCGCACCGGCACGCTCATTGCGCGATTTACTTTTTAGAGTAATCGCTTTCGACGCTTCGGCGCGAAAAATACCGCGCGTCACGCTATCATGAGCAGGGAATGTAATCCTGGTTCCCTTTCTGCTTGAAACGATATCCTTTTCTCGACTGGTTGCGCGGCGTGGCTGTGATCATCATGATCCAGTGCCACGCCTTCAATTCCTTCACACGCATGGATCTGCGTGAGAGCGGCGGCTACGCGCTGACGCAGTTCGTCGGCGGCATGGCAGCTCCTCTGTTCCTGTTCATGGCCGGCATGACTTTCGGCTTCCAGATGGAAAGCCTGCAGACCCGAGTCGCCGGCCGGCTCCGGCGCTGGCGGATTTCGTTGACCCGCGCCGGGTATGTTCTCGGCTTGGCCTACGCTTTCCGTTTCACCAATTGGATCGGAAGCTTGCCGAATGCCAGTACCGAAGAACTGTTGAAAGTCGACATCCTGAATTGTATGGGAGTGGCTCTGGCAGTGTTTGCCGCCGCCGCGCTGCTCGACTCCCAAGCTCGCGTCCGCTACGCACTGCTGGGCGCAGTGGCCGTGGCTGTTCTCTCGCCGGTAGTCAGCGCGCTCGAATGGGGGCGCGTGTGGCTCCCCGTGCGAGATTATCTGGTACCCAGCCCTTTGCGCGGGCGTTTTCCCTTCTTCCCTTGCGGCGCGTATGTCGGCTTCGGACTGGCGGCTGGCGCGATCGTAAGACGAACCGCCTCTGAGCAAATGGACCGGCTCATGCAATGGGTGGTGCTGATCGGATTAGGGCTGGTTCTCGGCGCCCGGTATTGCGCCGACCTGCCTTACTCGGTATACGCGCATTCCGATTTCTGGCGCAGCAGCCCCGCGCTGATTCTGATTCGCGTCGGAATCGCCTTACTCTTGCTGGCGGCCGGCTATTTGTGGACTGAATACTGCGCCAGCCGGGGATGGAGCTGGGTAGAGAATTTCGGAAAGACATCCCTGCTGGTCTACTGGGTCCACGTCATGATCGTATACGGCAACCTGACTAACCCGATCAAGCGCACACTGACTCTCTCGCAGGCCGCCTTAGCCACCCTGCTGGTGATCGGGCTGATGATCGGCTTTTCCGAAGCGCGCCTGCGTTGGCGGGCAAAACAAGTCGAGCGCTGGAGGTCCGCCACCACGGTTGCGGGGGCCTCCGCTTAGTCTTTTTCCTGCGAGCCTCGGAACGAAACCGCCACTACCAGCAACCCAAACACAATGATCATTGCGGTCAGCCCATAGAGAAGGCTGCCTGAAAACTCCAGGGCAGCGTGGATCAAAGTCGGGTCGGTTGCTGGCATGATTTCCTCAGTTCGGTTTCTTAAAATCGGGACGGGACGCGCGATTCTGCGCCGCGACCCGAGCGAGTTCCCCGATGTTGGCTTTACGCAGCACGCCGGTTAGTGCGTCTTGCGCTTCGTTCCAGATGGCATAGGCCGGACACCACTGTTGACGGCTGCACTCATCTTCCGAGCCGAGGCAGACGTTGAGGTGGATCGGACCTTCCACCGCTTCCACGATTTCCAGCATGGTGGCCCCGCGGTGCGCGGGCGCCAACTCAAAGCCGCCCGTGTTCCCACGGTGAGAAACCACCAGACCAGCCCGCGTGAGACTCTGCAGTACTTTGGACAAAAACTGCTCTGGACACTCCGAAGCCGAAGCCAGTTCGGAGCGGCTGGCGCGCGTTCCAGGCGCGAAGGCCGCCAGGTGGATCATCACCCGGATAGCATAATCCGCCGCACGAGTCAGTTGCATGTCATTGCCTAGCGTGGTTGCATCCGGAGTGCCAGGAGCCAAATAGTTGAAAATGTGGACATTGCGGACCCAGAATGGCGCGCAGAGTGGCTCGAAAGACCCGGGTCGCGCACCCACGTGGGTGAAAAGACGGATTTTTTCGGGACTATAGTGGAGTTATGAGTGCGTCCGCGGGAGCGCTTCCCGAAGCTTGGCTGCGCGGCCCAATTGCCGGCGTCGACCCGCGCTTGGCGCCCCTCTTGTACACTTTCCAGCAGGCGCGTGAGGATCTGGCCCGTTACACCGAGAAGCTCACGCCGGCCCAGATCTGGGCCCGCCCGCACGGGTTTGGCTCGGTCGGCTTTCATTTGCGGCATATTGCCGGAAGCACTGACCGGCTCATGACTTATTTGCAGGATCGCCCGTTGAGCGAGGAACAGTGGGCCGCCTTGCGCCGGGAAGAGGAAGGCGGAGGGGGCAGGGAAGAGTTGTTGGGCGAAATGGATGATGTATTTCGCCGCGCTGAAAGCGTGGTGAAGAGCTTGGATCCAGCGCGGTTGGCCGAGCCCCGCTGGGTTGGAAAAAAGCGCCTGCCGACGACCGTGGCGGGCCTGCTGACGCACATCGCCGAGCATATCCAGCGGCATGTGGGGCAAGCGATTAGCGCGGCAAAATGGGCTCTCGTTTACACTGAGTAGTAGGAGCGCAGGCCGGTTTGACGACGCCCACCTCGACAGAGTCCGCAGCGGCCGGACGGTTTGCGGGGCTGGATCCGGAGCAGCTAATCCGGGCTTTCCGCATCATGCATGTCTCGCGGCGGCTGGACGACCGCGAGATGGCGCTCAAGCGCCAAAACCGGATCTTTTTTCAAATCAGCGGGGCCGGGCACGAAGCCGTGCAGGTGGCCGCGGGAATGGTGCTGCGCGGGGGCGAGGACTGGGTTTATCCCTATTATCGGGACCGCGCGTTGTGTCTTACCTTAGGAGTGACGCCGCTTGAAATGCTGCTCTCGGCAGTAGGCGCGGCCGCGGACCCGGCGTCCGGCGGGCGCCAGATGCCATCTCATTTCGGCCATCCCCATTTTCAAATCGTGAGCGCTTCCTCGCCGACCGGAACACAGTTCTTACAGGCAGTCGGCTGCGCCGAGGCAACGCGGTACCAAAAGCTGACGAACGGCGAAATCACGCTCGTGGCCGGCGGTGAAGGTTCGACCAGCGAAGGTGAATTCTGGGAGGCGTTGAACGCCGCGTGTCTGAAGAGCCTGCCGGTTTTGTTTCTGATCGAGGATAACGGCTACGCGATCTCGGTGCCGATCGAATGCCAGACCGCCGGAGGGAGCATCTCGCGCCTGGTCTCCGGGTTTCCCGGCCTGTTCCGCCAGGAAATCGACGGCACCGACTTTCTGGAATCGTACAAAGCTCTCTTGGACGCGGCGGCGCATTGCCGGTCCGGACGCGGGCCGGCGCTGGTGCACGCGCATGTGATCCGGCCGTATTCCCACTCGCTCTCCGACGACGAGCGTATGTACAAGCCGCCCGCGGAACGGCAAGCGGAGGCGGAGCGCGACCCTGTGCTGCGCTTTCCGAAATATCTGGTGGATGAGGGCGTGCTGGACCGCCACCGGCTGCAACTCGTGCTGCATGAAGCCGATGAAGAAGTGCAGCAAGCCACCCAGCAGGCACTCGAAGCCGCGGCGCCGGAGCCTGCTTCCGTATTCGCTCATCTGTATTCGCCGGCGGTGGACCCGAGTTCGCGCGAATTTGACAGCCGGCCCCAGTTTCGCGGCGAGCCGATGACGATGGTGGATCTGCTCAATGCCACGCTGCGGGAGGAAATGCGGCGCAATCCCAAGATTCTGGTATTTGGAGAAGACGTCGCCGATTGCAGCCGCGAGGCAAATCTTCGCGAGGTGAAAGGTAAAGGCGGCGTGTTCAAGGTCACGGCCGGATTGCAAACTGAATTCGGCGCCGAGCGCAGTTTCAATACGCCGCTGGCCGAGGCCGGCATTGTGGGGCGGGCCATCGGCATGGCGACGCGCGGGCTCAAGCCGGTAGCCGAGATCCAG
The DNA here is from genome assembly GCA_035295805.1 of Bryobacteraceae bacterium. GTDB lineage: Bacteria > Acidobacteriota > Terriglobia > Bryobacterales > Bryobacteraceae > PSRJ01. The sequence continues at coordinate 16,478 of DATGII010000214.1, read as the reverse complement.
TTTTTCGATTACATCTGGCCGGCCATGATGCAGATTCGCGACGAGCTGGCGACGTTGCGGTGGCGCTCGAATGGCGCGTTCTCCTGCCCGGCGGTGCTCCGGGTGCCGATCGGCGGCTACCTGAACGGGGGCGCGGTCTATCACAGCCAGTGCGGGGAAGTGGAATTCACGCACATACCCGGGTTGCGCGTGGTAATGCCGTCGAACGCGCTGGATGCGTGCGGACTGCTGCGCACGGCGCTGCGAAGCGACGATCCGGTGCTGTTTCTGGAACACAAGCGGTTGTATCGCGAGCCCTATAACCGCTCGCCCCATCCGGGCGAGGATTTCACGATTCCGTTCGGCTGCGCGAAGGTCGTCAAGCCGGGACAGAACCTGACCGTAATCACCTACGGCGCCCTGGTACAGAAGGCACTGCTCGCGGCAACCCAGATCGAACGCCGAAACGCGCGGCTAAGCCTGGAGGTGATCGATCTGCGCTCGCTGGCTCCGTACGATTGGGAAGCGGTCCGGCGGTCGGTGGAGAAAACCAATCGCGTGCTGGTGGCGCACGAAGACACGCTTTCGTGGGGTTACGGTGCCGAATTGGCAGCGCGCATCGGCAGCGAATTGTTCGGCCATCTGGACGCGCCCGTGGGCCGCGTGGGCGCGCTCGATACGTGGGTGGGCTATCACCCGCGCCTGGAAGCGGCGATCCTGCCGCAAACCGAGACGTTGGCGGCTGAGATGGAAAAGCTGCTGGCGTACTGAGTGCCGCCGCGCCATGCCGCTCCGCCGCAGGTTGTTATACTAGGGCTTCATGATTGCAGCAACTCAACTACGGCCGGGCATGGTCATCAAGTTCAACAATGAGCTGTATACCGTGTTCACCATGACCCATCGCACTCCCGGGAACCTGCGCGGCTTTGTGCAGGTCCGGATGCGCAGTCTCCGCAGCGGCTCCATGACCGAGCATCGGTTCTCTTCGGAAGACCGGGTGGAGAAGGCGCTTCTGGAAGAGCATGAAATGGAGTATTTGTACGACGATGGCGAGTACTACTATTTCATGAACACCGAGACGTTTGAGCAGATGCACCTCATGAAGGATTTGCTGGGAGACTCGACGCACTACCTGATTCCTCAATTGAAGGTGACGGTGGAGTTCTACGAAGGCAAGCCGATCGGCGTGGAGCTGCCTGCGACAGTGGATCTCACGGTTGTGGAGACTGAACCGGGCCTGAAGGGGGCAACGGTTTCCAACGTGACCAAGCCGGCCAAAACGGAAACGGGTCTTATCGTGCAAGTACCGCCGTTCATCACCGAGGGCGAGAAAATTCGGGTCAACACCGCCGAAGGCACCTATCAGGAGCGCGCGTAGCGCGGCCGCGGAGCAGGCCGTCAAGCGGGCGTTGACAAGGCCCGCAGCGCGTCCGCGAGATTTTCTTCTTCATCCGCGAAAACAGTTCGCAAATCGAACAATAGCCTCTCATTTTCGATGCGGGCAACCACCGGGGGAGCGCCGGCACGCAAGCGGCGCTCGGCGTCGACTACGTTGGGAGCGTTCCATGCAATCAGGCAGGTCGGAATGGATTGTTCGGGAGTGGCGCCGCCGCCGATGACGGAGAATCCGTCGACAAGTTGCGCGGAAATCGCGTAGTGTTCAAGGAAGCGCTCGCAACGGCGGCGGATGTCGGCGGCCGATTGCCGGATCATGGCCAGGGCCGGAATCCGATCCCATCGTTCGAACAGCAGGTTGCACAGCGTGCCTTCAAGTATCTGATAAGCCATTTTGTCCAGCCGCAGCGCGCGGAACATGGGATTCCGGCGCAAACGCGCCACCAATTCCGGCTTACCGGCCAGGATGCCGGCTTGCGGCCCGCCGAGGAGCTTGTCGCCGCTGAACGAGACCAGGTCAGCACCCGACTGCAGGCTGTCGGACACCAGCGGCTCGTCGATGCCGAAGGACCGCAAATCGACCACACAGCCGCTGCCCAGATCTTCGTAAACCGGAATGCCGCGCTCCCGGCCGAGCGCCACCAGTTCCCGCAGCTCGGGCCGCGCGGTGAAGCCCTGCATGCGAAAGTTACTGGGATGGACGCGAAGCAGGAGGCGTGTGTTTTCGTTGATGGCGTTCCGAAAATCCTCGATACGGGTGCGGTTGGTCGTCCCGACTTCCCGCACGACAGCCCCGGAGCGCGTCATGATATCGGGAATGCGGAAGCCGTCGCCGATTTCGATGAGCTCGCCGCGGGAAACCACGACTTCACCGCCCGCGGCCAGTTCGTGGAGGGCCAGGTACAATGCCGCGGCGTTATTGTTAACCACAATCGCGGGGGCGCCGAGAAGGCGTTCGAACAAAGGTTCGATGTGGCTATCACGCTTGCCGCGGCTGCCGGATCCGAGGTTGTACTCGAGATTACAGTAGCCAGGGAGGATCGCGTTTGGGCCCAAAGGCGCCCGGCCGAGGTTGGTGTGCAGGACCACTCCGGTGGCGTTGATGACCGGGCGCAGCGAAATCGAATCGAGGGCGGCGAGAGCCTGTTGCACACGAGTCTCAATCGAGAATCCGGAGGCGGAAGCGGCGCGCAGGTCGCGGCGGGAAGCCTCGAGGGCGCGGCGAATCTCGCCCAGCACCAGCGGCCTTGGGTAGCGGGCCAGGGTGGCGGAGAGCCGTTCGAGGACCTCATGGACGGACGGCAGGGTGCGCCGCAGATCGGTTTCGGCCACGACTCTGATGGTACCGACAGAAGTAGCTGTGGCGCAAGAACTTACGCGAAGACGGAAAAAGTCTAAAAAAAGCCGGGAGATTGCCGATGAGGGCCATATGGAGATTCTGGCCACCGCGCTGGAAGGGTTGAACCGCGCCGAATCCAAGGTGGACCAGGCGGCTACACGCATCAGCCAAGCCGGTATTGCGCCCAATGGATCTTCCGGAGACACGGTCGATTTGGCGCAGGAGATCGTGAATCTGGCGGTGGCGAAAGACGACTACCTGGCGAATCTGAAGGCGTTACAGGCCGGCGACAATTTAGCCAAACACACAATCGACATTTTGGCCTAGACGCGGGGACGGTTCCCGCTCAGGGCTCGACGGTATCGGGAAGCGTAACGCCGAGCGAACGCAGGAAACGCAGATCGCTCTCGCGAAGATTCTCTTCGCTCGGAATCTCACCCTTGGCTTCTTCCTGCTGCGGGCAGTCGCGCCAGCAATCGGACAGCGACTTGACCACGTATACATATTTCTTGCAGGCCAGGCAGCGCCAGTGGAGCACCAGCTGGTGATCCGCCGTGAATCCCACTTCGCGGATTCGCGTGGTGTGCTGCCCGCATTCGCAGCTCAGTTGAAGCGTTTCATACCTCATATTCGATCCTTTGCATTTTTCGCACGGATCCTCCGAACGTGGTAGTCCTGTTGCCCGGGTAAAAGTACCAGGACTGGTCCATCCGAGTTTGGTTGCGAACGGATCGCCTTCAGCCGGCGGCGCGCGCGGCAAGCGCGTGCGGGACACGGGGATGGTATACTGAGTTCACACGTTAACCTCGGAGGCGAAATGCGCGGCGCGCGATGAATTGCGTGTCGAGGGTAACGTTGGCAAAGCATCGGGGCGTGGCTCAGCCTGGCTAGAGCGCCTGGTTCGGGACCAGGAGGTCGGTGGTTCGAATCCACTCGCCCCGACCAAATTTCTCCAAACTATTTTTGGTGAGCCGGGCGGGACTCGAACCCGCGACCCTGTGCTTAAAAGGCACATGCTCTACCACCTGAGCTACCGGCCCAACTGATGAAACGGAATAAGGCGCCAAATCCGCCTTTCGGCGCCGCATCCGTGACCCATCATAGCAAGCCTCGTTGGTTTGGGAACAGCCTTCCGGCGATCACACTCCAAGGGCTCTCCGGCTGGATCCCCTTCGGCTTTCGTTTCCCGATTTCACGGGTACCTCCTAGACGGTCAATCACACACGCCGTTTTCACGGCCCAGTGCAAGCAGGGCAGGAGCGGCTTTCATTCGAGTGCGGACGATTTGAGGATGACGTGAGGAGGGGCGCGAACGCGCAGATACGATTCGTTTCTGTGCGGCGGCCTGTGAAGCCTGTAATTCTGGATGGATGAGCGGACTCGAAGCGGCTGTGACGCCTTGAGTTCTCGGCATCCCTACACAAAAGGAGCAGACAACCTTTCTCGTCGCATCCATGTACCAACGATTTTGTGTCGACGCCATCACGATGGGGCCGTGATGCGTCTTTAAGAGATAGATAGGTGGCAAATGTAAGGCTCAAGGTGTGAGCACCGCACATCCTTGATCCCGATCCGTTCACACAAGAGCCGCAGATCCCTCTGCAGTTCCGCTTGGCTACCCGATTGAGCTCGGGAAGCGCCGGGGGTTCGCTTGCGCAAGGCGCGTAAACTGCCAGCCGTCCGATAGTACCAGTACAATTCGACAGAACACATCCAAACATACCGGATTCAATCTGAAGGGTTAGCGTTATACTTCGCCGACATGGAGGTGCGCCATGCGCTGGATGATCGCGCTCGCAGCGCTCGCTTTAATTCCCGCACTGAATGCCGATCCGATTAGCTATGACTTCTCCGTGACTGCCAGTTCGGGGCCGCTGAGTGGGACCATCGCCAACGGCAGCTTCACGTATGACTCCAGCAGTATTGTCGATGGCGGAATAAACACTAATCCTGATCTCCTTACCTCTCTCAACTTTGTGTGGGATGGGATCGCTTACGATCAGACCACGGCTAATACAGGGTTCCTGGCATTCGACGCGACAGGCCATTTGATTCAAGCCGTGTTCGGGAATATCTGTAGCACAAGCACGGGTAGCTGCAGCCTCGTGGGATTGAATAACGAACAATGGCTGCTTGGCCTGAATACCAGCGGCGGGAGCTTCAGCTACACGGTGATTACGGGACAAAGTCTCTTCACCGGCACATCCACCTTCAACCTGGCTACACCGGAACCCTCTACCATCTTTGGTTTGTTGACTGCACTTGTGCTGCTAGGCTTTCTGCGCCGCTTGACAGCATAATCCCACCCTCGTTTAGGGCCGGCACTGTCCAGCCTTTTTTTGGTTCGCCCTTGGCGTTGTGCGCATCGGCCTTTGTTTTTCGAGAGCGCGTACATGGCGCCGGCAGAACGGTTATTCTGGAACGAATGATGGTGCATCGCCGCCTTTCGCTGTGGGCCGCCTCCCCGATTCTGCTGGCCGCTTCGCTTTCGGCGCAGACGACTGCGGCGCCTAGTTTTGAAGTCGCCACAATTAAACCCGCTCCGCCCATGGACAGGGCCAGGCTGGCCGCCGGGCAAGTGCACGTGGGGCTCCGAACCGACGCGGGACGCGTCGACATCGGGTTTTTTTCCCTGGCCGACCTGATTCGCACGGCCTATCGCATCAAACCTTACCAGCTCTCCGGTCCCGAATGGCTGTCGTCGCAGAGGTGGGACGTAGCGGCCACGATCCCGCCGGGAGCAAAGGCCGAACAGGTGCCGGAAATGTTGCAAGCTCTGCTTGCGGAGAGGTTCAAGCTGTCGGTTCACCGCACGGCGGCCGAACATGCCATCTACGCGCTGGTCGCGAATAAGAACGGGCTTAAGTTGAAGGCGGCCGAGCCGGATGCGCCCGCCCCTGCGGCATCGGACCAGGCTCCCGACGCACACGGAGGCGGGGCCGACGCCGGTGAGAACCAGGTGCGCATCACACAGAGTGAGGGTGGCCGCGGCGCGACTGTCAGCTCGCCGAAATTCGGTCAAATGAAGGTCTCGAACGGTGAGGGCGGGGCCATGCGGATGGAATTCTCGAAAATGAGCATGTCCGATCTCGCGGACATGCTATCGCAGTTCGTCGAGCGCCCGGTGTTGGACATGACCGGGCTGAGCGGTCGCTACCAGGTTGCCCTGGATCTTTCGATGGAGGACTTGATGACGGCGGCGCGGGCCGCCGGCATGGGAGCGGCGATGGGGCGGGCGCCGGGCGCGGATGCATCGCGCGCGCCGGCCGACGCCGCATCCACTCCCACCAGCTCCATCTTCACAGCGATTCAGCAGCTGGGCTTGAAGCTGGAGCCGCGCAGGGCTTCGGTGGACATGATTGTGGTAGATCACGCGGAAAAGGCTCCGACGGAAAACTGAGCCCGCGGCGCCCTCGCCTTTACTCATATCTCCGATGCGTACCAGCCTTTCTCTGCAGGAAGCCCGGCGCTTGGCTCTGGCGGCGCAAGGATTCGACCAGGCGCGGCCGCCGCGGGCGACGGCCGTCCACTTGCGGCGCACGATCCGGCGGCTCGGGTTATTGCAGATCGATTTCGTGAACGTGGTGTGCGCGGCGCATTACATGGTGCCGTTCTCGCGCGTGGGACCTTACGACCGCAAGGTTTTCGAAACGCTGGTCTACAAGACGGGAGAGTTTGCGGAACATTGGGCGCACGAGATTTCGATCATCCCGGTGGAAACGTGGCCCTTGCTGCGGTACCGGCGGGAAACCGACCGGGTGCGGCCCTGGGGATTTGCCAGGGTGCTGGAAGAGCGCGCCGAGTATGCGGGCTGGGTGCTCGAAGAGGTCCGGCGGAGAGGAATGCTTGCGGCCGACGACCTGCCCGCGCCTGACGGAGCCGAGCTGCGGCTTCCGGGAGCGTGGATCCGAACCATCCAGCGCGGCGTGCTGGAAGCGCATTTCGTGCGCGGAAATCTGGCAGCCGCCGCGAGGCGCGCGGATTTCTCGCGCGTGTATGCCCTGGCCGAGCGATTGATTCCCGAGAAACACCGATGCCGGCAAGTGGAGTATGACGAGGGCCGGCGGGCATTGCTGCTCCAGGCGGCACGCGCCCACGGCGTCGGCACGGCGAAAGATCTGGCGGATTATTTCCGCATGCCGGTGCGCGATGCGGTTCCGCGCTTGCGCGAGCTGGTCGACTCGGGGAAGCTGCTCGAGGCGCGGGTGGAAGGGTGGCGCGAGCCGGCGTATTTGGATCCGAAGGCAAAATTACCACCGCGCGTCGACGCGGCTGCATTGCTTTCGCCGTTCGATCCGCTGATCTGGTGCCGCCCGCGCGTGCAGCGGTTGTTCGGGTTCGAGTACCGGCTGGAAGTGTTCGTTCCACCCGGGAAACGGAAGTACGGTTTCTATGTGCTGCCGTTCCTGCTGGGAGAAAGCCTGGTAGCGCGAGTCGATCTCAAAGCAGATCGCGCACAAGGACGGCTCCAGGTATTAGGGACCTGGTTCGAGGGCAGGAAGACAGCAGCGGTAGACGGCGCGCTTCGGGGAGAGCTGCGGGTTCTCGGCGAATGGCTCGGGCTGAAAGTCACGTTCCGCTGACAGCGAGCGCAGGATCCTCAGTTTCCACCGGACGCGCCGGCGCGCTCCAGCAACACGACCTCGCGCCCGTCAATGCGCAGCGGAGCGGTGGAGAGGCTTTTCACCTTTTGAACCAGCTGCTCGCCTTCTCCGCTGTTCGGATCGAGCATCACGACATTGTTTTCGTCGTCGCGGCTCGTCGGCACGAACGAAACCCGGAGCAGTTTTCTGCCGTCCGCGACCAGTCGGATGGCCATTCCTTCCCGATTCGGGCGCATGCGGACCCAGTCCATGGCGAAGTTGCCGACGCAATACAGAATCGGCTTGTCGCGATAAACCTCCACGCCTTGCAGAACGTGGGAACCGTGACCATAGACAAGATCCGCGCCGGCATCGATGGCGGCGTGCGCCAGTTCCTTTTCGTACGGCTCGGCTTGCGAGAATCGTTTGCCGAGCACGATGGGAGAGACCAGGTCCTCGGGACGCGCGGGCCGGCTCTCCGCGGATGCCGGAGCACTGGCATTGGGACGGCCTGCCAGACCATCCCGGTTATGGCTGGTAACGATCAACACATCCACCAACGGTCGGAGGCGGCGGATGTCTTCGCGTAAACGGTTCAGGTCGCCCGGATCGACGGTGATGCCATCGCTTGAGAGAATCCTTGCGACGCCCGGTTCGGTTGCAGTAGCAATCTGGTGATCCTCCAGGTACCACTTCGCTGTGTACTGCAGAAATCCGAACCGTGTGCCTTTGCGCGTGACGATCGCGGGTTGGTGCGCCTGGTCGAGATTGGCGCCTCCGCCGGTATGCAGGACGTGATTGGCGTCCAGCACGGCGATACTCTTGCGAATGTTGTCGCCGCCATAAGCGACATTGTTGGCGACACCGACGACCGCGATATTGCCGGCCTTCAATGCGCGAACGGCATCCGGGCCAATGTGTTGCCAGCCGCTTTTGTCCGGAATATCTTTGTCGGGCCCTTCTGATTTCACGAGCAGCCCTTCCAGATTTCCGTACACGAGGTCGGCCTGGTTCAGAGTGTCGCGGACGTGTTGGAAGACGCCGGCCGGATCGGCGCGCTTCTGGACGTTGATGTCGCCGACCAGCAGGACCTGGACGGTTTGATTCACATACGATCCACTCCACGGCCAGGGCCCGTCGGCCCCAGCCACGGCGGCAACCGTGATCATGATAGCCGCCCCATTGCGGCAATTCCTCAGCATGGACCCTCCGGTCGACCGATTGTAACCCGTCCAGCCAACCCGATGCGGCCGCGTTCAAAGGGCGACTGCCTGAGTGTGTCAGGATACCGACGAAACGATTGCGCGGCGGGTCTGGAAGGGCTTGTGGCCGGGAAAGGGGAATTATATGATGGGCAACGAGGTTTCAAACCTTGACGCGACGGCAAATGGTCCGGGGGTTCGGCGCATTGGCCGCCGGGAGCGCCATCCCACGCGCGGGCGCCAGCGATGCCAAACCGGATAACGTATTCCGGCTGGGTGTGTGCAGCTACTCGGTGCGGGAATTCCAGCGCAAGCTGGCGATCTCGATGATGCAGCAGCTGGGCGTTTCCTACGTGAGTGTAAAGGATGTGCACCTGCCGTTCACCGCGACGCCGACGGAAATCGCCAGGGCCCGGAGTGAATTTGAAAAGTCCGGCTTGAAGATCGTCAGCGGCGGGAATATCGATCTGAAGGATGAAGATCCGGCCGTGCTGCGCCGTATGTTTGAATACGCGCGTGCGTGCGGGATGCCTCTGATGGTGGCGGCGCCCACGCACAAGACGCTGCCGGCGGTGGAAAAACTCGCGCGCGAATTCGATATAAAAGTGGCGATTCACACGCACGGACCCGAGGACCCGAACTTTCCCACGCCGCAAGTGGTGTTGCGCGCGGTGAAAGACATGGATCCGCGGATGGGCTTGTGCATGGACGTGGGGCATTCGATGCGCGGCGGCGCGGACGTCGTGGAAGAAATCGCGAACGCCGGGCCGCGGCTTCTCGACATGCATTTCAAGGATCTGAAAAACCGGAACGAGAAAGAAAGCCAGTGCGACGTCGGCGAAGGCGTGATGCCGGTAGCGGCGATCTTTAAACAACTGCGCAAAATCGGATACCGCGGCTGTGTGAACCTGGAATACGAGATCCATAGCGACAACCCGCTCGCGGGCATGCTGCATTCCATGGGATACATGAAAGGTGTGCGGGCGGGGCTGGAGGCATAACTGATGCGGCTGACATGGACACGGAGAGATTTTTCCAAGGCCGCGGTGGCCGCGGGATCCGCCTGGCGGCTGCGGGCCGGACAGAGGAGCATGTTCAAGCTCGGAATCATTACCGATGAGCTGACCGGGGAACTGCAGGAGGCGGTGCCGTTTCTCGCCAGCTATCACTTGCACTGGTGCGAATTGCGGGAGATGTGGGGCAAGAACATCATGAACTCGTTGAAGGACGACCTGGACCGCGCCCGCAAGCTCCTCAATGACGCCGGAATACAGGTGAGCGATATCGGCTCGCCCATTTTCAAATGGAACCTGCCGCAGATGCCGGCCAAGGCGGGCGAAAAGCGCGACGAATTCAAAGCGAATTTTGTGGAGAGCGATGCCGACCGGCTCCTGCGTCAATCATTCGACCTGGCGCGCCACTTCGGAACCAACAAGGTTCGGATCTTCAGCTACTGGCGCGTCCCGGAGCCGGAAAAGGCGTATAACCTGGTGCGCGACAGACTGGGAACGGCGGCGAACCTGGCGGCCAGGAACGGCATCGTCCTGGTGCTCGAGAACGAGCACACCTGCAACGTGGGGACCGGGCGCGAGCTGGGGCACCTGATCAAAGACGTCAACTCGCCGGCCCTGCGCGGAAACTGGGATCCCGGCAACGCGGCGATGCTCGACGAGATTCCTTATCCCAACGGTTATGAGGCGGTGAAGGGACAGTTCGCGCACATGCACATTAAAGACGTGCGCAAGAACGCGGCGACCGGTAAGAAAGAGTGGGCGCCGGTTGGCGGCGGCATTATCGATTGGAAGAGGCAGATCGAGGCGCTGCGGAAAGACGGGTACGAGGGCACGATGTCGCTCGAAACCCATTATCTGCGGGCCGACCGGAACAAGGTGGAGAGCACGCGGGAATCCCTCGAGGGTTTGTTGAAGATCATGGCGTAGGAGAGGAATATGGCGATCGATTCGGAAGCGAACCGGCGGAATTTCTTGAAAGCGGGTGCGGGAGCGGCGGCCCTGAGCCTGGTCGATCCCGAACGCGTTTTGGGCGCGAACGACCGTGTCCGGCTGGCCATCTGCGGGCTGCGCGGCAGAGGCAAGGATCACCTGAAGCGGTTCTCGCAGGTGCCCGGCGTCGAGATCGCCGCGGTCTGCGACATCGACGACAGCGTGATTGGCGAGCGGCTCGGGGATTTCGAGAAGATGAACCTCGGCAAGCCGAAGACCTACACCGATGTCCGCAAGCTCCTCGAAGACAAGTCGATCGACGCCATCTCGGTGGCGACCCCGAACCACTGGCATTCGCTGATGGGCATCTGGGCGTGCCAGGCCGGCAAGGACGCCTACGTCGAGAAGCCGTGCTCGCACAATTGGTGGGAAGGCAAACAGCTGGTGGCCGCCACCAACCGCTACAACCGCATCGTCCAGATGGGCATGCAATCGCGCTCGAGCCCGGCGCTGCAGGAGGCGGTGCAGCACATGCGCAGCGGTCTGCTCGGGGAAGTCTACATGGCGCGCGGACTGTGCTTCAAGTGGCGCGACACGATCGGACGCGCGCAGCGGCAGGCGATCCCGGCGGGCGTGCATTACGATCTCTGGCTTGGGCCGGCGCCCGACCGCGGCTTCACCATGAATCGCTTCCACTACAACTGGCACTGGTTCTGGGACACCGGTAACGGCGACATTGGCAACCAGGGCATCCACGAGATGGACATCGCGCGCTGGGGCCTGGGCGTGAAGTTTCCGACCAGGGTTTCGGCCATGGGCGGCCATGTCATGTTCGACGACGATCAGGAGACGCCGAACGTGCTGAACTGCTTTTATGAATTCCGCACGGCCGAGGGCAAGCGGCGCCTGATGGAATTCGAAGTGCGCCACTGGATGACGAACCACGAGGCGGAGATCGGCACTGGCGCTTACGGGCACAGCACGCTGCCTCCCGCCGGCCTGACTCCCGCGGTGGCGAAGGTTGAAAGACCCGGCCGGGCTCTCGGGCCCGCGTCGGGAAAGCCGGGCACAATCGGAAATCTGTTCTACGGTTCAAAGGGATACCTGGGAATTCAGGAGTACGATTCGTACAAAACCTGGCTCGGCGAGAAGGGCGAACCGGGCCCCAGTCGGCGCACGCCGGAAAACCATTTCGCCAACTTCATCGATTGCGTGCGCAGCCGTAAGCGGGAAGATCTGACCGCGCCGGTGGAAGAAGGCCATATCTCGGCGACGCTGGTTCACCTTGCCAACGTCTCGTACCGCTTGGGCCGGACGTTGAACTTCGACCCGGCGGCCGAGCAGGTGATCGGCGATGACGAAGCCAATAAGCTGCTGCGGGACGGCGATCGGGGATACCGGACGGGATTCACGATTCCGGAGAAGGTATAGCGGCGCGTCAGGCATGAACCGGCGTTCCTTCGTCAGAGCAGGCGTGGGCGCCGGCGCCCTGGCCCATTGGCCAGGCATCTCCAAAACAGCAACGGTCCAGATTGGAGTGTGCGCCGGAACCGGGGACCTCGGGAAGGCCGAGCGCTGGGGATTTGATTACCTGGAACCCGCCGCGGCTGCCATCGCGGCGTTGAGCGACCCCGAGTTTGAGAGAGTCCGGCGGCAGGTCCAGGACTCGCGTCTTCGCTGCCGCGCCTTCAACAGCCTGATCCGGACGATGCCGGTGGTCGGCCCGGACGCCAATCTTGATGCCGTCGCCAACTACCTGGATCTCGCGGTGGACCGCTGCCGGCAGCTGGGCGCGCGCGTGGTGGTGTGGGGCAGCGCGAGTTCCCGCAATATTCCCCCGGGGCGTTCCCGCGAGCAGACCTGGGGCGACATCAAGCAGTTTCTGCAGCGCGCGGGCGAGATCGCGAAATCACACGAAGTAGTGATCGGGATCGAGCCGCTGCGCAAGCAGGAAAGCAACATCATCAACACCGGCGCCGAGGCCCTGCAGCTCGTGGATGAGGTCAAACATCCGAATGTGCAGATGATCCTCGATTATTACCATCTCCGACTGGAGAACGAGGATCCCGAGATTCTGGTCCGCGCGCGCGAGCACGTGGTCCATCTGCATTTTGCGAATCCCAGCGGACGCCGATGGCCGCGATCGGCGGATGAAGATCCGGAATACCGGCGCTTCTTTCAACTCGTGCGCCAGATCGGCTACAGCGGCGGGCTCTCGATTGAAGCGCGCGGTACGTTCGAGGAAGACGCCGCAACCAGCCTGGGATTCCTGCGTAGCCGGTTAAGCTGAGCGCCCCCTCAGAAAGTCAGCTTCAACGCGAACTGCAGAATGCGCGGATCGAAAGCGGCTTGCGGCTGTCCGAACGTGGCGGAGCCCGCGTTCTGCGTCATCGTGCTGAACGACGCGATTAAACCGGCCGGCGAAATTGCGCCGACGAAATTCGGGTGATTGATGACGTTGAAGGCTTCTCCCCGAGCTTGTAGGGCAAAGCGCTCCGTAATTCGGAAATTTCGGCTGAGCGCCAGATCGAAATTGAAGGTACCGGGGCCGGTTACGGCGTTGCGTCCCAGGTTTCCGGAGGTGCCGACCGGTAGCGACGTGGAGAAGGCCGCCGGGTTCAGAAATTGGACGCAGATGCTGGAGTTGCCGCAGGTATGCGACGTCGCATAGGGGTCCGGCAGCAGTTGATTGGGCCGGTCATTGCCAAGACCCGTTCGCGAAAAATCGGTTCCGGAGTTCGAGTTGCCGTAATTGAGGTTCAGCGGCTGGCCGGTGGACGCGTGAATGAGCGGGGCGATCTGCCAGTCGCTCAACAGCCGGCGGGCCCAGCTGTTTTTGCCGTTCCACCAGCTCTGCGCGACCATGTTGGCGTTGAAGTTGTACCGTGTATCGAAGATACAGCGACCCCAATCCGCATGCCGGTTGAACACCTGCGAGTTCGTGACCGAGGCCAAGGCCGCGCCGAAGTCGTAATCGGAGAGGCAGTAGGAATCGGTGAAGTTGGCATTGAACTGGAAGTGGTGCGCGAAGCGGTGCTGCAAGGATGCGAGCAGCCCCTGGTAATGCGCGACCGCGCCGTCATCCATCGTGTCGATGCTGGCGTAGTAAGTACCTGTCGCTGGATTCGTAAGGTATAGCAGCCGGCGTTGGTTCGTATTGGAGATGGGCGAGGCAGCGGCGCCCAGAAACTCCGCCGGGTTCCGCTCCTCCGCGATCCACAGATGCGTGGTTTTGTTTCCCAGGTAGCTGACCGATGCCATCCAACTGCCGGCAAATTGGCGCTGATACGTGACGTTCCACTGCGCTACGTAGGTGGGCTTCGGGTTGATCGGCATGTTGATATAGGTGCCGAAAAGCGGAAAGAAGAGATTCCCGTGCTGCGGGAAAGGATTGCCGCCCGGATAGCCCGCCCACGGGTTGCTGAGCGTGCCGGTCGCGCCGACATCGATGAGGTTTCCGTACGGCGGATTGGTGGTCTCGCGCTCATTGAACCAGGTTTCGGTGGCGTCGTATAGGAGCGCGCTGCCGACACGGAGGGTTTGCCTGCCATCGCCGTGCGGATTCCAAACCAGGCCCACGCGCGGCGCGAAATTCGCGAGGTGCCCGTTCCACATGGCGTCGGGGATTCCCGGATCGCCTTTGAAGAAGAGACCCGGAGGCGCGGTCGGGTTGACGGTGCTGCGCTGGCCGGCCAGAAACGCCGCCATATTAAAGGAGGTGCCGCGGCCGTATTTGTCGGGATCCGCGAAGGTGGGTTCCCAGCGAAGGCCATAATTCAGAGTGATCGTTTTCGAGACCTTAAACGTGTCCTGGGCATAGAAACTCATTACCCACTGCCGTAGATCGTCGGGCGTCGCGTTGGTCTGCTGGAAGTCGCTCATCCGGCCGAGCATGAAATCAGCCATGCCTAATCCGGTGAACGAGCCGTTGAACGCCGGCGCCCCATTTTCCTCGAATCCGGAGATGGTATTGTTTTGGACGCGAATCAGATTGAAGCCGAACGACATTTGATGCCGGCCGCGAATCACGTCCACGTCGTCGGCCACCTGGTATCCGTTGAAATTGAAATGCCCCGGCGCGCAGGTGCCGCAGAACGTGGTAAATCCCCCGCTCATGCTCGAAATCAGTAGAAAATTCGGAACGGCGCTGTACATGGGCGAGCCGAGCAGCGTCCAATTGATGGGCGTATTCGTCGGCCCCCGGTCATCACGAATCCGGTTGAACGTCACGTGAAATGCGTTTAGTGTATTCGGATTGAATGTGAAATTGTCGCCGATCGTGACCGACTGCGCGCGCTCGAAGTTGCCGGGTTGCGTGGTGGTGAGCAGGTTCTTGCCGTCGAACGTCGGCGGATTCTGATAATCGACAATGAAGTACCGGCCATACAGCGTGTGCTTCGTGCTCTGCACCCAATCGATGCGGCCGATCCACTGATCCTCGTCGCCGGTCACGGGAATCCCGAACGTCACCTTGCCGCACTGGTCGGCGGAACTGACCGGCAGATATTTGGTCACAGCCACGGCAACCGGGTCGAACAGAACCGGTGAAATCTGGTTGTTCGTAAAAGGCGCGCCCAGCGTAATGCCTTTCCCGCCGGATTGGCAAGCGGGTCCGGCAACCGTGGTAAAGTCTCCGGCCAGCATGGCGGCGGTCGGGATATGCGTAGTCGACTGTGGCGGATTGGAGCGATTGCGCGTGCTCTGCCAGCCGCCGAAGAAGAACAGCTTGTCCGCGATGATTCTGCCGCCGAGCGTGCCGCCGAACTGATTTCGCTTCAGAGTGTCGTGCCCGGTAAGTGAGAAGAAGTTCCGGGCATTCAGGTCGCCGTTGCGCAGGTAATCGAACAGGTCGCCGTGGAGCGAGTTCGAGCCGGACTTTGTGACCACATTGACGGTGGCGCCGGGATGCGTGCCGAAGCGCGAAGATACAGCGCTGGTCTCGATGCTGAATTCCTGCAGTGCGTCCGGGAAGGGAAACGGCATGTTCACGTTCGACATGGCGTCCGTGTTGTCGCCGCCATCGAGCAGGTAGGCGGTGCCATTGGACTGCCCCCCCGCGACGGAGATCCGTGTCGCGCTATAGAACGTTTTACTGCCGGTGTCGCCGGCGTCCCCGTAAGCCGAGGCGCCCAACGTCAGGATGAGCTGCGTCGCCTGCCGGCCGTTCAGCGGGAGATCGTTGATGCCTTGCTGATCGATCACCACCGACACCGAGTTTTCTTTTGTTTCGACCAGGCTGGCGGCGGCGGAAACCTCGACCTTTTCCGTCTGCGAGCCGACTTCGAGCGTGGCGTTCAACTGGATGTTGTTGTTTACCACCAGAACGATTCCGGTCTGGACATAATCTTTGAAGCCGGTCGCCTTGACATCCAGCGAGTACGGGCCGACCGGCAAATTCGGCAGCACGTAGGTGCCGGCGGCATTCGTCACGGTCGATCGCGACACTTGTTTATCGGTTTCGATCATCGTGACCTGCGCGTTGGCAATCGCCGCGCCGGTC
Source organism: Bryobacteraceae bacterium (assembly GCA_035295805.1). GTDB lineage: Bacteria > Acidobacteriota > Terriglobia > Bryobacterales > Bryobacteraceae > PSRJ01. The sequence goes on along the minus strand of DATGII010000214.1, from coordinate 537 downwards.
GCATCGACAACCGTGCCGGACACCTGCGCAACGGCTACCGCTTGCGCGTTCGCGGATCTCACCATAATGGTGAAAAGCGCCGGAAGGAGCAGACTTGTAAACACTAAGCGACGGAACATGACCGGACTCCCCTCCATCGGAATGGCCGCAAAAGCGGCCCCAGCTTCGTCACAAGATATCCGAATCCCCCGCACGTGTCCAATAGATTCATTCACTGGCAATCATCGGTATTACCGATTGATGGATGCCGCCGCCCGGGTTTTGGCCGGAAAAAGCGCTGCGACCAGCGCCGCACTCAGCTCGTTAATGGCGTTCGGCAGGATTTCGGCGCCGGCGGATGCCAGACCCAGGTGCCGCATGAGGGGCCGGCCCTTCACCCGGAGAATGCGTAACGGGCTATCCGCAGGCTCCTGCGCCACCGCACACAGCGGAAGAATGGAAGCTCCCAGGCCAACTCGCACCATGCTTTTGATCGCTTCGTTGTTCTCCACTTCCATCGCGATTTGCGGAGTGACCCCCAGCGATTCGAAAAAACGA
>DATGII010000213.1:0-4335 GCA_035295805.1 Bryobacteraceae bacterium | reverse complement strand
CAGACAGCGGGTCGGCGCCAGATATCGGCCGGGGGGGATTGGAGGCGCGCGCGGAGCGACGGGGCCGCGCGGTAATACGGGGCTTGTGCTACCGCGGCGGACAACTGCTTTTCGGTCTCAAGCGCCGCGGCGCAGGCAGCGCACCGGCGGGCATGGGCTTCGAGGTCCAGGCTGCGCATCAAGTCGAGCTCGCCATCGAGATAAGCATCCAGCAGCGGTTCTGCTTCGGCGCAGGTCATACGGTCTCCTTTCCAGGCGCGGCGGTGAGGGCTTCGAGCAAGCGGCGGCGCGCCCGAGCCAGCCGCGACATGACGGTGCCGATCGGCACATCGGTGATGCGAGCGATTTGTTTATAGGACATCTCTTCCATCTCACGCAGGACGAGCACCTCGCGATATTCCGGAGGCAGCGCCTCCAGGCCGCGCTGCACCGCGGCGCGGTCGGCGTTGCGCAGTTGAATGGCCTCGGGGCTGGGCCGGCCATCCCGCGCCAGCTCCAAATGTTCGGCCGGCAATTCGACGTAGCGCCGGCGCTTGTTGAGCCACTCAAAGCAGGTGTGGCGGACAATCGCGAGGAACCAGGCGCGGCCGTCGTCGCCGTGAAAACTATCGAAGTACGTGAGGGCGCGAAGATATGCCTCCTGCACCGTATCTTCGGCATCGGGGTGGTTGCCGAGGAGCCAGCGAGCCAAGTTGTGCGCGGCGTCGAGATGCGGCAACAGGATCGCATCGAACCGGGCGGACCGCGTTGGGTGCTTCAATCCTTTTAAGCTATACCTGGGGAGGGCCGGATTTATTCCGGGGGTGGAATGGAAGCCAGCAGCTTGGCGAGGAGGGCGGCCCGGTCGGCCATACGGTCGATGTGAATGCTCTCGTTGAGGGCGTGCGCACCTTCGCCGACGGCGCCGAGACCGTCGAGGGTAGGGATACCGAGAGCCGCGGTGAAATTGCCGTCGGAGCCGCCACCGCTCAGGGACTCTTCCAATTCAACGCCGAGTTCGGCGGCGGCTTTCCGCGCGAGATGGAACAGGCGCACCGTTCCGGGGGAGCGCTCCATCGGGGGACGGTTCAACCCGCCGGTGATTTCGATGGAGCAGCGCTTGTCAAAGGGGCGGAGGGCGCGAAGTCTCTTTTCCAGCACGAGAGCATCACGCGAGTGCAGCACGCGCATGTCGACTTCAACGCGGGCCTCGGCGGCCACGACGTTGGAACGAGTGCCGCCGCTGACGACGCCGGGGTTGACGGTGATGCCGCTCCGGAGCCGGGTGAGCGCGGCGATGCGCTCGATCTGGCGGGCCAGCTCGACCACGGCGCTGGCGCCGGCGGCGTAATCAAGGCCCGCATGCGCCGCCCGGCCGCGGACAACCACGGTGAAGCTGCCGACGCCTTTGCGCGCGGTCTTCAATTTGCCGGTAAGACCGGTGCCGGGCTCGAGAACGAGGACGGCGTGACTGGCCGCGGCGTTTTTTTCCGTCAGGGGACGAGAGGAATCGCTGCCAACCTCCTCATCGGAATTGAGCTGAAGAAGGACGCCGGAGGGAACTGGAATTTGGAGCTCGCGCAGGGCGAGCACGGCAAATATGAAGAAGACGATGCCGGCTTTCATATCGTAGACGCCGGGGCCCCAGAGGCGGCCGCCGGCGTGGCGGAAGGGCATCGAGCCAAGCGTGCCCATGCACCAGACGGTATCGGAGTGGCCGAGCGCGAGGATGCGCCCGGATTTCTTTTTGCCGGGCAGGCGCATTTTGCAGACCAGGTGCTTTCCGAACCGGCCGCCATTGTGTGCGCGAATATCCGCGAGGGGGGTAAGGGTATCGGAGACGAGTTCGACGAAGCGATTTACGGCGACAGGATCATCGCTGGGCGATTCGCACTCGACGAAGCGGCGGATCAGCGCAATCATTTCCGCTTCCCGCTGGCGCATATAAGAAAGAATCCAATCCACGGCTGCTATAATAACGGCTTTCATGACGACTCTGGATATCAACGAGATCCAGCGGATTCTGCCGCACCGCTACCCGTTTTTGCTGGTGGACCGGATCATTGAAATGGAGCCGGAGCGCATCGTGGGGATTAAAAATGTGACGCGAAATGAGCCATTTTTCGCGGGACATTTCCCGGATTTTCCGGTGATGCCGGGCGTGCTGATCGTGGAGGCGATGGCGCAGACAGCGGGCGTGCTGGTGCTGAAGACGATAGCCGACCGGGATTCGAAGCTGGTGCTGCTGGTATCGATCGATTATGCGCGGTTTCGCAAGCCGGTGGTGCCGGGCGATACGCTGCGGCTGGAAATGACGCTGGTGAAGCGAAAATCCAGCATCGCCAAGATGGCGGGGCGGGCCACCGTGGACGGGCAACTGGTGGCCGAAGCCGAGGTCATGTGCAAGCTCGCCGATAAAGAAGACAAAGTGGAAGCGACGTCCACCTAGTCATGGCGATTCACCCGACGGCCATCGTTGATGCGAAGGCGCGGATCGCGGAAAGCGCCGACATCGGTCCGTATTGCATCGTGGGAGCGGAAGTGGAAGTGGGCGCGCGCACCCGCCTGATGGCGCACAACTACCTGGAAGGGCCGACCTGGATCGGCGCGGACAACATTTTTTTCCCCTACAGCACGGTGGGGGTGGCTTCGCAGGACCTGAAGTATAAGGGCGAGCGGGCGGAGACGCGGATCGGCGATCGCAACCGGATTCGGGAATTTGCCAGCATTCATCGCGGCACCGAGGGCGGCGGGCTGGTGACGTGCATTGGCAGCGACAACCTGCTCATGACTTACACGCACGTGGGGCATGACGGGCGGATCGGCGATCACGTGATTCTGGGCAGCAGCGTGGGGCTGGCGGGGCACGTGGTGATTGAGGACTGGGCGGACGTCAGCCCGTTCAGCGGAGTGCACCAGTTCTGCCGGATTGGGCGGCACGCGTTCATCGGCCCCTACACGGTGATCAAGCAGGACGTGCTGCCGTATTCGCTGACCAGCGCCAAGCCGGAGGCGGCGATTTTCGGGGCGAACAGCATCGGACTCGAGCGGCGCGGATTTTCGACGGAAGTAATCGAGGCGCTACAGACTTCATTTCGGCTGCTGACGCGGGCGGGGCTGAATACGTCGCAGGCGGTGGAACGCATCCGCGCCGAGGTGCCGGCGTGCCGCGAGGTGGATGAGTTATTGGAATTCATCCGCGGTTCGGGGCGCGGGTTCATTAAGTAAATGCGATACGGGCTGATTGCCGGCGCCGGGCGGTTTCCGCTGCTGGCGCTGGAGAGCGCGCAGCGGCTGGGGCACGAAGTCACGGTGGTGGCGATTCAGGAGGAGGCGGCACCGGAGGTGGCGGCCCTGGCGCCGCGCTGCCACTGGATTTCGCTCGGCCAGCTCAGCAAGCTGATCGAAATTCTGAAAGAAGAGCAGATTACGGAAGTGGTGATGGCGGGGCAGGTGAAGCACGCGCGGATTTTTTCGTCGATCCGGCCGGATTGGCGGCTGGCGAAGCTGCTGATGTCGCTGCCGTCAAAGAATACCGATGGGCTGATCGGCGGCGTGATGAAGGTGCTTGAGGATGAAGGCATCCATGTGCGGGATTCGACGGCGCTGCTGAAGCCGCTGCTGGCGGCCGCGGGGGCGATGACGCGGCGAAAGCCGGACAAGGACGAAGACGCGGATATCGAGTACGGGCGGCGGGTGGCAAATGCGCTCTCGGGTTTCGATGTGGGGCAGAGCGTCGCAATCTGCGAGCGGGCCTGCGTGGCGGTGGAAGCGATGGAAGGCACCGACGCCATGCTGCGGCGCGCCGCGGGGCTGGTGAACGGGCGGCGGCTGTCGCTGGTGAAGGCGGCGCGGCGGAGAGAACACCTGCTGTTCGATGTGCCGGTGGTGGGACTGACGACAATTCCGGTGATGCGGGAGACGGGGACGACGGTGCTGGCGGTGGAGGCGGGCCGGACGCTGATGCTCGATAAGGAACAGATGATCGCCGGCGCGAACGAGAACGGAATCGCGATTGTGGGCGTGAGCGGGTAGGGCGGGCCGGAGACCGGCCCCACGGGGGGATTCTGGCGAAGAAAAAACTGGCGGTGGTCGGGGCGGGACAGTTCGGGAAGAATCATTGCCGCGTCATCGGGGAATCGGAACGCGCCGAGTTGGCGGCGGTGGCCGATATCGATCCGGCGCGCGGAACACTGACGGATTACCGGGAACTGGCGGGGCGGGTGGACGCGGCCGTGATCGCGGCGCCGACTTCGGTGCATGCGGAAATCGGCTGCTTTCTGCTGGAAGCGGGAATCGACGTGCTGGTCGAAAAACCGGTAGCGCCGGACCTGGCATCGGCAGACCGGCTGATCG
>DATGII010000212.1:0-11645 GCA_035295805.1 Bryobacteraceae bacterium | reverse complement strand
GCCAGTGTGGCCGTGTGCCCTCTCAGGCCGGCTACCGATCTTTGCCTTGGTAGGCTTTTACCCTGCCAACTAGCTAATCGGCCGCGGGCTCCTCTCTCAGCGCATTGCTGCTTTCCTCTCTCGAGCTTATGCGGTATTAGCCCCGGTTTCCCAGGGTTATTCCACACTAAGAGGTAGATTACCCACGTGTTACTCACCCGTACGCCGCTGTACTCATGGATTGCTCCACTTTCTCGCTCGACTTGCATGTGTTAGGCGCGCCGCCAGCGTTGATTCTGAGCCGGGATCAAACTCTCATTGAAAAATGTAGAGTTATTGAATCGCCCCAGCTTTACTCAGAAATACTGACGAGTTCTTCTTTACTGCATCCAACCAGATTGTCAAAGATCTGCGCCGCGAACCCCGCCATTAACGAAATGACGAAGCCGACAGCAGGCCTCGAAACTTGCGCGCCGCATACTCGCATTACAACCGAGCCTGCGGCTCAAAACTTAAAGGTCTTAAAAAAGAACCAAACAGGAAGGCCGTATTCCGCTCCGAACGGTGGCCCGTCCGAAGTTTTGTTACCATTCCTTACAAGAGGGTCTGGATCTTTTATACCACCTGCGCAAGCGTGATGCAAGCCCGCGCGTACAAACCCTCAGATTCCGGTGACTCGCCCAGATTATCAAAGCTATTTGGAACATGCAAGGGCATTCCGGAAAAAGCCCGCAAGCACCCCGTCAGATCCGCGTATCTTGTTGATCCTAATCCGTTTAAAAACTTCGTGAAATTTTGACGCAAGCCGGCCGATCGGTTCGGTTCCGCACGATCCTGACAGATGACTCGTAAGTTATTGATCTTCTAGGAGTTCAGGCCGCATTTTCCGCGTTGCCGAGACCTTCAGGCGCCGACGAGCCCCATAAATTTCGGCTCGTATCCGGGGAACACGTCGCGGAGACTGGGATTGCCGAGGTGTCGTGCCACCAACTCGCCGAGCACATCGCGAAAATCGGTGGTCAGAGCCAGATCACGGTTCTCGTAGAGCTGTGGGCGCTCGAGGCCGGGCCAGCGACCATACAGCTTGCCGCCGCGCACCGGCCTTCCCATCACGAACATGCAGTTGGCATGGCCGTGATCGGTGCCGCGATTCCCGTTTTCGTGGGCGGTTCGGCCGAATTCCGACATCGTCACCAGCACCACGTCGTCCATGCGATCTCCCATGTCGCTCCAGAAAGCGCTCAAAGCCTGACCGTACTCGCGCAGCAGATTCGTCAGCTGGGCGGACTCATTGACGTGATGATCCCAGCCACCGACATCGGCGAAGGCCAGCTCGACTCCGACATCCGCCTTGATGAGCTGCGCGATCTGGCGCAGGCTCTCTCCGAAGCGGCCTCGCGGGTACTCGGCTCCCGCGCCCGGCTGATACGGCTGCCGCCGTACCGCTTCCAGCATTGCCACTGCCTCGAACGTTTCCCGGCCGGCGGACCGCAGCGCCGGGTCAGCCGTGGATCCGTACAACTCTTCGAATTCGCGGGCGGCATCCGCATTACGAATCTGAAAGTCTGCCACGTTCTGCAGCGCCAATGCCGGATGGGGACCGCGCATCGCGCGCGGCAGCACCGGACCAAGCGACAACGCACGCAACGGCGACGCCTCCCGGGCTCCCGGCAACGCCCGGTTCATCCAGCCGTCCGCCGTCGCCTTCCGGCCCGGTGTACCGGATTCCATATAGTCCTGCGCGTCAAAATGGGAGCGCGTCGGATCAGGCGATCCCACCGCATTGACGACGGCCAGGCTTCCCTGCCTGAATATCGGGACCAGCGGAGCCAGCGAAGGATGCAACCCAAAGAAGCCGTCCAGATCGACAGCGGCTTCGGTTCCCGAACCGGGCCGCGGAATCGCAATCGTCGGCCGCAAATCGTAGTAGGCTTTCTCGCCATGCGGCACCACAATATTCAAGCCGTCGGCCGCGCCGCGCTGAAAAATCGCGACCAGAATCTTCTTGCGACCCACCTCGCCGGCCTGCAGCGTTCGCTCGAGCCACAGCGGCGCGCTCCCCACGCCCACCATGGCCAGCGCCGAATTCCGAAGAAATACTCTCCGTGTCGTCATACTTGCCTCAATGCTTCTGAAACTCCGGCGCCCCGAGCGCAAGGCCCTCCGCGGGATTCGCCTCCACCTTCACGCCCGGCATACGGTTGTTCGCCAGGTTTATCGCGAAATTCATGCGCGCGAGCAACCCCGCGCTATTGATCCACTCTTTGCCGGAATTCGAATACCCGGTCGGCTCCTGCTTGCGATACAGCGGCTCACCCAACTGCGTCACCTGGTTGTTCAGAGCGAAAGCGAAATCGACATCGCCATTGACTGCGCGCACCGCGCTGGCCACGAGCTCCAGGGGCGATTTCACCTTCACCCGGTAGGCCGCGCTCGACCAGAATTCCTTCGAATCGAGCATCGTTTTCATGACAGCTCGCAAGTCGCCGTCGGTCTTCAGAAACGTCTGCGTCATACGCTCCACCAGCGAGCCCGGCGGATCGTCGGCGACAAATCGCACCGCGAGTTTTTGGGAAATGAATTGCGCCGTCGCCGGGCTCCGGGACACGAGATCGAGCACCTTCTCCCCATCCTCGATGCCCCCGCCCGCGCGAATCTTCACTCCCAACACCGTTTTTTCACCGGCGTCGTGGGCCTTCGGGTTAAAGAAGAACTCGCCACCCATCTGCGGCTGCCGGATGGTCCATCCGGTGAAACAGCGTGCGACTTCCGTAACATCTTTCTGCGTGTAACCGCCGTCAACGCCCAGCGTGTGCAGCTCAAGCAACTCGCGCCCGTAGTTTTCATTCAGACCGCGCCTCCCCGCCCTGGCGCGGTCCGGGCGGTCCGCCACGGACTGCCAATTGTCCAGATAGAAAAGCATGGCCGGGCTCTTGGCGGTGGCTTCCAGCAGATCGCGAAACTTGCCGAGCACGCGAGGTCTGATCACGTCGCGCTCGTACGCCGTGACGAGGTACCGGTCCGCGCCTTTATCGAGATAGACATTGAAGTGGTTGAACCAGAAATCGGTCAGCACTTCTTCGAGCTGCCGGTTGCCATAGATGGCGCGCAGCAGTTTTCCTTCGGCGAGATCGCGAGCCACCACCTGCGGCGGGCCCGCGGCCAGTTCAAATTTACGGCGCAGTTCCGGAGGCGCCGCCACATACAGTGCCTGCAGCACGTCGGCCGGTAATTCGGTGATCACCTCGTTCTGCTTGTCGGGCGGGATAGCTTCGAATGCAGCCAGCCGCTGTTGAGGCGCACCCGTACGGAGGATCTTCATCTGATCCCGTGTGAGCAGGCCGCTCGTATCGGGCGCCGGCGGCTCCTGGCCGGTCTGCTGCCGCCGCTCGAACCGCGCCACCATCTTCTGAATCATCATTCGCTTGTCCGGATCAGACGGAAACGGAATCCCGCCGTTCACGATCTGCCGCACCATTTGCGGCGCCGGGTAATTCCGCACCAGTTCCTGGCTGCTCATCGAGAGCGAGTCCAGGGTTTTCAGCTTCTCGACAAGTAACGGGTTCTCGGGAATGCGGTTCGGATGCAACTGCAGATCAATCCACTTCTTCAGTCCCGTCGATTGCACGCGCGCGGCATCGCCCGGCCGCGGCCCGAACGTCAACCGGTTCAAGGCCTGATCGATTCGCGATTGTTTGGAAATTTCCTTTTGAAAGGAAGGCGGCTCAACGGCTTTCTTTTTCGCGAGAGCAGGCGCTTCCGCCAAAACCGTCAGAAAGAGCAAGCTCGCCAGGGCCCGACAACACATTGCATAGCCTCTGTGTATATTAAACGCGGCTTGGGATGCCAAAGTTGCGGTGGGCCGCGGCCTGATTTGCAACGTCTGCGATTTCAGTGCGGGCTTGTGTGGTCGGCGACGTCCCGGCCGGTGATCAAGCGCGCGCCACGGCTGAAAGTCAAATACAGAAAACCCCACTGAATGAACACCAGAATGCGGTTCTGGAACTGGACCAGGTACATGATGTGCACGAACAACCAGACCAGCCAGGCGATCAGCCCGTGGAGGCGAAATCCGAAGATGCGCGCCACCGCCGCAGCCCGTCCGATCACGGCCAGGTCGCCTTTATCGAAATAGTGAAACGGCGGCAGACTGCCCTGCCCCCGTATTCGCGTCACGATCGACCGTGCCGCGTACGCGCCGCCCTGCATCGCCACTTGCGCCACGCCCGGCAGCGGCTTGCCATCGGCGCCGAGGCTCGCCGCCAGGTCGCCTACCACGTAGATCTCGGGAAAATCCGGCAGCGTCAAATTGGGATTCACCGGGAGGCGTCCGCCCCGGTCTGGTTGGATGCCGGTCCGTTGCGCCAGGATTTTGCCGAAGCCATTCACATGCACGCCACCCGCCCAGACCACGGTTTTCGCGTTGAGCCGTTCGGTGCTGCCATCCTTCCTGCGAAACGTGACACCATTGGCGTCGATTTCCGTCACGAAGACGCCCTCCCGCACACGGACGCCTAACCGCATCAGAGACTTTTCCGCTTCCATCGATAGGTCGGGAGGGAAAGTGGAGAGCACGCGCGGCGCGCCATCCAGAATCAAGATGCGCGCGTCTTTAGGATCGATCGCTCGGAAATCGTGCTTCAAGGTCTCGCGTGCAATCTCGCCCAGCGCCCCCGCCAGTTCGACGCCCGTAGCGCCGCCGCCGACGATCACAAAGGTCAGCCAGGCGCTCCGCCGCTCGCCGTCAGTTTCGCGCTCGGCCGCTTCGAACGCATACAGAATGTTGTGGCGGATCGCGGTCGCCTCTTCCACCGACTTCAGACTCGGCGCCAGCTCGCGCCACTGGTCGTTGCCGAAGTAAAAACTCTGTGAGCCAGTCGCGACGATGAGGGAATCGTAGTCGTAGGCGCCACCATCGCTCAGCACGACGGTCCGCGCCCGCGGATCGATATCCGACACCTCACCCAACAGCACGCGCGTGTTCTTCTGCCGGGACAAGATGGAGCGCAGCGGCGCGCAAATCTCGCCGGGGGAAAGCGATCCGGTCGCGACCTGGTATAGCAGTGGTTGGAAGAGATGGAAGTTGCGCCGGTCGATCAGCGTGACCTCGACTGGCGCGCGGCGCAACGCGCGCGCGGCGTACAAACCGCCGAAGCCGCCGCCGAGAATAATGACGCGATGGACGGCCATCGCGAGCTACGCCGGAGTGAGGCCAAGACCCGGCCGGGTGGGAAGAATCAGCTTGCCTCTGTCCACACGCACCCCGTGAAACGGGTCGTTGGCAATCAGCAGGTTGCCGTCGAGATCGGCGAAATCCACGAGCGGCGAAAGGTGCGCCGCCGCCGTTACTGAAACCGAGCTCGACACCATGCAGCCCAGCATCGTCTTCATGCCGAGCGCCTTCGCGATCTCGATCATGCGGTAGGCTTCCAGCATGCCGCCGCTCTTGTCCAGCTTCACGTTGACGCCATCGTAGGCGTCGCGCAGCTTCGGAATATCGGAGGCGTGCTGGCAGGCTTCATCCGCGATGATCGGAATGTGCACGCGGCTTCGAATCCATTTCGTATCCTCAATACGATCGGCCGCCAGCGGCTGTTCGATGAACTCGACCCCTTGCGTTTCGAGCCAATTGATCTTGCGCACCGCCTCCTCCCGGTCTTTCCAGCCTTCGTTGGCGTCCACGCGGATAGGCTTCTTAGTGACGCTACGCACGGCTTCAATGGTCGGCTCGTCGGTCGCGAGGCCGACCTTCACTTTGAGAATCGGGTATGCCTCCGCTTCGCGCGTCTTTTGTTTCGTAATCTCGGGCGTGTCAATGCCGATGGAAAACGTCGTGAGCGGCGTGTCTTTGGAGTCCAGTCCGAAATACGAGTACAGCGGGATGCCGAGCTTTTGCCCTACCCAATCCATGAGGGCGATATCAACTGCGGCCTTGCCGGCCCATTCGCCGTGGACGCGCCGGAAGACCTCGTTCATGGTCTTGGCGAACTGCATAGGATTGGCCCGCAGCAGCAGGTCGCGTACCGATTCCACGGCCTTCTGGGCAGACTTCGCGTCCTCTTTATAGCGGACGATGGGCGCGCCTTCGCCGTGCCCTGTGATGCCGTCGCGCGAGTAGGCCACGTGCAGCGTGTCGCGATATTGGCTCGACGACATGGTGGTGGTCCAGGTGTGCTGCAGGTTGAGCCGCAGGATGCGGGTGTCGAGCGAAGGCGCGGCCGCCGCCTCCAGCGTCCCCGCCAACGGAAGCGCCGCCGCGGACTGAAAGAAGGTTCTGCGCTTCATCCTGCTAACCAGCCTAGCAGGTCCGGCAGCAGCCAACGCACAACGCAAAATCCGCCGCAGTTCACCAGCGGTTTCCAGCACCGTTGACGATGGGATGCGGGAGGGATGGGTTGCTCTCGACGGTGCGATACTTCGGAGATGGAAGTCGCTCTCTTTCCGAATCCGCGCCGCCCCGGAATTGGCCTCCGACCGCGCCGCGAGGCTCAGCGCCCCCTTTTGCCACAGCACGCCCGCCATTGTCCCGTGCTCGAAGCCGGAAGCACCGCGGGGTTCCTGGTCCATCCGCCCCTCGCTGAAAAAGAGAGCTTCCAAATCGGATATGAGGGAGAGGGCCGTTACCAGTTTGTTTATTCGGTGAATACGAAAGGAAACGACTGGGAGCCGGTTTTTACCGTCACATACTCTCTGCCGGTCGGCGGGATCGGCGCCACCAAACGGGAAATCAAACTGCACATCCAGGACACACCGCAAACCCGGGAAATTGCCCACCTCATGCCCGGCATGTTCATCTCCGCAGAAGATATGGGAACACCGGCGGGCGCCGTGACCCTGCGGGGAGCGTGGAATTTCCAGACCGCGGCGGGATGGGACACGGTCTACACTCCGATCTTCAATATGATCGAGCGGCCCTTCGCCCCGATGCTGGTGATCCGTGTCGAGACCGACTGGTACGTTCACGACACCGAGTTCCGCTACGTGCTCCAGCCGGGCGAAACGATCTCCGCGTCACACAGCATGCCGATCGGGCAAGTAATGTTTGTGCCACGCGAAGAGATCACGTTCCGGGACGGCACCGAAGAGGAGATCGCGGCGCGGCACCAGTCCAGCAAGGCGTTCGTCGACGAAAAAGCGAGGACGAAGGTCAAGACTCCCTATGGCATGGAATACAGCCCGCATTATCAGCGCACCAGCCGCCGGAAGAGCCAGAAAAGCGAGCCGCAAGACGCGGATGGGGCAGGCGATCCCACCGCCTAGCCGCACTTCACGGGGCATTGCGCCACCTCAGGCTTCGGCTGCGGGTTTTTGCCAGGGGGGTAGCAGCTTCACCAGAATGAAGAACAGGACAAAGGGCAGAATCAGCAGCGCGAGGGCCGGCAGCAGCCCTTCGCGCGCCGCGAACTGCACTTTGTAGGTCGTATAGCCGAGAAAGCTCTTCGAGAACAACTGGCCGCCAATCACGACGTTCCAGCGCATCGCAAAAATGCCGACCAGCGTGAGCGCGCTGGCAATCACGTATAGCCGCCGGCGCACTGCCTCGGCGAGAGTCCAAAGTTGCGTTGAAGCCAGCACGCACAACGGAAGCATTGTCCCGAGCAAAATCTGAATCAGAACCTGCGAAGTCCACAGCCGCGTGTGCACCATGAAATCCAGAGAGCGGAAGGATTCATCGGCTTCGTACGTCCTCTGCACCAGGTCCAGCATCTCGAGCGAGAAATCGATCACAAATGTGTAGAAGAGGTACTTTCCAATAGTATCGATGCACCGCATATCCACCGCCGTTTTCCGCAGCTTCATCGATATCAGGTAGAGCACCAGCACCGCGGCGATCCCCGACGTCATCGCGGAAAACAGGAACACGATCGGCATCAGCGGCGTGGACCACCATGGATTCGCTTTCACCGACCCAAAAATAAATCCCACATACCCATGCAGCAGGAATGCCGACGGGATGCCGATGACGGTGACTACGTATCCGACCTTGTCGTCGATCCGCCTGCTCGCCGGGCTGACATTCTCGGAACCGAGCGTGAGGGCTTTATAGATCCACCGCGCGGCTCCGGTCCGCGTCTGCGCAAATCTCACGATGTCTTCGCGGTATTCCAGCCAGATCTCCACCAACAGCACCACCGTCAGGTACCACAAGTAGACGAATCCGAACATCGCCATGGCTGAGGACCGGTGCGGCGTCAGGTACATCTCGAAGGAGCGCTCGGGGTGGCCCAGGTGCAATTGCAGCGGCAGCGGCGCCACCAGCAGAAATGCCAACGCCGTCAGCAGCGCCAGCCGGTAAGTCGGACGCACGGCTTCGACTTTGAAGACCCGCTCAAGCGAAGCCAGGATGAAAGCGCCGGCGACCAGCCCCGTGATATACGGGTAGATCACGATGAGCAGGCTCCATTGCAATTCCACTTCGTTGGGATACATGAAGCCGTCTACGCCTTGCATGTGCGCGCTCCTTTACCGGACCGAACCATCCAGGTTCTTGTAAAAGACCTTCGCTTCGGTCGCCATGTACGGCTTCAAGACCTGAACTTTGTTATTGCGCAGAAACTCGTGCACCGGGTCCTTGGGGTTCTTGAGATCCACCAGCTGCCGGGCGCCGGTCGGACACGCCTCGCAGCAGGCAGTCGTCAGGCCCTTGGTGATGCGGTGATAGCACAGCGTGCATTTGTCCGCGATCTCTTTCTGCGGATGGAAATACCGGCAGCCATACGGGCAAGCCTGGATGCAGTAGCGGCAACCGAGGCAATAGTCCGGATCGACGAGCACCACGCCATCCGGGCTGATAAACGTCGCGCCCACCGGGCACACCTGTGTGCACGGCGAATCCGCGCAATGATTGCACAGCTTGGGAACGAAAAAGCTCTTGACGTCGGAACGTGTCGTCGGCGGGAAGCCGTCAATCGCCCCGTTTGGTGATTCGACCATGGGATGATCCCGGTCTTCGTTCACCTGATACCGCTCGACCCAAGTGCGGAAGTAAGCTTCCGGGACATCATTCTCTTTCGAGCATGCCCGCACGCAGTTGCCGCAACCGATGCACTTGTCGATGTCGATAATCATGCCCCACCAGTGCGCGGCCATCTGGTAGGTGTCGCCCGGTTCGGGAGCTTCGCCCGCTTTATCGAGCGCCCGGGCCGCCGTGCCGGTCAGCACCAAAACTTTGCTGAACTGGATCAGGAGTTCGCGGCGCGTAGTATCCATGGCAGCTCCTTCACAAGTGCGGGTTGTGCGGCTGATGGCAGGTGTTGCAGGCCAATCCGACCGAGTGCTCCGCGGTCACGACTTGCGGAAAGCTCTTGGGCTTAGCGGCGTCTTTCTCATGACAGCGCCGGCACAGCATCGCCACATCCGGCAGCACCGGCTTGCTGCCGACCGGATCTTCGGTGTGCTTGGCCTGGGGACCGTGACACGCTTCGCACGCAACATGCGCATGCCTGCCGGCAGCTCGCGCGGCAGCTTGATCGTCATGACAGGCAACACACGTGCCTTGGCCGGCGAAGGCGAGCGGCCGCTGCCGGATCAGGTTCAACGCGGCGGGGCGATAGTGGCCATATTGGCCGAAGTCCTTCGGAACTACGGCGCTCCGAATGACCAGAAATGCAGCCAACCCGGCCAGCAAGACTACCGCCGGGCGGACGAGATGGCCGGCATCCCGAAAGAACCGCATCGTCGTCTCGCCAGCTCTGGAGCACGCGCTCGGCCAAGCCGCTAACCCTCACAAATGGCGCCGTTTAATCTAAGCGGAGAGAGCGCCGCCTGGGGCAAATCACCCAATTTGGGGCAATCTGGTGTGAAATGCACGAGCTTTACAGCGAAAAGTACTTGAAAGTGGTAGAACACCCGGGGTATGATCGGGCGTGGCTCAGATCCGCCCGATCCGTCCCGCTTTCTGCCCAGCCTCTGGAATTGCAGGAGCGCGCCATGGACAACCTGCGGTACATCCGCCAGACGATGGAGCGCGCCGGCTCCTTCACCGCCGTTCCCGGTATCGGCGGTACGCTCATGGGCTGTACCGCTCTGGTCGCGGCGGCGCTCGCGGCTCGTCAATCGAGTGGCGTGCGTTGGCTGGCCATCTGGATGGCGGAAGCGGGCCTGGCGCTGCTGATTGGTATCGTGGCGACGGCGCATAAATCCGCCCGCGCGCGCATGCCGCTGCTGGCCGCGCCGAGCCGACGGTTCTTAGCGGGTTTCGTTCCCGCCATGGCCGCGGGCGCTTTACTCACACTGTGGTTTTATTTCACGCGAGCGCGGTGTCGTTCCTGCCCGGGACCTGGCTGCTGCTGTATGGCGTTGGAGTCGTCTCAGGCGGCGCCGCCTCGGTGCGAGTCGTGCCGCTAATGGGAGGCTGCTTTATGGCCGCCGGCGCCGCTGCCTTGCTTGGGCCTGGCGTCTGGGGCAATCTGCTGCTGGCCGGCGGTTTCGGCGGCCTGCATATCCTGTTTGGAATCGTGATCACGGTGAAATATGGCGGGTAAATTCACGGCCGCACGGCGCGACCGCAAACTAGAAGCGGGCCCCACCGAAATCGCCGCGGGCGCGCCAAAACTCGATCGCCTGATTCACGAGCGTCTGCGGCTCGGCATCCTAAGCGCGCTCTCGGTGAATAACTCGCTAACCTTCAACGAGCTTAAAAAGCTGCTCGATACCACGGACGGCAACCTCAGCGTGCATGCGCGCAAACTCGAGGAGGCCGGCTACATCGCCTGCGCGAAATCGTTCGAAGGGCGGATGCCCCGCACCGACTACCGTTTGACCGCGGCGGGCAAACGCGCGCTCGAGCGCTACCTGGATCATATGGAGGCGCTCATCCGCGCGATGCGGGAGCGCTGACGAATTTTTTTATGTCGTTCCACTTTGATTCACAAAGTACTCTTCATGTCGCCATCATCATGGATGGCAACGGGCGCTGGGCGCTAGGCCGCGGCTTGCCCCGGCTGGCCGGGCACCGCGCTGGCGCCGAGGCCGTGCGGCGCGTCGTCGAAGCGGCGCCGGCGCTCGGGGTCAGCGCCTTGACCCTGTTCGCCTTCTCCGCCGATAACTGGCGCCGGCCGACCGGAGAAGTCACCGGCCTGATGCAACTGTTCGCAAAATTCCTGGAATCAGAGACGCAGCGATGTCTCGAAAATAGGGTCCGGCTCGAGGTGATCGGCAGGCGCGACCGACTGGATGCTTCGCTCCGCCGCGCGATCGGGAAAACCGAGCAATCCACCGCCCACGGAGATCGTCTTCGCTTGCGTCTCGCCGTCGACTATTCCGGGCGCGACGCGATTCTCGACGCGGTGGAGCGCAGTGACCGCCACTCGCGCGAGAGCGTCGGCCGCGCCATCGGACCGGCCGTTGATCTCTTGATTCGCACTGGCGGCGAGCAGCGACTCAGTGATTTTCTCCTCTGGGAGTGCGCTTATGCGGAACTCGTGTTCTCCCGCCGGATGTGGCCCGACTTCGAAGCCGTCGACCTGGCGGGCGCGATCCGCGAATTCCACGGGCGCGAGCGCCGCTACGGCGCTGTTACGTCCTTACCCTCACAGGGCGTGAGTTCCGGGCTGGATTAAAAGCGGCCCATCCCCTCCGAATCGCTCGTTTGTGGCACCCGAAGTGCTCGTTCATCAGCATCAGCCATGAAACAACGCGTGCAGTATATACGTTCGCTCCTCATG
>DATGII010000211.1:0-38390 GCA_035295805.1 Bryobacteraceae bacterium | reverse complement strand
GCGGTTGGGCGATGCCGTTTCCTGGCTCAGGAGCGGCGACATGCCGGCGGTTAAGAAACCGGCTGCCAGAAGGATTTGCAACGTACGCATGGGTTCCCTCCCGAAAGGCTGCCTTCCGTATCTCGCAATACAGAGCGGCTTATCCGTTTACCACGTCCTTATAATACTGCTCATACGAAGGGATAATCTTATCGGGACAGTACCGTTCGGCGGCATTCCAGCGGCCGCTCTTGGCCATCCGGTACTGCAGGGCGTCGTCCGTGAGGAGTTCGGTGACCCTTGCCGCCTGGGCCGCGATGTCGCCGGGCACCTCGAGAAAGCCGTCCTCGCCGTCGGTAATGAGTTCGGGCACGCCGCCCACGCGTGTGGCGACCGGCACAACGCCGCAGGCCATCGCTTCCAGCGCCACCAGGCCGAAGGACTCCAGCTCACTGGGCATGAGAAGCACGTGCGCCAGCGGGATCAAGCGCTCGACGTGGCTTTGTTTCCCCAAAAAGGACACGTGGCGATCGACCTTGAGTTCGCGTGCGAGGTGCTCGGCGGGGCCTCGGTCCGGGCCGTCACCGACCATCAGTAGGTGCGCGGCGGCCTTTTTGCGCACTTCAGCCAATATCCGGATGCAGTCGAGGACCCGCTTCACGGGACGGAAATTCGAAAGATGAATGAGCAGCTTCTCGCCTTGGGGGGCATATAGGGCGGCTCCCTTCTTCTCGTTATCCGGGTGGTAGATTTCGCAATTCACGAAATTCTTGATCACGCGAATTTCGTTTGGCACGTAGAAGACTTCGACTGTCTGCCGGCGCAGGTAGTCGCTGATGGAAGTGATGCCGTTCGATTTCTCAATCGAGAATTTCGTGATCGGGAAATAGGAGCGATCAGTGCCCACCAGAGTAATGTCGGTTCCGTGCAAGGTGGTGATGAAGGGTAAGCGGCGGTTGGGGGCCAGCATCTGCTGCGCCAGCATGGCGGAAATGGAATGCGGGATGGCGTAGTGCACGTGCATCAGGTCGAGTTCGTATGCCTCGGCCACTTCGGCCATGCGCGACGCCAGCGCGAGACAGTAGGGCGGGTATTGGAACAGCGGGTAGGTGGAGACTTCGACCTCGTGATAATGAATGCGGGGAATTCCGGGATCGAGGCGGATGGGATTCGCGTACGTAATGAAGTGAACTTCGTGGCCGCGGTTGGCGAGCTCGAGGCCGAGCTCGGTGGCGACGATGCCGCTGCCGCCGTAAGTGGGATAGCAGGTGATCCCGACGTTCACCTCGCCAGCGTAGCACGGGCGCCGCGCGCGGCGCGGTTCTTACATGTATGCCGGAATTTGAATTCCGAGAATATCGGCGGTGCGCTCGAGTTGGCGGCGGAAGAAGTCCGTCATCCATAACAGGAAGACCTTCTTCTCCCGGTCCTGCTCGTGAATGATCGGGTACTGGTGGTAGAAGTTGTTGAAGGCCTGCGCCAACTGGAAGGCGTATTTCGCGACATGGGCGGGCTCGCCGGCGGTGACCGCGCGCTCCACGGCGGAATCGGCCTTGGAAGCCGCCAGCAGCACCTGCCAGAAATCTTCCGATTGCAGCTGGCGCGCCATGGCCGCGGCGCTGAGTTCGGAGCCGAAATCCGGCAGTTTCTCTCCGCGCTCTTCGAGCTTGCGGAGAATGTTACGCGCGCGGACTGCCGCGTATTGCACGTAGGGACCGGTTTCGCCTTCGAAGCTGAGGGCCTCCTGCAGGTCGAAAGCGATAACGGCATTGCGCGTGAACTTCAGCAGAAAATAACGGAGCGCGCCAATGGCGATTTGCGAGGCGACGCGCTTCTGCTCCTCCGCTGCGGCCTCCGCGTGCCGCGACGCTACTTCCTCCAGGGCCTTGGCGATCAGGGTGTCCATCAGGTCATCGGCTTTGACCCCGAGGCCCTTGCGGCCCGAGACCTCGACATAAGGGCGCTTGCGGTCTTCTTCCGAAAGCGGGATGCCGAGTTCGACGCAGCAGCGCGGCGAGAGTGCGACCATTTCGTAGGAAAAGTGGACGGATTCATCCGCCTGCTTTTCATAACCCAGGCCGCGCAAACCCGCCACGACGACGTCTTGCAAGTAAGACTGCCGCGCGTCGATCACGTTGTAGACGCGCGCGCCGCGGCCGAATGCGCCGTTCGAATGAACCGGCTGATCGGTGGTGATCCACAGCACGCGGCCGTCGGAATAGGTTTTGAAGGGGCGATAGTAAAAGTCCTTGCCCAGCAGGCCGAACTTCCACAACTGGTACGCGATGTCTTTGCCGACGTAGGTGACGGTGCCATCGGAGCGCACGATCACCTTGCCTTCCTCGGAGAGACCGGGCATGACCCAGCAGCCGGCGTTCTTGCCTTCCTTCTCCAGGTAGATGGCGTGCTTTTCTCTGAGCAGGGCGAAAGCAGAGGCCCAGAACTTCAGGTGCAGAATCTCGCTTTCGCGCGGCAGGACGTCATATTCCACATACAGGCGGAGCATGGTCGCGAGATGCGCTTCCACGATCGCGTCGGCGATCAGGTGCGCCGTCTCCGCCAGATCGCCGGAGCCGGCTTCGATCGCGTGCAATGTTTCGGCGCGCCATTTGAGTGCCTCGGCATTTTCGCCATAATGCGCCGAAATGCGCGCATATAAATCCCAGCAGTAGTAGTCGAAGCGGACGGATGGGTCTGCAATCAGCGCCCGCACATCGGCTGCCGTCTTGTTCTCGAGGTAATGAAAGCCGACTACCACGTCGGCCACCTGGACGCCTGTGTTATCGATGTAGTTCTGGACTTCGACGCAGTGGCCGAGCGCGCGCAACATGCGGACGAATGTGTCGCCGAGCGTGGCGTTTCGCAGGTGGCCGATGTGCGCCGCCTTGTTGGGATTGATATTGGTGTGCTCGACGATGATCTTTTCGGTCGAGGCGGCAGTCGCGCCGGCTGCGCCGCCGAGCAAGGCCGCGCCGTACATTCCGCGGTCCAGGCGAATGTTGATGTAGCCGTTGCCGGCCACTTCCATGCTGGCGATGCCGTCGAGCGTTCCGATTTCTTCTACGAGTTCGGCCGCGATTTTCTTAGGCGCCTGGCGCAACTGTTTCGCCAGTTGGAAGGCGGCGGGGACCGCAACATCGCCCAATTCGCTCTGCTTCGGTTGTTCGACCGCCACCGGCAAATCGACGCCATACCGCGCTTGAATGTGCGCACGAAACGCGCGGGACACTTGTTTTTCGAAGGAATGGAACACGGGAAATACGAGTATATCAGGCAGGCCGGAGCCGGCCCGCGGTTGGTGCTCGAGTACGCTTCGATCAGTTGCCCGCGAGCGCGGACAACTTCGCGTCCAAATCCGCCAGCGTTCGGTTCAATAGCTCGCGATAGCGGGGATTCTGCGCGGACTTCAATTCACTGACGACTCGGGTACGGGAGAGCTCAATGCCCTCCTTGCGGCGAATTACGTCTAATGTTGCTGGATCGGGTACGTTCTTGGGGCGCACCTCCACCCGCTCGGCCCGTACGACGGCCGACTTACTGCCCCAACCTTTTGCCATACCTTCATTGTACGCTGGAGCCCTGTAAAAATCGAGACAGGCGCGTGATGCCGGCTTGAAAAACGGCCTCCTCGGGGAGCAGGCTGATCACAAGAAATGCTTCAGATTCAAAGTCATAGAAGAAGCCAGGCTGGACCAGAAGGTGACTTCGCGCCAGCAGTTCCAGGGCCCACTCCTCCTCGGTGCGGATACGGGGCGCCTGGAGTATTACGTACCAACCGCCCTCGACATTCAGCGGATTGGCGCAGGAGCCGGCGAGAGCGTTGCGTGCGAATTGCAAGTTCGCTTGCGTACGTTGTTTGATTTGTTGTTGCACCGGTTCTCCGGCGGCCAGCAGGCGGGCGGCGCCATGCTGAACGGGCGTGCCGACCGAAAGATACGTATCGGCGATCCACTCGAGCCGTTCGCGCACCGGCGCGCGCAGAGAGGCCGGACCGGCCGTCACGATCCACCCGAGTTTCATTTGCGGAAGCCCGGCGATTTTAGAAAGACCGCTCATCGAGAATGCCAGGCATTCTTCGACCGCCGCCAACGTTGTTACGCGCTCGCGATCGGCGGTGAATCCGTAATCCGAGAAGACTTCATCGGAAATCAGCGCAATTCGGCGCTCCGCGCAGAGCGGGGCCAGGCGTTCCAGTTCGGCCCGCTTCAGGAAGCTCCCGGTGGGGTTGTTCGGATTGACCAGGATGACCGCGCGGGTGCGATTTGTGATTGCGGCTGTGAGCGCGTCGAAGTCGATGGACCAGACACCGTCATAAGACAGCGAATAAGAGCGGAGTTCGATCGACTCCATGGCCGCCAGGCAATCAAACAGCGGATACGAAGGCCGCGGCACCAGCACGTGATCGCCGGGGTTGGCCAGCAGCTTGAATAGGTACGCGTACGCCTCGCTGGTGCTGGCGGTGAGCTGGATGCGTTCGGGGTCGACCATTACACCGCGGGCCGCGTAATAACGCGCGACGGCCGCGCGCGCTTCCGGCAGGCCCGCCGGCGTGGGCTCGTAACGCAGCATGCGGGGATCCTCGAAGGCGCTGACGATCTCCGGAGGATACCGGAAGCCGGCGTCGGTTGGATTGGAAACAGTCAAATCCAGAATCGGAGTCCCCGCGCGGCGGGCCGCTTCCACAGCCCGGGTGAGCCGGTTGGGCTGGAAATCCGGAGGAAACCGCGAAGAGAACATGCTCGCTATCTTACCTGGAGATTGACAAGCGCGTGGCGGGTTTCCTATCGTGGATAGATATGACTGACCGGTCAGTCAGCGATCGCAAACGCGCCGCGATTCTGGATGCGGGGCGGCGCGTATTCTCTCAAAAAGGGTACGCGCAGACCGCCGTCGAGGATGTGGCTGAGGCGGCGCAGATCGCTAAAGGGACGCTCTACCTGTATTTCAAGTCCAAGGAAGAGCTGTACATGGCGGTGCTGGCCGGCGATCTGCGCCGGATGTCTGCCGAAGCGCGCGAGGAGATGGATCGGGCGGAGGGATTCCGGGAAAAGCTCCGGGCTTTTTTTCGAGTCCGCCTGGAATTCGCGAAGGCTCATGAAGATTTCTATCGCATCTATCTGGCTGAGTACGGCAGCATGTTTGTGAAGGCGCCGATCAGCCGCGAGGTGATGCATCTGTTTCGGTCCAACATGCGACAGGTGGCCCGCGTAGTGGAAGAAGCTTCGCGGCGCGGCGAGATTCGTGCAGTCCCTTCGGGACCGGTGGCGGCCGCCCTGTTCGATGTCTCGCGCGGCTTGCTCGAACGGCGCCTGCTCGGTTGGCGGGAATTCCGTGTGCGCGATGAAATTGACTTCACGATCGATCTGCTGACCGAGGGGCTGGCTTGTCCGGGCAAACAACCGGCTGCGCGAAAGGCCCGGCGCGTGTTTCAAAGAGCCGGCCTGTTCCTGCTGCTGCTGGTAACGCCGGTATTCCTGCGCGCTCAAGGCGAGGGCTCCCGCGGGGGTAGCGGCGCGCGCGCGACTCAGGTGCCGCTCTCCGGCCGGATTGGACAGCCGTCGTCGGCCTACGCCGGTAGCGCTCCCGCGGGGAAAACGCCCGGCGCGCCGCTGCAGCTTTCGCTCGCGGAATCGATCCGGCGCGGCTTGCAATACAACCTCGGGGCCGCGGGGTTCCAGCAGAGTATCCGCCGGGCGCGCGGCCAGCGCTGGGACGAATTGGCCAATCTGCTGCCGAACATCAGCGCCGGACTGTTGCTCGACGAGCAGCAGACCGATCTGGCTGTCTACGGGTTCAAGCTCTCCATTCCGGGGCTCAGTTTCCCGAGCATCGTGGGACCTTATCATTATTTCGACCTTCGCGGGCGCGTGACGCAAACCTTGGCGAACCTGACCGAGCTGCGGAATTACCGCGCCGCGCAGCAGGCCGAGAGAGCGACGGAGCTTTCCGCGCAGGATGCGCGCGACCTTGTGGTGCTGGCGGTGACCAACGCGTATCTGGGGGTGATCTCGTCGGCCGACAGCGTGGATTCGATCCGGGCTCAGGTGGGCGGCGCCCAGACCACTTACCAGCAGGCTGTCGATCGCCACGATGCGGGCCTCTCGGCGCGCATTGACGTCACGCGCAGCCAGGTCGAGCTGCAAACCCAGCAACAGCGCCTCACCGCGCAGCAGACCGACCTGGCCAAGCGGCGGATTCAGTTCGGACGCGTTATCGGGTTACCGCCGGGTCAGGAGTTTACGCTGACCGATACGGCCCCGTACGCTCCGGTGGAGGGATTAACGCTCGAACAAGCGCTGGAGCGCGCCGCCGCCAACCGGGCCGATCTCAAGGCCGCGCAAGCGCAAGTGCAAGCCGCCGAGATTACGCGCAAGGCCGCCATCGCCGAGCGCTACCCGACGGCCGAATTCAGCGGAGATTACGGCGTGATCGGCACGGCGCCCCAGAATTCTCACGGCACCTTCACACTGACTGGAACCGTGCGGGTGCCCGTCTGGCAAGGGGGCCGTTCCCGCGCGGATATCGAGCAGGCCGATGCCGCGCTTGAGCAGCGCCGGCTCGAATACCAGGATTTGCGCGCGCAAGTTGATGCCGACATCCGGCAGGCCTTTTTGGATTTGAGCGCGGCGGCGAGCCAGATCGCCTTGGCGCAGAGCAGCCGCAGTCTGGCGCAGGACACGCTCAGCCAGGCGCGCGATCGCTTCGCTGCCGGCGTCGCCGACACGATCGAGGTCGTCCAGGCGCAGGAAGCGGTGGCCGCCGCCGAACAGGATTACATTGGAAGTCTGCTGGCTCATAATCTGGCCAAAGCGAGCTTGGCGCGCGCCATGGGCCAGGCCGGCCAGGGAGTTCAGCAGTTGTTGGGGAAACCATAATGACGCCGGAAGAAGTGAAAAAAGCGCCAACGCCGCGCCCCACGCCGGTTCCGGAAAAGCTGCCGGAGCCGTCGCGCGGCCGCGCCCCTGCGATTGTCGTGCTGGTCCTCGTGCTTGCCGTGATCGCAACTGGCGGGGTTCTGTATTGGAATTACGCGCAGACCTACGAAGACACCGATGACGCGCAGATCGACGCGCATCTCAACAGCATCTCGGCGCGCATCGCGGGCACGGTCACCGCCATTCACGCGGAAGAAAACCAGCTGGTGAAGGCCGGACAACTCGTGGCGGAACTGGATCCCAGCGATTACTCTGTGGCGTTTGAGCAAGCCCGCGCCGAAATGCTGCAAAAGCAGGCGGAAGTGGGCGTGCAGAATCCGAGCGTGCCTATCGTGGAAAACGCCAATGAAACCGGGATCGACGCCGCGCGCGCGGATGTCGCCAACGTCGAAGCGAGCGTGGCATGGGCGGAAAGCGACGCCGCCGCGGCCCGTGCCAAACTGCGGGAGGCCGAAGCCAATGCCGCGAAAGCGCAAGCGGATGTCGCGCGGTATAAGGCGCTGGTCGATAAGGACGAAATCCCGCGTCAGGTATACGATCAGGCGGTCGCCAATGCCGCCGCGCTCTCCGCCGCTGTGGATTCGGCCCGCGCCACCGCAGAAGCGGGCCAAAAGTCCGTCGAGCAACGCCGTGCCCAGCTGTCCGAAACCGAGGCCAAGCTGATGGAGTTGGGGATGAACGCTCCCCATGAAGTGGCCATTCGCCGAGCCACCGTCGTAGCCAAACAAGCCGACGCCAATGTAGCCAAGACCCGCGTCGAACTGGCGCGGCTCAATCTCTCCTATACGAAGATTACTGCGCCCGTGGCCGGCATTGTCAGCAAGCGCAATGTGGAGATCGGCAATCACGTTCAGCCCGGGCAGCAGCTTTTCCTCATAGCGCAGACGGATGACCTTTGGGTTACCGCCAATTTCAAAGAGACCCAGCTGCGGCGCATTCATCCCGGCCAGAAGGCCACGATTTCGGTCGATGCCTATGGCCAGGAATTAAGCGGGTATGTCGAAAGCTTTCCCGCCGCCACCGGAACCATCACCAGCCTGCTGCCGCCGGAGAATGCGAGCGGCAATTACGTGAAGGTGGTACAGCGGCTGCCGGTCCGCATTCGCTTCAACAAGAATCAGACCGGGCTTGACCGCCTGCGTCCGGGAATGTCGGTCGAGCCCAAAATCTGGATCAAGTAGCGTGCCCGCCAATACGCCTGGTCCGCGCGGTGCGGCAGGCGCTTCGTGCGGCCGCCGATCCACCCAAGGCGCCGGCGATGCAGGCCTACATGAAATCGTCAATGCCGTATCGCGGCATCCAGGCTGTTCCGCTGCGGCAGGCGCTCCGGCCGGTCTTTGCCGCTCACCACATCGCCACGGTCGGCGAGTGGCGGGATACGGTGCTCTCGCTTTGGCGGGAGGCCTGCTACCGGGAAGAACGATACGCCGCGATCGAGTTGGCCGGGCATCCCCAATCGCGGCCGTTCCAGACGCTCGAGGCTCTGCCGGTCTATGAGGAGATGATCGTTTCCGGCGCCTGGTGGGATTTTGTCGATACCCTGGCCAGCCACCGGATCGGCGGTCTGTTACGGCGCTACCCGCGCGAAATGGCCGCGACGCTGCGAAGTTGGGCCGCGGGAGATGATATCTGGAAGCGCCGCGCGGCCATCCTGGCCCAACTTGGTTTTAAGACCGGCACCGATTGCGCTCTCCTCTATGCCTGCATCCGCCCGTCGCTCGGGCGGCCGGAGTTCTTCCTCCGTAAAGGCATCGGTTGGGCGCTGCGGGAGTATTCAAAAACAGATGCGGCGGAAGTCTTGCGCTATCTCCGCCGCTACCAGAAACGCTTGAGCCCCCTCACACAGAGGGAAGCGGTCAAATGGTTGAATCGGAAGCCGGCTGCTAGGAAGCGGCGCGTGTCATCTCGATGTCCAGCGTGATCTCCACCGTGTCGCTCACCATCGCGCCGTCGGGATCGAACGCCAGCCCGAAATCTTTGCGGCTGACCTTCGTGCTCGCCCCCACGCCGCGCCGCTGCAGCTTCCAGGGATCGGTCACCTCATCGGAAAGGTTTTCGATGTTGAGCGTGGCTTCTTTCGTGACGCCGCGGATTGTAAGATCGCCCGTCGCCTTGTAATTCTTGCCGCCCGCGGGAGTAATTTTCTTGGAGCGGAACGTGATGGTCGGGTATTTTGCCGCGTCAAAGAAGTCCGGGGTCTTCAGGTGTCCGTCGCGCTGCGGATCGCCCGTGTGGAGGCTGTTGACGTCGATGGTGGCGTCGAACCGGCCCGCGTCGGGCTTCGCGGGATCGAAATCCACCGTGCCCGAAACGGAATCAAATCTGCCGCGAACCGAGGCAATCATCATGTGTCGCACCGTGAAGTGGGCGGAGCTGTGCTTGGGGTCGATCTGATAGGTCATTATTCTGTTCTACACGAGAACGCCCGCCCGTGGGGCAGCGTCTCGAGTCTACCTGCATGTTAATTTGGTGTGGGGCGCCGGTTGGCAATGCCCCCTCTTGATCTCCATGAGCGCCTCTGCGAGCCCGTTTTTCGAAGAGTTGCGCTGGCGCGGCTTCATCGAAGCCGTGACCAGTGAAGATATCGATGCCTATCTCGCGGAAGCGCGCCGCACCATCTACGTCGGCTTCGATGCCAGCGCCGATAGCCTGCACCTCGGCAACCTGATTCCCGTGATGGCGCTGGCTCACGCCCAGCGCAACGGCCATCGGCCGCTGATCCTGGTGGGCGGGGGCACCGGATTGATCGGCGACCCCAGCGGCAAGACCGCGGAACGCACGCTGTTGACGCTTGAACAGGCCCGCGAGAATTCCGCCGCCATCCGGGCGCAGCTGAGCCGCTTTTTTGATCTGTCTTCCGATGACCGAGCCTTGCTGCTCAACAATGCCGATTGGCTCGCGCCCTTGAATCTCATCGAATTCCTGCGCGATACCGGCAAGCACTTTTCCGTTAATGAAATGATCAAGCGCGACTCGGTCCGCATGCGGCTCGAAGAGCGCGAGCACGGAATTTCGTATACCGAGTTCAGCTACATGCTGTTGCAGGCCTACGACTTCTTTCACCTGTATCAGCACCACGGCTGCTCCATTCAGATGGGTGGGCGCGACCAGTGGGGCAACATTCTTTCCGGTAAGGAATTGATTCGCCGCGTGCTGGGCCGCCGCGCCGAAGGCATTACCTTTCCCTTGCTGACCACCTCCACCGGCAAGAAGTTCGGCAAAACCGAAGAAGGCGCCGTTTGGCTGGATCCGAAGCGCACCAGTCCGTACCAGATGTATCAATACTGGCTGCAGACCGCCGATGCGGATGTGGGACGCTATCTGCGCCTGTTCACGTTTCTGGATCGGAACCGGATCACGGAACTGGAAACAGACCTGGCGGCCCAGCCTGAGAAACGCCAGGCGCAGCGCGTGCTGGCCGCCGAATGCACGGGGGTGGTGCATGGCCGCGAGGTTGTCGCTGGTGTGGAAGCCGTCAGCCGGATTCTGTTTTCCGCTTCCGACGAGATCCCTCACGCGCAGACCGTTTCTATGCTTGCGGCCGAAGTGCCCGTTACCGAACTGGCTCGGCACGAGCTGACCCACGGAATCGGGCTCCCGGAGCTGCTGGTGCGGACGCGTCTCAGCGAGAGCAAGGGCGCGGCGCGCAAGCTCATCGAAAGCGGCGGCGTCTACGTCAACAATCGCCGGGAAAGCGATGCCCGCAAGACCATCGCCGCCGCCGACCTCGCCTGGCCCGGCGCCTTGCTGCTCCGCAGCGGCAAAAAGAATTATCACCTGGTCCTGATCCACTAAGCGGACAATCCCTTGCGCAAACGAACCTATTGGAAACTCAAACAACGGGAGATTCAGCTGGGCGAGCGTACCCTGCTGATGGGCATTTTGAACGTCACGCCCGACTCGTTCTCCGATGCCGGCCGGTACGATGATCCGGATCGCGCCTTTGCCCGTGCCGTCGAGATTGAAGAGCAGGGCGCCGATATCGTCGATATTGGTGCCGAATCGACCCGCCCCGGTTCGGAACGAATCCCCGCTGCCGAGGAAATGCGCCGCCTGATTCCGGTGCTGAAGCGGCTGAAGGGGCGCCTCGGCATCCCCATTTCGGTGGACACCTACAAGGCCGAAGTTGCCGAGCGCGCGCTCGAGCTCGGCGCCGAAATCATCAATGACCCGTCGGGCCTCACATTCGAGCCGCAATTGGCGCGGACCGTTTCCAATCACGATGCCGGCCTGGTCTTGAATCATATGCGCGGCCGCCCCGAGACATGGGCCAAGCTCGCTCCCATGCCCGATCCGCTTGCCACCGTCGCACGCGACCTCGATGCCGCCGTCAGCCGCGCCCGTCTTGTGGGCATCGAAAAGAACCGGCTGGTGATCGATCCCGGTCTCGGCTTCGGTAAGCGTAAGGAGCAGAATTCAGCCATTCTGGCGCGTCTCGGCCAGTTGGCCGCCCTCGATCTGCCGATCCTGGTCGGCCCTTCGCGCAAAGCATTCCTGGCGCACGATGATCCGCAGCAAGCCGAATATGCCACGGCTGCTGCGGTCGCCGCGGCGATTCTGGCCGGCGCGCACATAGTTCGGGTCCACGACGTCCGCGCCATGCGCGCCGCCGCCGACGTAGCCGACGAAATCCTGCGGTCCGCGGGCGTCTGATTCTCTCGCGCACAGCCACACCCACGGCCGCACTTGCGCGATAGCTTTGTTATGATACCCGGCGGGAGATGACAGATGAGAACTCTTGCTGGCCTGATCGTCTTTTCCGCGTCGCTGTTGCCGCTCACCGCGCAATGGCCGAACCGCCCGACCGACGGAGTGCCGCGGACACCCGATGGCAAGCCGAACCTCTCCGCCCCCGCGCCCCGCGCCCCCGACGGCAAGCCCGATCTTTCCGGTGTGTGGCGGATCCACAAGAGCTATCTCCTCAATGCCATGCCCGATCTCAAGCCGGACGATATCCAACCCTGGGCGGCCGCCATCTACCAGCGCAGTGCTGAAAATTTTCGGAACGACACCGATGGCATCAATTGTTTGCCGCCCGGCCCAAAGACCAGCCTTTCGGTCGGCTCCCCGGTGAAGATCGTGCAGACGCCGAAGCTCGTCGTCCTCCTGTACGAATATCAAACCTTGTTCCGCCAGGTCTTTACTGACGGCCGCGGCCTGCCCGAAGATCCCAATCCCACTTGGATGGGTTACTCGGTCGGCCACTGGGACGGAGACACCCTGGTCGTCACCACCGCCGGATTTAATGACCGAACCTCCCTCGATCTCGGCGGCCACCCCCACTCCGAAGCCCTGCGCATGACCGAGCGCTTCCATCGCCGTGATGCCGGCCATATCGATTTACAAGTGACGATCGACGACCCCAAAGCCTACAACCGCCAATGGACGCTTCCAGTGGATCTCGACCTCATGGCCGACGGCGAATTGATCGAG
Source organism: Bryobacteraceae bacterium (assembly GCA_035295805.1). Taxonomy (GTDB): domain Bacteria; phylum Acidobacteriota; class Terriglobia; order Bryobacterales; family Bryobacteraceae; genus PSRJ01. Next base: position 26,043 of record DATGII010000211.1, on the reverse strand, counting down.
TACATCTGCGAAGACCACAGCAAGCCCCACCTGGTCGGCAAACGCGAAGAGGAGTTTCATATTTCCAAGGCGGTGCTCGCCCAGTACGTGGGAACCTACGCCGCGTCCCCGACAGCAACGCCCGTGTCAGTCACCTTGGAAGGGGATCGGCTTATGATCGATCCCGGCGGAATGGGAAAGATTCCGTTGGTTGCCATGTCGGAGAACACCTTCAGCATGGAAGGCAACGTGGTCGAGTTCCTCAAGGACGCGAACGGTCAGGTGACGAAAGTAGTACAGCATTGGACCGAAGGCGACCGCACCGCCACGCGCCGGAAATAGGCATCTGGCCGCTGCCTCCCCTTGGTGAAACGATTCGGGCCGTCCGCTCACAATTTCACGTACAGAGGTAATCCGCATGCCCACGAAAACCAGCTCCCGGCGCCAGCCCTTCGAACTCTTGCGCGGCGGCAAAGTACCGCAAGCCTTCCTCCAACGCCGTATCGCCGACGCCAGGCGCACCCTGGAAGGCCGCTTTCACCACAAGGACGCGATCACTCGGCAGTATGCGAAGTACTGGGGCCAGATCCAAAAGCCAACGAAACCGGTCGAGCGGTCCCCGCGCGCGGCGCAGGCCATCGAGGGTCTTTTGGCCCTGCACAAAAAGCTCGCCCGCAAGAGGCTGGCGGCTCCCCCTGTTCTTGGCGAAATCGGCGGCATTTTCCCGGGACGGTTTGGCGCCACGGTTACGCCGCCCTTCGATTATGCGTTCACCATTCCTTTTCTGAGTTCCGGCAATCCGGCGCTGACCGGATCTGCGAACAAGAACACAGGACAGCTCACCGGCAGCGCGATTACCGACTCCCAAGCCCCCAGCGCCGGCTCCATGTACACCGAGATGGGTATCTATCTGCATCCGATGTTCGGCCCCGCCATCCTCACGGTTTCAGCCCATCCGGCCTTTTCTATTGAATGGTGGACCAACTCCCTCAGCACGGATGCCACGGTCGTCTCTTTCGGACAGGCCGGGTTAGGGATTTACGCCCAGACCGGCGAGATCGGCCCTACTAACGGCGCCTTCTCTCCGTTTGACTCCTGGGACGAAGAGATCACGCAACAGCTTCTGTTTGATTTCGGCTCCAATCCCCACATCCCCGTCTCCGTGCAATTGCCGGTCGATCCCTCCTTCAATTGCGCCCTGTTCATTTCCACCGTCAATCATGTGCAGGGCGTTGGCTGGCCGGGAAGCCTCGCCGGCTCGATGTTGTCCGTCACTTTGCCATCCATCACGTTTGAGTTGGACGCCATTCTAGTATCTAATCCGGGCCTGGTGGACTGAGGCCGACAGCCGGGAGTGATCTATAATTCAACTCGGCATACCAGAGTTGATATTGCGAAAAGAAAGCGGCCGACATGAGCAAACCAACAAAAGAGATTGAGGGACGAAAGAACCTGCTGGAAGCATTGCATGGCGCTGGGGGAAAGGCCGTGCCGAAGCATTTGTTCCAGCAACATTTGACCGCCCTCACGCGAGGCCTGCAATCCCAACTCCGGGAGAAGCGCGCACTCGCCAAGCCGGCCGCGCAGGCCCGGAGCCGCACGACGCGCTCTATGCCAGGCAGCGCAAGTCCCCGGGTCGCTGGGGCCGCCGACGGCTTTCGCGGGCTCAGTGAGCGCGCCAAACGCAAGCTGGCCGCGCCGGTGCTGCCGGTCCAACTTGGCGGCATTCTGGCCGGCACCTATACGCTAAGAGTTACTCCGCCTTACGATCTGGCCTCCACCGACACCTCGATCGGGTTTGGGAGTCCGGCGCTCTCCGCTACCGCCGGCCGGAACTCGGGACAGATGAGTTGTTTTGTAGTTTCGGATGTGGCCGCGGCCAGCGGAGGCACCGCTATGGCGACCCTGGGCGTGCTCTTCACCCCGCGGTTTTCCCCGGCGATCCTCAGTGCCAGCGCGAATCCCGCCATTTCGTTCTTTTGGTGGGTGAATGCCCAGCCTACTCCCCAGTGTCACGCCGCAGACTCGCGGGCAAGCGTTTTGTTCGGAATTATTTCCGTTAAGGGTCTGTCGGTAGACGGCGAGAGTGAGCAGGACCTGCCGTTGTGGGATGAGCCGATCACCTTTTGCGAAGAGAACAATTTCGACTTCGGGACCAGGCAGAGTTCACTTTCCGCACAAATGGACGTGGACTCAAGTCATTCCTATATCGTTTTCCTGACGTGCTTTTCTTCTGCCCTCGCTGATAGCTGGCCGGGCAGCCGAGCCGTCGCCAACCTGGCCGTCACTCTGCCCTCCATCACTCTCGATGTCCGGGCGATTCCAATCCTCGAGTGATGTGAGGCAGGAAGAGCTAACTTCGATACCTTCAATAGTCCGGCGTAACCCCGCCCGGCCGCCCTCAATTCGCCTTGGACGAGCCGCGGCGCGCGATTTCCGCCTGGATGCAGTCTGAAACAACATTCCAGAACTTAACGTACTCGCCGGTCGTGATCAGAAAAGGATTCGGCTGTCCCGGTTGGCGCGTCTTCACTTTCGCCAGGCGGCCCGGCGTATCGTCGAACAGCGCATGATTTTGAATTTCGACGTCCACCTTCATCTTCCTCGCAGCTTCCAGATAATGATTGATCGATTGGATGTATTGCTTCAAGCCCTCCGTGGTGATGCGCCCCTGGTCGAGAATCGTGCCGCCAAACAGGCCGGCGACATGCATCTTGCCGTTATCCTTCACGTTGAAAATGAATGCGAGCGAACCGGGAGTGTGGCCGGGTATCGCAATCACATGCACGGTTTCCTCGCCGAGCTTGACGTCTTTGCCTTCTTCGAGCACAAGGTCCCGGTTAGGCGGAGCGACCGGATTTCCCTTCGTCGCAGGAGGATTCGCCGGATGCATCAAATCCCAATCGGCGGCAGCGGCCCCGATTTTCGTGCCGTAGTGCTCCTGAAAATAGGCGGCGCCGGCGAAGTGATCTCCGTGGCCGTGCCCCAGCAGGATGTACTTCACGTTGGCGGGATTTAGCCCCACACTTTGTAGTTCGCTCAGAATCGCCTCCGTCCTGCCCTGCTGTCCGGAATCAATCAGGATAATCCCGTCGCGCGTCGTGATGGCCCAGAGCGTTGTTTGCTGCACGGGCGAACTGGGAATCGCATAAAGATTATCGAACACCTTCGCCGCTTCCAGTTCCGGCCCCGGTTTGTTGTAGTCCACCGCCACGCAGAAGAAGTTGAAGGGGGTCGTCAGCGTCGGATCGCTGCCCGCAAGTTTCCTTGCGGCGTCGATCTGCGCCAGCGATTCGGAATTGTCACCCGGCGACCGGGTCACGGTCGGCGCCCCGCCTCTGCCCCCTCCCTGCCCGAGGGCGTACGGCCCCGACCAAAGCATCACGCACGGCAGAACACAAACGATCATCCTCTTCGACATGGCTAACTCCCCTATCCGCCGCCCCGAAAACCTTACAGGCCGGACCCTCAATTTTACGCTCGCACGCCGAGGGCTATCCCGCCGTCCACCGAATCGCTAGCGCTTGCCCAAATGTTGCATGTCTCTTTCGTTTTCTGTGCAGACGAACTCAATGATGTCCGAATCGGGAATCAGGTTCAGCGTGGTTTTGTTGGTAAAAGGGCGCGTGTAATACTTCGGATCTTCATACCGGATCTCGAGTTCGATATGCCCGAAGTCGCGGCGATGGTAACGCTCGGTGATCAGCATCGACTGGCCGCGCGGGTGGCCCGCGTTGTCCAGCCAGCCCTCCTCGTTGAACCCGGTCGTTTGCACAACCAGCGTGTCCCCTTCCCATTTTCCCGTCGAATATCCCATCCACGTAGGATCCGGATCTTTTGGTAATGCGCGCCCATCCAGGTAAATCTGCCGCGGCGGCTCCTGGCTCTCGGGAATCATCAGGAGCAAGCGTGGCGTTTGCACAAGTTTGAATGCGTAAGCCATCATCACCCCGGGTACGCCCTGCGGCAGACACCGCACCGCCGGTGGCTGCTGATTCTGGCGTTTCGATAAAACGGCCAGCGCCTCCGGTCTCAGAGGCTCTTCTTCGCGAGTCATTCCGAAGAACACGCTCCGACGGATATCGGAAGCATCGGTCTGATCGATCTGCAAGTTGACCGGATCGGCCGTGGCTCGCCCGGTGTAGGATTCGGGGGCGTCGCTTGCCGGGCGCGCGGCCTCCCAGACTCCGGAAAGGTCCGGCTTGCCATTCATCCGCGGCGCGGGCGCCGTCAGGACGGGCTTCCCCTCGCGCGTCCGCGGAGTGTTTGGGTCCGGATGCAGCCACTGCGCATAAGCGGGCGCAAGCAGTTCCAGGAGTCCGGCGATTGTTACGAGTCTTGCGCCGTTCATCATCATGTCAATAAATACGTTACTGTGCGTCGCGTCCTTGCGGTTCCCAGAGCTCAATCGGATTGCCTTCCGGATCGCTCAGGTGTGCGAATCGGCCGTTTGGATAGGTCTTCGCATCAATCTCCACTGTGATTCCAGCAGCGTGTAACTGCGCAGCCATCTTATCGATGTCTCGAACGCGAAAATTCACCATCCACTGCTTCGCATCGTTGCCAAAGTATCTTGTTTTCTCGGGGAACGGCTGAAAGGCACACGGTCCAGCTTCTTGGCGCCAGGCTGAATCGTCCGGTTTCGAGGGGACAAGATTGACGCCCAGATGATCGGCATACCACTTGGCCAGCACTCTGGGTTCTTTTGCGCGGAAGAAAAGACCGCCAATGCCAGTCACCTTCTCCATCTCGGCGCCGTCTGCTCGATCCGCTGCCGCTGCGCCCACTACGCCCAAAAAAATCCGCCGGCTGGTTTCGTTCGACATGTGCACCTATTATTAGCAGTGAATTATACCAGCGCCGAAAGCTTTGTCACCGGCTTAGTCTATCCAGATGTCATACATACGGGCAGCAAAGAAGGCCTTTCAGCCCGCTCGTCAATCCGCGTCGCAGCCTATGGAAAATCTTAGCGCTCCGCAGATTTCTTTCATCCGCAGCGAAGTAAGGTGCACTACGCGCTTGCCCAGGCGCTGTTGCGACACGGTTACAGCATTGTGAAGATTCACGGCGCACGGCGCCTTCATAGCATCTTCTTCATCTAATCTGACTTCGGAGGGACGCCCTCTGAGGATCGAGGTGATCGGCGCAGCGGTCGCCGTGGATAAGTATCGAAGGGCGCTGTCCCGGGTCAATACGACAAGGGGCCGGGCTTTGTCCGGAGCCCCAAAACGGTAAAGCCGGATATCGCCCCGCGCTATTCCTCCGGCCAAGCCGCCTCCGCTTCCCAACCAGACAGGTCCCCTCGATCTGCTGGGCTGGCTCGATAGCCTTTGCGATCGCGCCGCTCTCGTTCCTGGATCTCGAGATTTTTCAGGTGTGCTCGGAGCGCCTCCCGAATCAACGCGGACCGATTCAACTTCGTCTTGCTCTTGCAGTCCCGATCACGGCTGTGTCTGCGCCCTCCCATCTCCGGACAAACAGTAGACTGGTGTTGGATGAAGAAAATCGGCTTCCTCTCCTTCGGTCATTGGACCCCCTCGCCGCAGTCGCAAACGCGATCGGCGTCTGACGCGCTGCTCCAGTCCATTGATCTTGCCCTGGAGGCCGAGCGCCTGGGAATGGATGGCGCTTATTTTCGGGTTCATCATTTTGCGCGGCAACTGGCGTCCCCGTTCCCGCTGCTGGCTGCGATCGGAGCCCGGACGCGGCGCATTGAAATTGGCACCGCCGTCATCGACATGCGGTATGAGAACCCCCACTATATGGTGGAGGATGCCGGCGCGGCCGATCTCATCGCCGGCGGGCGTCTGCAATTGGGAATCAGCCGCGGTTCCCCCGAGCAGGTGATCGAAGGGTGGCGCTACTTTGGGCACCAGCCGAGGGAGGGCGAGGACGATGCTGCAATGGGCCGCCGCCGCGCCGAAGAATTTCTCGAGCTGCTGAGCGGCAAAGGTTTTGCGCAGCCGAACCCGCGTCCCATGTTTCCCAATCCCCCTGGGCTGCTGCGTCTGGAGCCGCACTCCGAACGATTGCGCGATCGCATCTGGTGGGGCGCCGCGACCAATGCGACTGCCGCCTGGGCCGCCAGGCTCGGCATGAATATGCAATCCTCAACCCTCAAATGGGACGAGACCGGCGAGCCGTTCCACGTCCAACAAGCCGCTCAGATTCGCGCGTTCCACGCAGCCTGGAAGGAGGCCGGCCACGCTCGTACGCCGCGAATTTCCGTCAGCCGCAGTATCTTTCCCTTGATCGACGACCGTGATCGTTTCTATTTCGGCGGCGGCCACGAAGAGGACCAGATCGGGATCCTCGACAACACGCGCGCGATCTTCGGCCGTGGCTATGCCGCCGAGCCGGATGTTTTGATCGAACAGCTCAAGAAAGACGAGGCGATCGCGGCGGCCGACACGCTCTTGCTCACCATCCCCAACCAGCTCGGCGTGGCCTACAATGCGCATGTGATGGAGGCGATTCTCACGACGGTTGCCCCCGCGCTCGGCTGGCGCTGAAATGGCGTCAATCTCTCGGCCCAATCATTATGGGATTACGGTGATCGTGACACGCCGGCGGGAAGGGTCGGTTTTTCCGTCTCCGGGCTCAGGTTCTTTCTTCCAGTCGGCCGTCACGCCGGTGACACCCGATCCTCGCAAGAGAGTGGCAATCGCCTGGGCGCGCCTTTCCGCCAACTCGGGCTTTTCTATGAGACGCTCTTCGTTCGACAACACCGTGGTCCCGCGGTACCCCATCACGTTCACGGCCGATGCCCGGATCTTAGTCGCGTAGGCGGCGGCCTTCTGAACCGTGGCGATCGATGCAAATTCAACGTAGTCATCGTTGAAAGCGTACAGGATCGTGAAGTCTTGGCGACCGCTCAGAGATTCGGTCGGCGCTGCCGAGAGCGTCAAAGGGTGAGATGCCGGTCCGGCACCACGAGCGGCCGGCGGCGCATCGATCCCCGGTTCGGCCGGCAGCAGCGTGTTGCATGCCGGGTTGACGTCTTTGATGACGGAAATCGAAAGCGGCTTGAGCGGAATGCCGCCGCAAACCAGCGGACCTTCGCTGGCCTGTCCCTCCACCAACACTTGATGCTTCAGTTGCGGCGGATGGAATGCCGCGGTAATGTCCTGTTGAATGCCCAGAAAGTAGAGTTTGCCTTCGTATTCCGCCAGGTAACAGGGGACCGTCTTCGTGTCGCGCACAATCGGGCATGCGACAAAATTTCGTTCCTGGGCCATCGCGATCGAGGCCGCGAACAAACACGCAAAATACCCAAGCCGCACTACAAAGCTCCCAGAAAATTGACCAGATCTTCTTTTTCCGAGTCCGAAAGTCTCATCTCGAAGCGGCGATCGTAAAAGTCGACCACTTCGCGCAGGTTCTTGGCGGATCCGTTCACGAAGTAAGGAGGGCGCGCGGCCAGGCTGCGGAGTTGCTGCATCACAATCGATCCCACGTCCACGCAGCGGCCCGAAATCAAGGCCCGGCCCGGGTCGGTCGTGTAGATCACCCGCCCGAGGTAGGGGTGCGGGTCGGCGTCGGGGCGGCAGGTGATTTTGAAAACCGGAAGCTCGGCCGTCTCCGCCCACGTGTCCGGCTCCGTCCACGTGGGGTAATTCGTGGTGCCGACATCCACCCAGCCGGCCGAAAGGTCTTGACCCGTCATTTGCGCGTTGTGGCACGTGGCGCAGGTGCGCTTGATGGGATTGCCCAACCCGATGGAGTTGATGTGAGCGGCGTCGCGCAGCCAGAACTGCCGGAACATAAAGATGTTTGCGCCGCGGGCAATCGACGCCCGGTAAAAGTCGCTGCCCTTCCAGGAATCGAAGTTGCCGAATACCTGCTCGTACTCGTTGTCGCCCAAAACGCCCGGGTGGCGATCGCGCAAAGCAGCGGGTCCCAAGCCGAAGGGCCCGCCGCGATCCACCAGCGGCCCGGCGAAGATATGTTCCACCTGGGCCGCGTAGATCTGCGACTCGTAATCCACGATATCTTTTAGCTGCTTGCGGGAGGGGGCCTCATGCGCTTCCTCGTGCCCCAGGATCGCATTGAGGGCCTGCGCCGCCAGCGATGGTTCCCGGGCGTCCGCCATCAGGTTCATGCTCACGGGCTTGCCGGTTTCCGGATCGCGGTCGGCCAGCGTGCCCGTCTTGAGCACGATGTTCTGCGCGCCCGACAGGACATATTTCAGGTTGGCCGCGGGACGCGGGCGGCGGTACACGGAGATGGTCGGCTGCGCGCTCTTCAAACCGTATACGGGGCTCAAATTGCAGCCGGTCGGATCGCGCACGACTTCGATCGAAAACTCCACCGGCTTCGGCGAACCATCCGGATGGCGCGGCGGCCACGGCAACGGAATGCGGAACAGGCCGCGATCGAGCAGCAGCGAATGGGATTTTTCCTGGCCCTGCGGCAGGTTGGGGCAATTCGAACCATCGAACGCCGCGAACACGGGGTCCTTTCCGCTGCTCGTGCGCCAGCGGTTTCGCAGGCCTTCGGCGGAAACACTCATGCCATACGTCGGCTGATGGCACGTCACGCAGGCGCGCCCATTGGTGCCGAGAGGTGTGAAGAAGGGATGGCCGGCCGTGTCCACAGGTCCGGAAGCCTGGATGACGCCGAGTTTTCCGAGAAAATTGTCGAAGTCATCGAATGAGGGCAGGGTGTCCTTTTCGGCCGGTTCCACCCACCTGCTTTGGGAAGTGTCCGTGTACTGCGCGCCCGCAAGGAGAGGTATGGCAAGCAAAAGAAAGGCTCTATACATGAGTGGTCAGCGGTTTCCGCAATCCATCGCTTATGCTCGGAGGGTATCTTTGTTCCCCGGCCTGTGTCAACGTTAGCCGGCCCCGCTCCTTTCGCCTGGACTCGCCCACGGCTGCGCCGCTTTTTCGATCTCCGAATTCATTTCGCCGCCGATCAGGATCGCGCCGTTGGTGACATACAGCCATAACAGCAGCATCACCACCCCATTCAATTGGCCATAAACCATCGAATAGTCATTGATGCGGTCGAAGTAGACGCGGGCCGCTAACGTCGCGGCGACCCACAGAACCAGCGCGCAGATCGCGCCCGGTGTGCTCCAGCGCCATTCATGATCGCGGAGGTTGGGCGCAAACCGGTATAGCACCGCGAACCAGAAGGAGAGCGAAACCAGCAGAGCCAGCCATTCCACGCCGCGGAATAGGGCAGCTCCGATGTGCAGCCGCGCCTGTAGCTCCGCTCCGCCGAACATCAGGAACAAAGCGATGCAACTCATGATCTCCGCCGATATCGTCAGGCCCCCGATCGTGAGACCCAATCGCCACCAGGAGCGGTGCTCTTCCACTTCGTACGCGCGATTCAGGCCGTGAACCATGGCCCAGGTGGCATTGCACGCCGCCCATAACGCGCCCGCGCATACCGCCGCAAAATGGAAGCCCGAAATCGCGCGCCGGCTGAGCTCGTCCATCATGGTTGCGAACAGGAGCGCCCCTCGAGAGGGAAGAACCTGTTCTGAGAGTTCCTGGATCAAGCGCTTGAAAGACTCGCCCAGGTGAGGCACGCGCGCGGCGACCGCCAGCAGAACCAATAACGACGGGAAAATGGCCAAAAACTGGTAGAACGCCATCCGGCCGCCTTGGCCAAATACGCTGTCGTCCCACGCTTCGCGGGCTGAGCGCCGAACTAGCTCCCACAACGACAGGCCGCCGAGACTCCACAGATCCACCATCCGCGTACTTTCATTGTCACTGTTCGGGTCCGGGTCCAGCCACCGCGCGGACGCCGGCGCATGAAGTCCGGGAAACCCGATGATAGGGGCGCGCCAGATGCGGCTTCATTGCGCCGAGCCGCCCGGGCCGGAAGTCCCCGGTGGTATACTTCCGACTGCCATGAGCTTGTTTCGATCCGCGTTCCTGCTCTTTCTCTTGACATTCACCGTCGGGGTCGTGGCGCAGAACGCTCCCGAGGCCTGGAATATGGAACTGGTCGGCGCCTCGCAAAATAACGGCCAGGCGGATATAGGACCGTATTCGAAAATGAGCCCCTGGCCCAACCCCGACGGCCAATATTTCTATTCGGGATGCTACGACCCCGCGCCGCTCGATCCCCGGCCGGAAGCCGCGCAATGCTTCATGTCGATCAGCCTGAAAGATCCGGCGAAGCCCCAGCGTCTCGCCACCGTCTATATCTTTGACCCCGTGGCGTCGCCCGAGCCGCCCGCCTCGCACCCGGTCTGGAAATCCAAAGAGCTCGCCAACCTCCCCGTAAAGGTCCCCTGCGATACGTTCAAGGACCCGCAAGTGCTCGCCGGAACCAAACGTCCCGCATGCTGGGATCCCGGCTGGAACACGCATACTCATTACGTCGCCGAGGGCCCCGGCAAGATCCTCGCCGTCAATGAGGAACGCCGCCGCGGCATCGGCACGCTCTATCAGGCCAACTACCACGGTGTCAGTTTCTATGACGTATCCAACCCCGCCAAACCCGTGTTCCTCTCCCGGTGGCAAGCCCCCGTCTCCGACCCCGTCGACGGCGAGTCTCCGGACGCCGATGGAACCCACCATTTCAACTTCCGGAATCAGGGCCAGCCCGGCTTTTTGAACAACAACGACAATCGCTATCTCTTCCTCGGGACCGAGTACAAAGGCTACGTCGGGATGATCCTCGTCATCCTCGACGTGCGCGATCCCCGTCACCCGGTCGAAGCCGCCACCTGGCATGTCCCCGGACAGAAAACGCCCGAAGAGGATGCCCGGCGGGACTGGGTCTTTCAGCGCAACTTCAGCAGCCCCATCCGCAAGGATCCCGCCACCGGAAAGCTGACCAAGCACGTGGCCATGCACTATGCCGCCGTTTACGGCAACATTGCCTATCTCTCCTACCGGCAGGCCGGCCTGGTCATTCTTGATGTCTCCGACATCAAGCATCCCAAGCTCCTTTCCCGGCTCGATTATCTGGTGCCCGGCTTTGACGACCCCACCATGCCCGAGTCCATGAAGAAATTTCCCCTCGCGACGACCGCGTTCGGCAACGCGCATTCCGCCAAGCTCGTGCCCGGCCGGCCGAACCTGCTCTGGCTCACCGATGAGTACTTCAGTTGTCCCTATGGGCATCTGCGCATGGTGGACGTGGCGGACCCCCGGAATCCGAAGATCATTTCGCATTTCCTATATCCCGAGAACACGGCCTGCGACCCGGCCCGGCCGGCAATGACCGCATATCCGGAGCGATTCCCGAGGCGCGGCCCCTCCACCCACATCGGCAACGTCCGCGATGGCGTGCTCTTCCTTGCCTGGTACGGCATGTGCGCGCGCGCCATCAACATCCAGGATCCACTGCACCCGGTCGAAGCGGGCCACTTCACCTATCAAATCGATTCCGGCAAAAAGGAATTCGCCGGCTGCGACACCTACGACATCATCCTTGGTCAGAACGGTTTGCTCTACGTATCCGACGGCACGTCCGGACTCCGCGTAATCAGATATACCGGAGAAGCTCCGCACCTATCGGCCAAGCCATAAACGATCGCCGGGGAGGAGCGCCTCGGCGGCAGCCGCGATCTGTTCAGCGGCGAAATGCATCCGCCGCTGCGGTAATCCGTTGGAGTCTACGCGGTGATTTCTACGATATTTCCTTCCGAGTCTTCGACGACGGCTTCATAGTATCCATCTCCCGTAACTCTGGGTCGGCTGACAATCCGAACGCCCGCTGCTTCCATTTCCTGGACCAGGCGATCCACTGCTGCACGCGTACCGACCGAGATGGCGATGTGATCGTGACGCGGGACTTTCTGCCCGGAAACCATCAGTTCCAGACGGGGCCCTTCGCCCAGCGAGAGAAAACGGGATCGAAACTCGCGCTTTGCGCTCGAATACTCGGGACCCGAGGCGGCATGAAACCAGCGCTCATAAAAATCCCGGGCGCGATCAAGATTCGAAACCCACGCTGCAACATGCTCGATGCGCGCTCTGGATGGCAACAGCCCCAGATGCACCAGTTCTTCGCGCAGCCGGGCCGGATCGCTGAATCGAATCCCGTGCATGCCAACCCCGCTGGCGGCTTCCACGTTATCCTTCGCGTCATCAATGTAAAAAATCTGTTCCGGTCTCAGCGCGAACCGTTCGCAAAAGCATCGAAAGATTCGCGGATCGGGTTTAATCAGGTGAACTTCGCCGGAGAGGAAAATTGCGCGGAACCACTGCAGGAATTCGAATTTCCGCTGCGCAAACGGAAAAGTTTCCACAGACCAGTTGCTCAGGGCATACAGAGGAACTTCCCGCTCCCGCAACTCAGACAGAATATCGACTGTGCCCGCGATCGGTCCTGCCATCATTTCATCGAAACGCTCGATCCATGCATCGATCATTTCGGCATTACCCGGATGCTCGTTTTTCAGCGCTGCGCACGCTTCCGCAAAGCGACGCCCGGCGTCTTGCTGTTGGTTCCATTCTGTCGTGCAGACGTTCGCCAGAAAATGTTCCATGTCGGCTTCATGTTCGAACAATTTGCGATAGAGATGCCGTGGATTCCAATCGATGAGCACACCGCCAAGATCGAACACGGCAATCGAACCGGGAAGCGTCATGCAGTGATTTTAGCGGATGCCACCGCCACCCCCCCCGTTGCATAGCCGGAGTCAAAACCCCATTTTTCAATCTGCGTTCATCGCCTGCCAACCCTTTTTCCGGTCCTCCGAATTGCCGTTCCCCGTCCGCCAAAATTTCTACATCCCCCTCAACTCCTGCTACTTACCGCCAAAACCGCCGCCAGCCTCACCCGCCGTTTTTTCCACTCCGCGCGATACTGTAGACGGGAGAAGTTCGATGCCGAACCGCATCTACCAACTCGGAGCGATCCAACGCAGTCCCATTCCAGCCGGACTCGGCGGCTCCGCTTCGTACCGCGCGGAAATCGCACGCTAACTTCTTTCGCCGCAACAAATCGTTTTCGAATTTCAGAACGTACGTTCCGAGGACCCGCGTATGGATGCCCAAAAAGGCTGTTCGCCACCCGCTGGCGGAATAGCGTTGGCCGCCGCTGAACGCAGATTTAAAACAGTTTGCTGATCGGTGTTCATCTTCGTTCATCCGCGGCTTTTAATGGGTTTTGTCCTGCTAGAATAAAAAGACTACCCGGAAAGCGAGAGCCGATTGCCACGCCAGGGGACGAGTGTAATCGCCATCTATCCCGGATCCTTTGACCCGATTACCAACGGGCATCTGGACCTGATCCAACGCGGATCGAAGTTGTTTGACAGGCTGATCGTGTCGATTCTTCGCAATGAAACCAAGTCGCCGCTGTTCTCCCTCCAGGAGCGTATGGAGATGCTGCGCGAGGTGGTTCAGGACTACCCCAACGTCGAAGTCGATTGCTTCAACGGGTTATTGGTCCATTACGCGGAACGGCGCGGCGCGCAGGTTCTGTTGCGTGGCATTCGCGCCATTTCCGACTACGAGTACGAGCTGCAGACCGCGCTGATGAACCGGCGCCTGCGCCCGGACCTCGAAACCGTTTTCCTGTTATCCAATGAGGCGTATTCATTTATCAGTTCCCGCCTGGTGAAGGAGGTATTCGGCCTGGGCGGGAATATTCAGGGGCTGGTGCCGCCCTCGGTCGAACAGCGGCTCCAGCGCCGGTTAGCAAATAATAAAACCGAGAGGGGCAGCAGCTAGAACATGCCAGCAGTAGCCAACGCAATCGCCGATCGCATTTCCTTAATCAGCGTCTCTTCCACCATGAAGGTAGCGGCCGAAGCTGAGCGCCTTCGCGCCGAAGGCGTGGACATCGTGGACTTCGGCGCCGGAGAACCCGATTTTCCCACGCCGGCGAACATCAAGCAGGCCGCGATTCGCGCGCTGGACGACAACTTCACCAAGTACACCAATACGGGCGGTACCGCCGAGCTGAAGCAGGCCGTATGCGAATACCACGCGCGCCATTTCGGCACCGCCTACAAGCCGGCCGAGTGCCTCATCACCGTCGGCGGCAAGCACATTATCTTCAATGCCGTGCAGGCGCTGATCAATCCTGGCGACGAAGTCGTGATTCCGGTTCCCTACTGGGTTACGTACAAGGACGTCGTGAATTACGCGGGCGGCAAGTGCGTCTTCGTCCCGACCGAGGAGGCCAACGGATTCGCCGTCACGGCGTCGATGATCGCGCCGCACGTAACCCCCCGCACCAAGATGATCATCGTCAACTCGCCGTCCAATCCGAGCGGCGCAGTGGTAGACCGGGCGGAGTTCGAGAAAATCTACAAGCTGGCATCCGATCGCGGCATTTATCTGATGACCGATGAATGCTACTGCTTTTTCCTGTACGACAGCCAGCCCTTTTCGATCGCCTCTCTTCCGGGTGCGAAAGAAAACGTTCTGGTGGTGGGTTCGCTCTCCAAAACGTATGCCATGACGGGATGGCGGATCGGCTTCGGCCTGATGCCCGCTCCGATCATCGGCGCCATGACGAAGCTGCAGAGCCATTCGACTTCCAACCCGACCTCGATTGCGCAGAAGGCCGCCGCTGAGGCGCTGAGCGGTCCGCAGGACTCGGTCAAAACGATGTTGGCCGAATATCAGCGAAGGCGCGATTTCGTCGTCCGGCGCCTGCGCGCCATTCCGGGCGTGACGTGCGCGGAGCCGCGCGGTGCATTCTACGCGTATCCGAACCTGGGTGTGGTGATTGGCAAGCCCGGCACTCAGAACACGCTGCAGTTGTGCGAACGGCTGTTGAGTGAGGCCAAGGTGGCGGTGGTCCCGGGCGAGGCGTTCGGAACCGAACAGCACATCCGCCTTTCCTACGCCACATCGATGAAAGAGCTGGAACGCGGGCTGGACCGCATCCACCAGTTCGTCGTCGCCAATTCCTAGCTATGGCGGATCCGGTGCGGCTCACGCCTTCTTTGCGCGAGAAGGTGTGGGGCAAGACCCGGCTGGCGCCCTGGTTCCCGGATTCGTCCGAACCTGTCGGCGAAGCCTGGTACTTGGCCGATCACGAATTGCCGCTGCTGGTGAAGTGGATCTTCACCTCCCAGCGGCTTTCGGTGCAAGTGCATCCCGATGACGGCGAGGATGGCCCGCGCGGCAAAACCGAAATGTGGCACATCCTCGAGGCCGAGCCGGGCGCCGCGATTGCGCTCGGCTTCCGCCAGCCCATTACGCGCGAGCGGCTGCGCGAGTCCACGCGAACGGGCGAAATCGAGCAGTTGCTCAACTGGATTCCGGTAAAGGCGGGAGACACGTTTTACACCAAAGCCCACACGGTGCATGCCATCGGCGCTGGAATCGTGCTCTGCGAGATCCAGCAACACTCGGACGTGACATACCGGTTGTGGGACTATGGGCGGCCGCGCGAAATTCATATCGAAAAAGCCCTGCCGATTTCGGACTTGGGCGTCCATCCCGGGGCGGTGCGCCCCGAGGCGCTCGGTGAAGGCCGCGAGTTGTTGGTTCGCTCCAGGCATTTCGTGACCGAGTCCGTTCGGCTGGCAAGCGGAGCGGAATACAAGCCCGCGGCCGAACGCTGCCAGCTGTGGATCTGCCTCGAGGGGAGCGCCCGCATCGGTGAAGCGCCGGTGCGGGCCGGCGAAATCTGGCTCATGCCGGAACTCGGCGAACAGCCCCTGGTTCGCGCGGAAACGCCGGCGCGATTCTTGCGAACCTACGTGCCCCGATGAAGCGATGCGTCCTGACCCTGCTCTGCCTGGCCGGAATCGCCATCGGCCAAAGCCCGCTAGTGCTGCCGATGCAGGTGGTGACGGGGGCGCCGTACTCGGGCGAGCAGGTTCGGGAGAGCCCGCAAAGTACCGTCACGATGTATCGCGATTCGCAAGGCCGCACCCGGACCGAACGCCCCGATTCCATCGAAATCAGCGACCCGGTCGCAGCCGTGCGTTACACGCTGGATCCGCGGACAAAGATCGCAAAACGCGTGCGTGTGCCGCAATCCCTGATTTTTGAGGGTGACGCGCCGGCCGCGGTCCTGATCGTTCCTTCGGGCTCCGACATTCGGTTCGCTCCGCCCGAGCCGGGCACGCCGGTCGCCGCTATCGTGACCGCGGCTGCCCCGAGCGAGTCCGGCAGCGCCAGGCCCCGGATCACCACCGAAGACCTCGGGACGCTCAAATTGGAAGGCGTCCTCGTCGAAGGCGCCCGCCAGACGGTGTCCCTTCCGGGTAAAGACGGGCCGATCGTTTCCGTCTCGGAGACCTGGACCTCGCCCGAGTTGAAAATCGTCATCCTGGCGAAGACGCAGGATCCGCGAACGGGCGAAACCACCATCAAGATGACGCACCTGAGCCGCTCGGAACCGGAGCCGGGCCTGTTCCAGCCGCCTGCCGGCTACCGGATTGTGGACGGCCCAACCGCTCCGTAACAATTTTCGTCACAAAACCGGGGGGGTGCACGTTATAGAAGGTGTGCAGCCTGAGGAATTGGCGCTCGGCGCGCCGGCAGCGGCTCTCGGAGCCAACGACTGGTTCGACGCCCTGTTCCGGGAACATTATCCGCGAATCGTGAGCCTGTTGACGCGGCTGACGGGCAACCGGGGGCAAGCCGAGGAAATCGCGGCGGACGCGTTTTCCAAGCTGGCGCGGCGTCCTCTGCTCCTACAGAATGACGAGAGCCGGACGGCGTGGGTCTACCGCGTCGCGATCAACGCAGGCCTCGACGCCGTGCGGTCCAATTCACGGCGGCGCCGCACCGAAGAGGCGGCAGGCGCGGAGCAGTTGCGCAGCGGAAGCGGTCCGGACGTCCTGGAAGAAATGCTGCGCCGCGAGCGGTGCGAGCGGGTGCGCGGCGTGCTGAGCACGATGAAGCCGCGTGATGCGGAGCTGCTGTTGCTGCGGTCGGGCGGCATGGCATACCGCGAAATCGCGCAGGCGCTTGGTGTCCAGATTGGCTCGGTCGGCACCTTACTGGCGCGTGCCGAGCGGGAATTCGAGCGCCGGTATCGGTCGCGCTATGGAGATGATCTATGACGCAATGCTGGTCGGAAGGAGAACTGCGGGCCTACCTGGATGGAGAGTTGCCCGCGCGAGATATGGACCGGCTTGCCCGGCATCTCGCCGAGTGCATGGGCTGCCGCTTGCTGTGCGCGAAATTGGAGGCGCGGGCGGCCCAGTTGAGCGGCTGGATGGAAGCATTGGAGGACTCAACAGCGCCGCTCCGCGTCCCTGCTCCTCCGCGACGCGCGCATCTCGGGCGCTGGACCGAAGCCGCGGTTGGAGTGGCAGCCGCGCTGGTCGTCGCGATGCTGTTGCTGCCGAAACGAGCGCCTGAATTAACGGCGGCGCCGCGTCCGCATACGGGCGGGTTCCATTCTTTAGCTCCGCCGCCTGCGGCCGTGAAACCCGCCATCATCCGTCGGGGGACTACGCCGCCGCCCAAACCGCAGATCCAATATTATGTGGCGCTGGATAACGAGCCAATCGAAACCGGGCTGGTGGTACGGGTGGAGCTCAACGGGGGCCAGGTCCCCGCGGATGTGATTGTGGGGCCGGACGGGCGCGCACGAGCGATCCGTCTGGTCAGTGATTTCTCAGGAGAAGCGAAATGAACTATAAGACTCTGGCAATCGTTCCTGTGCTGGTATTGGGCGCGGCGGCGCAGGAGGACCCGGCAACCTACAAGATGACGATCGCGTTATCCGAGTTGGAGCAGGGCCTCAAGCAAGCCAAAGTGATGGCCATCGGCGGCGCGGTCATGGGGCCGGCCGTTAAGAATGCGCCGTATTCGGCGACCGAAGTCACCGAGAACACGCAGACGCTGGCCGACGGCAATCGAATTCACCGGAAAAGCCAGGTTCCCGTGTATCGCGATAGTGAGGGCCGCGTGCGGCGGGAGAGCAGCGCGGATCAGATCACCATTTGGGATCCGGTCGCGAATGCGAGCTACATTCTGAATCCGAAAACGCAGATTGCGCGAAAATTACCGCTTGGGATGAATTTTTTGTCAGCGTCCGCCGGCCAGAAGGTTGTGACCGGCGGAATCGTGAGATTCCAGGACGGTCCCGGCGTGCCTGCCCTGCCACCTCCCGATGTGATGTTCACCGCGCTGGGAGGCGGCCCGGGCGCCAAAGTGGAGATACTCGGGCCGCAGGGTAAACTCACGCCGAAGAGCGAATCTCTCGGCAAACAGATGATTGAAGGAGTGAACGCGGACGGCACGCGGATGACGACTACGCTGGAAGCTGGAGCGATCGGCAACGACCGGCCGATTGAGATCACGTCCGAGACCTGGTACTCGCCGGATCTCCAGACGATGGTCAAAAGCACCCACAGCGATCCGCGCAACGGCGAGGACACGTTTCAGTTAATCAATATCAGCCGCGCCGAGCCGCCGCCGACTCTGTTTCAGGTGCCGGCCGAGTACCAGGTGATCGATCAGAAACTTCCCGGCGGCCGGGGCGGCGCGATTCGCTGATCAACCGATGCCCAGGTCATCGATCCGCTCGAGAGGTGTGCCGCAGACCCGGCAGATGATCGCACGGCAATCGCGGCAGACGAGCGGATCGCTCACCGGGAGTGCGCAGGTGGGGCAGTAGAATTCGGCGGCATGCTCGGGCATACCGCCATTATCGTTGGTGGCGGGCTACTGCGCGGCTTTCATGGAGTCGACTTTGATCGTGCTGGTCTTCGCATCCAGCGTTCCCATGATCGTCACCTTTTTGCCGGCGAACTGCTCGGGCGTTTTCTGGTCGCTCAGCGTGTAGGCTTCCTTGCCGTCCCAGAGCACATACTTCGCGCCGTGGGCCTTGACGCACGCGGCCGTGCACTGTGCGTCATTGCCCATATTCATGGCCTTGTGGTCGCCTTTGCAGCCGCTGTCGGAAATGGTGCCGGTGAACGTTGCCCCGAATCCGAGGCCCGCTGCCAGAAACGTAAACGCGATTGCTTTCTTCATTGAATTCTCCCGTTCTTCCTTTCGATTTGAAGCCAGATTTCGTTATATCGGGCTTCGGTGATGGGTTGTTTGAGTTGAAAATTGAAGTCTTTCCGCTCGCCGTAATCCGAGCGGTCCCGCTCGAAGGTCGTGATGGTGAGCTGGAACGGGCCGGAACTGCTGATGCGGTCGATATCGGAATAGCGCCAGATGCGCGATTCGCCGGAGCCGGAAGCGGAATAGGCGATCGAGTCGTCGTCGAACACAAGCGAGCCTTCGGAACCGCTGAGGCGCTTGAGGTGTTTCACGGGAATCGAAAAGACGCCTTCGACACTCGTCAGGGGAGGCAATGCGGCGACGAAGCGCTGATCCATCAAGTCTCGCCAGATCTGGAGCAGCGTTTCGTACGGAGGAGTGCCGGTGAATTCGAATGCGCGGTCCGCGCCCAGCCGCCATTTGTTGTCCTTGTAGGTCAGTATACGAATTCTTGCGGGTTCGAGCCGCAGTTGCTCAA
The DNA here is from genome assembly GCA_035295805.1 of Bryobacteraceae bacterium. Classification (GTDB taxonomy): domain Bacteria; phylum Acidobacteriota; class Terriglobia; order Bryobacterales; family Bryobacteraceae; genus PSRJ01. Next base: position 6,693 of record DATGII010000211.1, on the reverse strand, counting down.
TGTCCTGATACTTCCAGGTCCAGGCGTGTCCCTTGGGGCCGGCGAAGCGCACGCCGTCGTCATCCACGGTCATCACGCCGTTGCAGCCCTTGCGCAGGTGCTCATGGCGCATAGGGAATTCGGCGGCTGAGACCGCGATCCAACCCGCCAGGATCATGCCGGCTGCTGTTTTACCGATTGCCATTTCCATACCTCATAAATTGCGGGGTAGACCACCAACTCGAGAATGAAAGAAGTGAAGATGCCGCCGATCATCGGAGCGGCGATGCGCTTCATGACGTCGGCGCCGGCTCCGGTGGACCACATGATGGGAGCGAGGCCGACAAACATCGTCGCGACCGTCATGAACTTCGGCCGGATGCGCTTAACAGCGCCGTGAACGATGGCCTTATGCAGATCCGCCCTGGTGCGCATCTGGCCGGCGAGGAGGCGCTCCTCGAACGCGAGATCGAGATAGAGCAGCATGAACACCGCGGTTTCCGCGTCGACTCCCATCAGCGCAATCAATCCGACCCAGACGCCGATGCTCATGTTGTAACCGAGCCAATAGAGCAGCCAGACGGCGCCGACGGCCGAGAAGGGCACGGCCAGAAAGATGAGCAGGGTCTTGGCCGCGGATTTCGTATTGAGATAGAGCAGCAGGAAGATGAGAAAGAGCGTCAGCGGGAGCACGATCTTCAATCGTTCGCGCACGCGTTGCATGGCTTCGTACTGGCCGCTCCACGCCAGGGTATAGCCCGGCGGCAGACGCACCTGACCGGCCACGGCGCGCTTGGCGTCGGCGACGTAGCCGCCGATGTCGCGGCCGGCGACATCGATGTACACATAGCCGTTCAGCATCCCGTTCTCATTGCGCAGCATGCTGGGGCCGGTAGTCATCTTCAGAGTGGCGATCTCGGCCAGCGGGATTTGCAGTTTCCCGTCCACGGCGGGGACCAGGGCGCGCTCCAGCCGCGGGATATCGCTGCGATAATCGCGGTAATAGCGCACGTTGACCGGGTACCGCTCGCGACCTTCAATCGTGGTGCTGATGTTATCGCCGCCGATGGCGTTCAAGACGACCGCCTGCGCGTCATCCACGGTAAGGCCGTAGCGCGCGAGGCGTTCGCGTTTCAAATCGAAATCGAGGAAGTACCCGCTGCCGACGCGCTCGGCGTACACGCTGCGCGTTCCGGCGACCTTCGGCAGGGCCCGTTCGATCTCAGTACCGATGTTCTCGATTTGCGCCAGGTCGGCGCCGTAGATCTTGATGCCGACCGGCGTGCGAATGCCGGTGGTCAGCATGTCGATGCGGTTCTTAATGGGCATGGTCCACGCATTGGTGACGCCGGGGATGCGCAGCGCCTGATCCATTTCGGAGACCAGTTGCTCGGTCGAGATGTGGTCGGGAGTAATGCGCGCGCAGTAGGGGCGGATCCAGCGCGGCCACTGATCGTACCAGGTGGCGGCTTTGCGCCATTCCGATTTCGGCTTAAGCAGCACGATCGTTTCCATCATCGAGAGCGGCGCGGGGTCGGTTGACGTTTCGGCGCGGCCCGACTTGCCGAGCACGCCGGCGACTTCCGGGAAGCGCATGAGAATGCGGTCCTGGACCTGCATCAGTTTCTGCGCTTGGTCGATCGAAATGCCGGGTAGCGTAGTGGGCATAAACAGGAGAGCGCCTTCATCGAGCGGCGGCATGAATTCAGAGCCGAGCTTTTGATAAGCGGGAATGGTGACGGCGACCAGCGCGAGCGCGCCGAGAATGATCGCCCATTTCCAGTGCAGGCTCCAGGCGACCACCGGCTCGTAAAGGCGCATCAGGAAGCGGCTGATGGGATGCTTTTCTTCGGAATGAATTTTTCCGACCAGGATGCCATTAATCAGGGAGCCCAGCCAGCGCGGCCGCAGGCGGAAACGTTCCTTGCGGAAGAAAAGCAGGCGCAACGCGGGATCGAGCGTAACGGCCAGCACGGCCGCAACGATCATGGCGAAGGTCTTTGTGTAGGCGAGGGGCTTGAAGAGCCGGCCTTCCTGGGCTTCGAGTGTGAGCACCGGCAGGAACGAGGCTGCGATCACCAGCAGGGCGAAAAAGCTTGGGCCGCCGACTTCCTTGACGGCGGTTACGATGGCGTGTGTGTAATCGGCGTTGGTCCAACTGGCGCCGGCGTTCTCCAGCTTCTTGTGCGTCTGCTCGACCCCCACGATGGCGGCGTCGACCATGGCGCCGATCGCGATGGCGATGCCGCCGAGCGACATGATATTCGATGTCATGCCCATCAGGTGCATGGGTATGAATGAGATCAACACGGCAAGCGGGATGGTTAGGATGGGGATCAGCGCGCTCGGGATATGCCACAAGAAGATCAGAATGATTAGCGCCACGACGATCATTTCTTCGGTCAGCGTGTGTTTGAGGTTATCGATCGAAGCGAGGATCAACTCGGAGCGGTCATACGCGGTGACGACCTTCATGCCGGCCGGCAATCCCGGCTCAATCTCTTTCAGCCTGGCTTTGACGCGATCGATGACGCGCAGGGCATTCTCGCCCTGGCGCATCACAATGACGCCCGAAACGACTTCCCCCTGCCCGTTGAGATCGGCGATGCCGCGGCGGATATCGGGGCCGATCGTGACCGTACCGACATCGCGCACCAGGACGGGAACTCCGGTGGGACTGGCGCCGAGAGCGATGTTCTCGAGATCGGCGGTCGAGCGCGCGTACCCGCGGCCGCGCACCATGTACTCGCGGCCGGTGAATTCCACCAGGCGTCCGCCGACATCGTTGTTGCCGGCGCGCACGGCCGCCACGACTTTGGACACGGAGATCCCGCGGGCGGCCAGACGGTCGGGATCGAGATTAACCTGGTATTGCCGCACGAAGCCGCCCAGCGGCGCCACTTCGGCCACGCCCGGGACGGCTTGCAGGTGATAGCGCAGGTACCAGTCTTGGACCGACCGCAGTTCCGCCAGGTTGTGATGGCCGCTATCGACGAGGGCGTATTGAAATACCCATCCGACGCCGGTAGCGTCCGGCCCGAGTTCGGTTTTTACGTCTTGCGGGAGGCGGCCCTGAATTTTCGAGAGATATTCCAGGGTGCGCGAGCGCGCCCAGTAAATGTCGGCGCCTTCGTCAAAGATGATGTAGACGTAGGAGTATCCGAAGTCGGAGAAGCCGCGAACGTCTTTGACCTTGGGCGCGCCGAGCATCGCGGTGACGATCGGGTAAGTGACCTGGTCCTCGATGATGTCGGGGCTGCGGTCCCAGCGCGAATAGACGATGACCTGGGTATCGCTCAGGTCCGGAATGGCATCGAGCGGCAGCGTCTGCAGCGCCCACCAGCCCGTAACTGCGGCGGCGGCGACAAGCAGGAAAACCAGCAGCCGGTTGCGCGCGGAGAACTCAATGATTGTGTTGATCATGATCGGCTCCCGCCGTCGCAGCGGATTTCAGCTGGCTTTCCGAATCGATGAGAAAATTGCCCGAGGTCACGATGCGCTCGCCGGGTTTCAGCCCGCTTCGAATTTCGATGCGGCCGTCCGTCTGCTCGCCGATGCGGACCTGGCGCGGCTCGAAGAAGCCGTTCCCGCGATCGACGAAGATCACCTGTCTGTCGCCCGAATTGAGCACGGCCGATTGCGGCACGACCAGGCGGCGCACGCCGCCGGTCTGCAGATCGACCTGGCCGTACATGTCCGGCTTCAGCACGAAATCGGGATTATCGAATTGGATACGAACCTTCAGCGTGCGGGTGGCGGGATCGACTCCGGGAAGAATGTAGCTGACACGGCCGCGGAAGACACGGCCGGGCAGGTAATCGAGGGTCAGGGTGGCGGGCTGGCCGACACGCACATTCGCCGCCTCATATTCGAACACATCCGCCACGACCCAGACCGTGGAGAGATCGGCGACGGTGTACAGGATTGTATCGGCATTCACGCGCTGCTTGGAGAATGCGTTGCGCTCCATCACAAAGCCGGAAATGGGCGAGTAGAGCGTCAGGTTCTGGATGGTTTCGCCGGTGCGGCCGATCTGATCGATCTGAGCATCGCTGATATCCCATAACTGGAGGCGCTTGCGCGCGGCGCCCACCAGGTTTTCGGTGCTGCCAAGCATTTCGCGAACCGGGTTGTCCTGCATATCGCGCTGGGCTTTGATCGCGAGCAGAAATTCCTGCTGGGTAGCCAACGCCTCCGGGCTGTAGATGGCGAGGAGGGGATCGCCTTTTTTGACGAGCTTGCCGGTGAAATCGACGAAGACCTGATCGATCCAGCCTTCGAGCTTCGCTTGTACCTTGGCGATGCGGGTTTCATCAAGAGTCACACGGGCGGCGGCGCGAATCGAATCCCTGGTGGTTTCGTATTCGGCGGTTCCATACTCAACGCCGATGAGCTGCTGTTTTTCGGGCGAGATCGGCACGGTTCCCGGCGGAAGCTTTTGCCCTTCGTACCGGCTCTGCTCGCCTTCGTAGACCGGCTTGAGCGCCATGCCGCAATCGGGGGCGACGCCGGGCCTGTCGGACTTGTACCACGGGTGCATGGCATCCACGTAGTAAAGCGGCTGATGCCCGGCCGGCGCGGATGCGGCAGGCTTTCCGTACCAGCGGCCGTATCCGTAGCCGCCCACGAACGCGGCGCCCGCGAGCAGAGCAATCAAGAAATATCTCATCGATCCAACTCCATGCCGGTCTCTTCTTCGAGCCGGGCCAGCGCGACGTGAAACTGCATGATCTCTTCGTGATACGTTAGTTCGTTGTCCACCACGTTCATGAAATTGGAGAAGACGGAAAGGAAATCCACGGCACCGGTCTGGTAGCTGGCGAGCGACGATTCGAGCGCCAGGCGGGCTTCGGGGACGACGGACTTCCGATAGAGATCGATCAGCTTGCGCGCGGTCGCCGCCACCGTGTAATCCTCGCGGATGCGCGCCTGGATGCCGACATCGGCGGCTTCGTAGTTATGCCGTGCGTCCGTCACGGCGAACTCCTCGCCCGTCACTTCGGCGCGCTGCTTGCGCCAGAAGTACGCGGGGATCTGGAAATCGACGCGGAATTGCCACATCGGGGGCATACTTCCCTGATTGAAGTAGCCGCCGGAGACGGTGTAATCGGGGTAATAGCTTTTGCGCGCGAGATTGGCGGAGAGCTCGCCGCGCTCCACAATCTTCTGCTCCCGCGCCAGGGCTGGGGCCGCGGTTCGGGCGTGTGTCAGCAGTTCCTCCAGGGAAGTCGTGAGGTCGCCCGGCGCCATTTCTTCCCCGAGTTCGATCTCCCCGCCCGCCGGCCGGTTCAGCAGCGCGTTAATCTCGATTGCCCTGCTGGTGCGCTCCTGTTCATAACGCAACAGCTGGGCTTCGAAAATGGAGAACTGGGTCTGCGCTTTGAAAATCTCCTGCTGCGTGGCGCGGCCCACCGAATACCGCGCCTCAGAGATGCGGAGAATGGTGCGGAGGAGTTCCTGGGAAGTTCGCGTCGAGTCGATTGCCTCTTCAGCGTGATGGAACTCGTGATAGGCCTGTTTCAGACGGGCGGTGATGCGGAGCCGCACGGCGAGATACGCTTGGAAGTCGGCGTCGGCTTCTTTTTGGGCAATCGCGCCGCGCAGTTGCCGCTTGCCCGGGAACGGAACCTGCTGCGAAACCGCGAAACCGATGTTGCTGGTGGGCTGGGTTCCGAGTCCCGCTCCCGGCCATGGTCCGCCGTTGGAGGCATAGCCGAGCGAGAGCGTCGGGTCCGGCAGGGCGGCAGCCTGGGAGGGCCGCTGCCGCGCCGCCTCGTACTTCTTCTGGGCAGCCAGAACTTCGCGATTATTTCGCAGCGCCTCATCGACCAGCGAAGCCAGAGGCTGCGCGCGCGCCGGCAGAGAGAGTGCCGCGAGGCAATACCAATATCGAAGATTCATTTCCTTTCACCGCAGAAAGCCGATAACCGCACTTACGCGCGGAGGCTATACGCGATGAACGGAGAGTAAGGAGAGAAGATCCGGAGGCGGGTACTCGATGAGGACCGGCGCGGGCCGATCGCCCAGGAGAACCGGCACGAGCACGGTTCCGAGCGCCCTCACCGGCATCGCTGGAACATGTGTGCCGGCATCGGCCTTCACAAACTGGCCCAGGTTTTGCGTGTCGCAGCCGGGGACGGCAGCTTTGGTTTTATGGCAGCACTGATGAGCGGGCTGATGCGTAGCAAAAGCCAACACGGCTTCAGGACAGGAGAAACAGTTTCCCCAGAACAGCGCCACGACCACCAGCGCGGCCATGATCGAACTGGATACTGCCCTCATCGAACCTCGATTATACCCGGATCCCGCGGTAAAAGACAACAGTCAATAAGGTCCTAAATTGTCAATATCGGGAAAAGCCCCAGCTATCGTTGGTAAATGCAACGCTTTTAACCGCGCCACAAGGGTGCGCCTGCACCCAACGGGGAATTGTAAGTAACTGAGTGCTAAGGCAAAAATATGTTAGCCATACGGCAGTGTTACGGGCGTGGCAAGACAGGTCAGAATGCGACGAGCGGAGGGACTGATGAACCGTTCAATCTGCACCTTCACTTTAGCCGTGGCCGGCAGTTTGATTCCTGGAGCCGGGGCTCAGCACCGGGCGGCTCCCCAGGCTGGCGATTCCCAGTTCGCGGCGGACCGCCTGGAGAAGCGGATGGCGGACAATCCGAATCTGGCTTCCAGGGTGCAAGTGCTGCTGCCGCCGGGGACCAG
>DATGII010000210.1:0-4354 GCA_035295805.1 Bryobacteraceae bacterium | reverse complement strand
CCAACATCCCGCCATCCTCAGCACGTGGAAAGGCGCGAGCGAGGGGGACGGTTTCAGCCGCCAGGGCGACGACTGGATCCTGGAGACTCAGGCCGCGCAATACCGGATCGCCTTGATTCTGGTTGGGACCGCCGACCGCTGAGTCCCGGCCTGCTTCCCGAGATTTCTCTCAACCCGAATACACCTAAGAAAACGCCGGCTGCGCCGATAAGCAAAACAAGGAGGCGGTGCCACCGGTGGACGTTTTGATCGTCGATGATTCGGCTGCGATTCGGAAGATCTTGCAGCGTGTGCTGCGGCAGGCAGAGATTCCGTTGGGAGCGGTCTATGAAGCCGGCGACGGGTTAGAGGCGCTCGAAGTATTGAGACACCAGCCGGTTGGCCTGGTGCTCTCCGAAATCAACATGCCGAAGATGGACGGGCTTGAATTTCTGACGCGCGTGCGCGCCGAAGAGATCTGGCAAACGCTGCCGGTGCTGATGGTTAGCACTGAGGGAACGCACGCCAAGGTTCTTGAAGCGGTCGCCCGGGGCGCTTCCGGTTACGTGCGCAAGCCGTTTACCGCCGAGCAAATCAAGGAGAAACTACTCGGGCTTTTGTAACCCAGGCGCGGCGTGAACCTGGCGCCGGACTCCTCGCTCTTTGCGCTCGAAATTATACACTGGCATCGTGACGCCAGAACAATTTCGCTCCGCCGGACATCAACTCATCGACTGGATCGCGGACTACCGCGCGCGGATCGCCGCGCGGCCCGTGATGGCGCAAACCGCACCGGGCGAGATCAAGTCCAGCCTGCCGGCCGAGCCGCCCGAACAGGGCGAGGCGTTTGATACGATCCTCGCCGATCTGAACCGCTTGATCGTGCCCGGATTGTCGCACTGGCAGCATCCGAGCTTTTTTGGATATTTTCCGTCGAACGGCCTGCTGGCGAGTGTGCTGGGCGATTTCGCCAGCACCGGCCTGGGCGTGCTCGGCCTCTCCTGGCAGGCGAGCCCGGCATTGACCGAAGTTGAGGAAGTGGTCACCGACTGGATGCGCCGCATGCTGGGGTTGTCCGAGGCCTGGAGCGGCGTGATCCAGGACACGGCCTCGACTTCGACCCTGATCGCCCTGCTGTGCGCGCGAGAGAGATCGACCAACTATGGGCTCAGCCGCGGAGGGCTGCAGGCCGATCCGGCCCCGCTGCGGGTTTACGCCTCGGCGCACAGCCACAGCTCGGTGGAAAAAGCGGCGCTGCTGGCAGGTTTCGGGCGCGAAAACGTGCGGATCGTGGAGCACGACGGTGCGTTTGCCATGCGTGTAGACGCGCTGGACCAGGCGATCCATCTGGATGTCGCCGCCGGTTCGAAGCCCTGCGCGGTAGTGGCGACCACCGGCAGCACCACGTCGACCGGGCTCGATCCGGTAGACGACATCGCACAGATCGCCGCGCGGCACGGCGTATGGCTGCATGTCGATGCCGCCATGGCTGGTTCGGCCATGATCCTGCCGGAGTGCCGCTGGATGTGGAAGGGGATCGAAGGGGCGGACTCGCTGGTGCTCAATCCCCACAAGTGGTTGGGGGCGGCGTTCGACTGCTCGCTTTACTATGTCCGCGACCCGGAGCACCTGGTACGTGTCATGTCGACTAATCCGAGCTATCTCCGTTCCGCGGCCGATGCCGAGGTGAAAAATCTGCGCGATTGGGGGCTGGCATTGGGGCGGCGTTTTCGGGCGTTGAAGCTCTGGTTCCTGATCCGCGAGCAAGGCGTCGAAGGATTGCGCGCGCGTCTCCGACGGGACAGGACGAATGCGGGCTGGCTGCGCGATGCCGTGCAAGCTGAGCGGCATTGGCGCGTCCTCGCTCCGGTGCCTCTCCAAACCGTGTGTGTGCGCCATGAACCGCCGGGCCTGGCGGGCGAAAGGCTCGACCAACACACGCTGGGCTGGGCCGACCGGATCAACCGCTCCGGCGCGGCTTATCTCACTCCCGCGATTCTGGACGGGCGTTGGATGGTGCGCGTCTCCATCGGATCCGAAGCTACTGAGCGCGAGCATGTCGAAGCGCTGTGGCGGACGATGCGCGAGGTTGCGGAGTCAAACCTCTCGTAGCGGACCAATCGCCCGGCTCCGCGGAGCATCCACTCGGGAGGCGCGAAGGCTCATCCGCCGGTTCGATAACATATCGATGGGGCCAGGGACTGTGCATTGCCAAAGTGCAAGGCCTCCCGCCCGCGATCGACTGTTACAACGGGGAGACGCCGGTGAATAGAGCCCAAGTAAAGGCAGCGCTGCTGGAAATCGGGATCATACCAGCTGTCCGGCTGGAGACCTCTGACGATGCCTTGTTCGCCGCCGAAGCGGTGGCGAGCGGCGGCATTCCCGTCGTGGAAGTTACGATCACGGTGCCGAACGCAATCGAGGTCATTGAGACCCTCGCCAAGAAAAATCCCAACGTGATCACGGGCGCGGGCAGCATACTGGACCTCGCGTGGGCTCAACGCAGCCTGGATGCGGGCGCGAAATTCCTGACCAGCCCGGGACTCGATCTCGGCGTCGTGGAGTTCGCTGTGAACCAGGGCATCGCAGTATTGCCGGGAGCCCTGACGCCTTCCGAGGTGATGGCCGCCGCAAAAGCAGGCGCCGACTTTGTGAAGATTTTCCCCTGCTCGCAGGTCGGCGGTCCGGCGTATATCCGCGCCTTGAAATCTCCGTTCAAGGACGTGCCGTTGATCGCTTCAGGCGGTGTGAATCAGCAGACCGCCGGGGAATTTATCCTCGCCGGCGCCTCGGTGCTCGGCATCGGGCGCGACTTGATTCAGCCCCGGGCCATCCGCCAGCGGGAACGCGACTGGATTCGTGAGCTGGCTCTGCGGTTCAGCAGGATCGTGAAAGATGCCCGCGCGCAGCAGGCCGAGGCGGCAGGCAGCGCGAAGCCGCGCGCGGCCATCTAAAGGGCCAGCTTGCTCTGGAAGACCATCTCTTCCAGAGAGAAGCTCTGCACAACCTGCAGTCGGCCGATCACCGCATTGAACTCCACGGTGCCGTCTTTCTTGGTGATCTCGGCTGAGAGCGGAAACGAGTACAGGACCACCACGCCGCTCGGCGGCATGAAAACCTCGACGTTAAACGGCTTCACGTCCTTCTGCCCCGCGCGCTTCAACACGGCCAGGCTCTTGAGCGGTTCACCCAGGTGCTCGGGATCGCCCTTGAAATACTCGCCGGGGACGCCGAAGACCGCGATGCTGTAGCAATCCTCTGAAGAAGTCGGCGGCGGTTCCTCTTTCACCTTCAACTCGGCGGCCCGAACCGGCATCGCGCTTTCCCAGCGGATCATCAGCTTGATGGTCGGCAGCGTTACGACGCTCGGCGAGGCGCCGCGGCCGAACAGATCGCCGGTATTGGGACGGGTGCGTTTTTCCCCGATGTGGTCGTAACCGACACCGGTGGGCTGTCCCATGTTGCCGCCCGCGCGCCGTTCATCCTCGCTCTCGCGGCGCATCACGCCGGCGAGCACCATCTTGGCCCAGGGGGAGTTCTGCAGAACCTCGCGCGCTTCCGCTTCGGTCCATTTGGCGATCGGGACGTTGCTCCTCCACACCGGATCCGCCGCCGCAAACAGAAGTACTGCAGCGCAAGGAAAGAAGCAAATCAGTGGAAGTCTCGGCAACCGCACGTTCCTCTATTTTAGTTCCTGCCGGGATTACCCGCGCGTGGGATAGCCGCGAGTGGCTCCGGGAGCCGAAGGCATAGGCACAAGGTAGGCTACCGGGTCTTGATCAGTCATCGGCGCGAGGCGAGGAGCCTGCGACTGACGGGACACATCCGCGAGCATCAGTTCAACCGCTTCTGCCGTGGGAATGTACTGCAAATAGCCCATTTGGACCGCGCGCTTCTTCCAGGTATTCAGCACTTGTTGCACGCGCTGACGGATCAATCCGTACTTGGTGGCAATGTCGCGGCAATTCCAGCCCGCGACGAAATAGAGCTGGGCGAATTTCCACTGCAGATCGGGCCGATCGTGCTTGGGGAACACCGGCGCTTGAGAAGGGAAGCTGACGCGGTTAGCGCGGATGGACCGGCGGAGACCGTCCAGGGACATCTGTTCCAGGTTCGGACCGTCGATGGCGGCCAGTGTCGCCGCCGTGCTATCGTGCCGGACCACCGGCTGACGAGGTACCCGGTTTGGTGCCGGCGCCGGTGGATGAATGGTCACCTGCATAAGATCGCTTCCGTATTGTGGCCCGCAAGACGTGAAAAAGGCATGAATAAAGCCATAAATTACTTGTCTTCAAGCAATTGCGAGCTGGAATCGGGGTCGGCCGGATTACGAAAACGATACCCCACCCAGGGCTCGGTCACCAGGTATTCCGGC
>DATGII010000209.1:0-5353 GCA_035295805.1 Bryobacteraceae bacterium | reverse complement strand
TTCCTTCCGCTGATGGCCTCGGGCGAAAAACGCGGCGGCATCTGTTTAAGCGAATCCAACGCCGGCACCGATCTCCAGAACATCGCCACCACCGCCAAGCTTGATGGCAATATCTACCGCGTCAACGGCTCCAAAATGTGGATCACGAATGCGCGGCACGGCAACACATTTCTGCTGCTCGCGAAGACCGATTCCGCCGCGCAGCCGGCGCACCGCGGCATGAGCGCGTTCATTATCGAGAAAGGTCCCGGCATGAACGTCGGCCGGGATATCGATAAGCTCGGCTACAAGAGCGTGGAGACGTGCGAGCTGCACTTCGATGATTTCCCGGTGCCCGCCGAAAACCTGGTGGGCAGCGTGGAAGGCCGTGGATTTAAACAGGTGATGACTGGCCTCGAAGCCGAGCGGCTGAACGTGGCGGCCCGCGGTCTGGGTGTGGCCCGCGCCGCTTTCGAAGAGGCGATCCGCTACGCCCAGCGCCGCGTCACCTTTGGCAAACCCATCGCCGAATATCAGACGATTCAAAACAAGCTTGCTGACATGGCGACACACATCGAAGCGTCGCGCCTGCTGATCTATTCGGCCGCCGAGAAGCGCGATCGCGGTGAACGCTGTGATCTCGAGGCCGGCATGGCCAAGCTGTTTGCCACCGAGACCGCCGCCCAGGTCTCGTTCGAAGCCATGCGCATCCTGGGCGGCAACGGTTATTCCAAGGATTTCCCCGTCGAGCGCTACTACCGCGATGCGCCACTGGTAGTGATCGGCGGCGGCACCAACGAGTTGCAGCGCCTCATCATCGCGCGCAACCTCTTAAGAAAATATAAGGACAACGGGTGAGACTCCGATGAATCCAGCGAGCTCAAAGCAGCCGGAATACACGCGCGAGCTGGTCGGCTTTCTGCAGGCTCTGCAACCGGACGCGCTCCCGGCTGAGGTGGTCGACCGCGCCCGCTACTTCCTGCTCGACTACCTCGCAGTCGCCATTCGCGGCTCTCGGGAAGAGTCCGCGCGCGCCGTTCAACGGATGGTCCAGCATAGCGGCGCCGCCGGTTGCGCTACCGTGATCGGCACCCCGATTCGCACCCTGCCGGCCTTGGCCGCCTTGGCGAATGGCGCCGCATCTCACGGCATCGAACTCGACGACACCCACGGCGGCGGCTCGATTCATCTCGGGGCCGTCATGTACTCGGTGGCCCTGGCGCTCGCCGAAACCGTGGAAACGCCGCCCGACCTGTTCTTTTGCGCGGTCGTGGCCGGCTATGAGGCCGCCGCCCGTATCGCCATGGCCGTTCAGCCTAAACAGCATTACGCATTAGGATTTCATCCAACTCAAACGTGCGGCGTTTTCGGCGCTGCCATCACCGCGGCAAAGCTGCTTCGGTTGACCCCGGACCAGACGCTGGCGGCAGTCGGAATCGCCGGCAGCATGGCCGCCGGCAGCATGGAATTCCTCGCGGAAGGCGCGTGGACGAAGCGCATCCACCCCGGGCTCGCCGCGCAGAACGGAATCCAGGCGGCTCTGCTGGCGGCCGAAAGCTTCACCGGCCCACGGCACATTCTCGAAGGCCGCGACGGTTTTCTGCAAGGCTACTCCCGTGATCCGCGCCCCGAACGGCTTACCCAGGCTTTGGGTGAATCCTTCGAGATCCTGCGAACCGCCGTCAAGCCGCATGCCTGCTGCCGCTACATGCAGGGACCCATCGACGCGATTCTGGGGCTCACACGCGAGCACGGAATTCAACCCGGCGCGATCGCGAAAATCGAGGTGGCCGTATTGGAAGCAGGGTGGGGCATCGTCTGTGAGCCTCGAGCGCGGAAATACCATCCTGAATCCATCGTCGACGCCCAATTCTCCATGCCCTTCGGTGCTGCAGTAGCCGTTGTTTGCGGCGCGGCCGGACTGGACCAGTTCACTGTCGAGCAGATCCGATCGCCCCTCCTCCAGCGGATCATGGAGAGGGTGGTGCTCGAGAAGGATAACCGCCTCGAAGAGACCTTCCCGCGCGAGTGGCCGGCGCGTGCCGCCATTCACCTCACCGATGGACGCAGCTACGAGAAATTTGTCCGTTATCCCAAGGGCGATCCTGAAAACCCATTAACTTGGGAGGAAATAACGGCAAAATTCAGGTCACTCGCAGACGGCATTTTGCCGGCCGACGGCTGTGCGCGCGTTATTGGCGGGATTGCCGCCGCCAACCCCGCCGCCTTAGTGGCGGTCTGCCGCTTATCACTTCCGTCGGCGGACCACACCCGTCCAAAATCTGCACCGCCTCAGTCCAGATAATGCACGAATGCACCAGCCTAGCCGGCTTGGATGTGAGCGAAAATTCCGTTACCGCTGTTCCTGCAGCCAGTCCTGAAAGGCGCTCGGATACAGGATCATGCTCTTGCGCGAATAGCGCAAATACCCCTGCCGGCGGAAGCGGTTCATATGCAGGGTCACCACTTCGCGGGACGTTCCTACGTACTGCGAGAGCAATTCGTGAGTGAGCGGGATCAGGCGAATGGTCCCGTCGTGTTCAGTCGTGCCCATGCGTTCGGCGAGGCGGATCAACGTGCGCGCCAGCCGGCGGCTGATGTCATCGATGGAAAAGCTTTCGATGCGGTTTGTCAACTCGACATTGCGCTGCGCCATTACCTGAAGCAAAGCCACCGCCAGGCGCGGCTGTTTCGCAGCTAATGCTTCAATTTCTCCCGCTGTCCAGGCCATCAATTTGGCGTCTTCGAAGGCTCGGGCCTCCTCCGAACGCTGGCCAAGGCTGAGAAATGCCGACTCTCCGAAAAAGTCGTCCGTTCGGTAAATGTCCACCACCACTTCGTGACCGTCGTTGGTCAGGTGGCAAACTTTCACCTTGCCTTCGATCACCAGATAAATGCTGCTGGACGGCTGATTCCGATCATAGATGACTTGACCTTTGCTGTATTCGAGAACATTGGAACACGGGAGATGGGCAAGCGGATCTTCCAGCGGAACGTGCGGTACTGCGGCTGTGGGACCGGATACCATTTCTTATCCCCTCTTGCGTAATAAGCGAGTCATCGCTTTCGTTGGGTGAAGCACTTGGGGTGCCAAAGCACTAACCCGCTGGCAGAATCACTGAGGGAAAAATACGCGGTCCGTGAATTTTAGGAGGGCAATTCTTTCACACCCGCCGAACGTTGAGTGCGGGCAAACTTCGCCGGCTCGGCGGATGCCGGCGGCGACCGGCGCGAGCGGAGTACTGATGCTCAGGACTCCGCCTCACAAACGGTATGGCTACGCCTGCCCAACGGGTACTGCAACGCCGGCGGCGGCCGCGGCCGCTTCGGTCTTCACCGGTTTGGTCGTCGGCTTGGGCTCGGGCCGGACAATGTCGATGCTGCCTTTGAAATACGACCCGTCATCGATGCTGATTCCCGCCGTCTTGATATCCCCGATGACGCTGCCGTTATCGCGAATCGCGACCTTTTCCACGACTTCCACGTTGCCGCGAACGGAGCCAAACACGATTACTTCGCGCGCTTTTATGTTCGCCCGGACTTTGCCGTTTGGTCCAACCGTCAGCAGACTCTTCGATTCCAAAGAGCCCTCCACGTCTCCATCGACGAACAATTCTTCCTGCGTCCGGATGTCCCCCTTGATGCTCATAGAGGCTCCGATGGCGGCCACTTGCTTGGCTGGGGTCCGTACAGGCGCCGCGGGTTGCGCCGGCGGAGCGGCGGTTACTGGCGGTGTATAGGGCCGGCCTGGTTCCATCTGGGGATGAGCGGTTCCGGGCTGCTCATCATTGCGTTTATTCCACACGTAGGTTTCTCCTTCTCAAGAATTGGTTATGAGGAACACCTCGTATTGCACTCCAAGGACCAAAAAATGAATGTGCCCGCTCGCGATTTTACCGGATTGTGGCGCCGCCATGGCAGACGCGGCGCAGTTTTCGGACGCACCCCAAAACCCGTTTATACAACAAATGAGAACCGTGCCGGCGCCTGCCTCTCTTCGATTCCGGCCCGGTGCCGGCGTCGCAAAAGTTAGGAGAGTACCGGGGAGGGCTGGTTAGCTTCCGTCACTATTGCCGGCTCGGAAAATGCGGCCATTTTCCAAGCGCTGTTAACTACCGTAAGTATGGGAGATCCGCCATTCGCGTGCTAACGTTTTTGCCGCAATACCGGTACCGCAGCGGTACACCGTTCCCTGTGATCGCACCGCCTGCTTGTGGCAATCTGGGGCTGCCATGACGATTACATTCGCAAACGGAACAACGGTTGAAGGCATCGAGCTGGTTCGGACGGATGGTTTGATGCGGGTCGCGGTGAGAGGCTGCCGGGATTCGGTTGAGTTCATAGCGGGGAGCGACGGAACGTGGCTGTCGGAATCGGGCGAACCGGTCCGCATCGGCAATCGCGAGCCCCAGCTCACCAGGTCTGCCAGCCTGGATGAATTCATCTGCCCGCAGGACGAGTTGGCCCGCCTGCTCGGCACCGTGCAGGCCGCTTGAAACACCAGGAACGGCAGTTGCGGTAAAGTGGTTGCTGGCCGGAGGACATGATGGCGGAAGTGGCTTACCGCTCGCACGTCAGGATCGAACGCGTCAAGGGCCCGGTGCGCCGCGCCTTTTTGCCCGCCGAATCGCAGCCCGTTATCTTCGGTGTGCACGGGGCGGTTGCCGAGCACTACAAAGTGCCGCCGCAGGTTTTGGAACCGCATGCCACCACCCTCGATTACATCGTTGCTGCGGCGGCCGGCTGACTGACCGGCACCTTCGGAGGCGCGCTGGAAGCGCGTCAAATCGATGCGTCGAATGCCCGGCTCGTCTCCGAGACCGAAGGCGAGATCGAAACCGAGGATCACGTCCTCATCATCCGCCGCATCCACACCAGGTTGAAGCTGAAGGCCGAAGAAGCTCACTGGGAAACCGCCCGCCGCGTCCACGGCTTTTTCGCCGACAAGTGCCCCGTCTACCGCACGCTGAAACCGGCGATCGCCATCACCACCGAGCTGATTCTCGAACCGCTGGAGTAGCCGACGCTAGCGCGCGGCGAAACGCCGCCGCCTTGGCTTCCGATTCCTCCAGTTCGTCCCGCGGCGCCGACCCCGCCGTGATTCCGCACCCGGCCAGATACCACACGCGCCCCTGCGCTGCCATCGCGGTGCGGATCGCTACCGAGAGCTCCAGGTCTCCTGCCATCGAGATCCACCCGATCGCTCCCATCGCCGGCCCGCGCCGGTATCCCTCTTCTTCGGCCGCCACTTGCATCGCGCGGATCTTCGGCGCCCCGGTGATCGAGGCCGGCGGAAAACTGGCCCGCAGCAGATCGGCCGTTCCGCAGTCATCGCGCAGGATGCCCGTCACTTCGGAGTACGTGTGATGCACCG
>DATGII010000208.1:0-15642 GCA_035295805.1 Bryobacteraceae bacterium | reverse complement strand
CGAAGTCGCCCATCACATTTGCATCGGCTACGCGCCGCACCGTCCCAACGTAGAATACGGCCACGGCGTGTGGGCCAATCTGGCCCGCGATGAAGAAGGCGCCGCCATGCCCGAAAAAGGCCCGACCTTCGTCGGACGCGGCGCCGGCCGCAATAACCCCGATCCCGCCGCGGAAGCCATTTTCGAGGAGAGCGGCAGCCCCGGTGGCGCCGCGCAGGACTGCTATCTGCCCGGAAACGCCGCCGCCGATTACCGCCCGCTTCGCGCCGCTAAGCTCATCCCCGCCGGCTACGACATCGTCTTCAATGTGCATTACACGCCCAATGGCACCGCCTTAACCGACCACGTGAAGGTCGGCTTCACCGTGGCCCAGCAGCCCCCGCCCCGCCGCTATGTCTCGCTGCTGATTTCGGCGCCGACCGATCCCAAAATCTTTGCCATTCCGCCGAACACGCCCGACTGGCCGAGTCCGCCCGCCGAAGCCACGTTCCTTAAAGACGTCGAACTGGTATACCTGATGCCGCACATGCACGTGCGCGGCAAAGATACCACCTGGACTCTCGAATTCCCGGACGGCCGCAAACAAGTCATCCTCGACGTGCCCCATTACGATTTCAATTGGCAGCTCGGCTATGACCTCTCGATCCACGTCCCCAAAGGCACCAGGCTGCGCGTCGATGCCCATTACGACAATTCGGTAAACAACAAATTCAATCCCAATCCCAACAAGACCGTTTACTACGGCCAGATGACCTGGGAAGAGATGATGTCCCCGTTCTTCGGCGTGGTCGTCGATCGGGACACGGATGCCACCAAACTCATCTCGGCCCCTGTGGCGTTCACATCGGGCGGCGCGTAGGGGAGAGTTCCGCGGGAAAGTTGCGGGCATGGGAAATGCGCCGGTGGGGTTGCGCATCTGCCGTGAGCCGCTTAACCCTTTTTACTGCAACAGATTCCACCCATCCAAACGGTTGCCGCCGACAATTTGGGTTAATTAGGTCCTGAATACCATAACTCTTGACTGACTTGTTGCCGCCGCCCTGCCGCCGCACACTGCCGGCAAGGAGATACTTCCATGCGGATGATGTTACTTTACGAAAACGGGCTCCGTGTTGAAACCGTCGTGCTGGCAACCAGTGACTATAGAATGCGTGTAATATTTCGCGGCGCTAAGGATACTACCGAACTACGCCTGCTCCAGGATCAATGGATGACCGAAGAGGGCGACGCCGTCGATATCGAGTCGGTCTTGCTGGCCGGCGCCCCACATGGGGTCCGCTGCGTGCGCGGCAATGCGGCGTAGCTGAATCGCCGCACATCGTGCCGGAACTTGCGGTACCATTGCGGCAATGCTCATTCTTGCGGCGATTCTCGCGATCTTCATCTACGGCATGATCGCGGCGATGCTCGGCACCATCCTTCCTGGCCTTTCCGAGCGTTTCCACCTGACGCCCAGCCAGAACGGCACCATCGCGTTCGGCCAGGCGCTTGGCCTCATGATCGCTTCCGTGGGTGTTGGACCGCTGATTGATAACGAAGGCAAAAAGGTCGGCCTCGTCCTGGGACTCGTGCTGATCGCCGTCGCTCTCGCTTCCCTTCCCCGCGCGCGCGGCTTCGGCGGCATCGTCGCGTTTTTATTCGTGCTCGGGCTCGGCGGCGGCATCGTCGTCACCGGCGCCAACGCGCTGGTCAGCGATGTCGCCGAGGCCCATCGCGGCACCGCGCTCAACCTGGTCAATCTCTTCTTCGGCCTGGGCGGAATGGCGACGCCCTTCATCTCGGCCAATTTGCTCAAGCGCGACACCGTCAAGCTCTGTTACGCCGCCGGAGCTTTCGCCGTTGTCGCGCTCATCTTTCAGCTGGTGGCGCCGATTCCCGGCCCGACCGGCGTGCAGAGCTTTGTCCTTTCCGAAGCCGGCTCCGTGCTCGGCCGCCCCATTCTCCTGCTGCTCGGCCTCTCGCTCTTCCTTTACGTCAGCTGCGAAGTCGGCATCTGGAACTGGCTGGTACAGCACCTCATCGCGCAAGGCATCCCGGAAAACCGCGCCCTCAATGTGCTGTCGCTGGGTTTCGCGCTCGGTATGCTGGTCGGCCGTATGGCCGTCTCGCCCGTGCTGATCAGCGTCCCTGCCGTCAGCGTTACGCTGGCTGCCTCGATCGCCATGGCGCTCACCACCTGGCTGGCCCTCCGCGCGCGCGGTGTCACCGGCGCCTGGATCCTCGTTTTCCTCGCCGGCGTCGCCATGGCCCCCGTCTTTCCCACCACGCTCGCCATCGTCGGCGATGCCTTTCCCCGTATGACCGGCACCGCCATTGGATTTGCGATTACCTGCGGCTGGGCCGGACTCGCGGTTAGTTCGCGCCTGATCGGCGCCATCGCCGGCGGCGACCCCAAGCGCCTTCGGCGCGCCCTGCTCGTGATCCCGGCGTTTTCGGTGATTATGATCGGCCTGAATCTCGCGATCCGATCATTTCTTTGAGCGCCGGACTCACCGAGAGCTGCGTCCCCGTCGCGCGCTGCACGTCCGAAGCCGAGACTCCCGGCGCCGTTTCTTCGAGCACAAGCCCCGCCGGTGCGACCCGGATGACCGCCAACTCTGTCACGATCAGGTCCACCACCTCCGTCCCGGTGAGAGGCAGCGTGCATTTCTCGAGAATCTTCGGAGCGCCCTCCTTGTTGGTGTGCTCCATCGCCACGATCACACGCCGCGCCCCCGCCACCAGGTCCATCGCTCCGCCCATGCCCTTGACGATTTTCCCCGGCACCGTCCAGTTCGCAATGTTCCCGTGCCGGTCGACTTCCATCGCCCCCAGAATACTCAGGTCGATGTGCCCGCCCCGGATCATCGCGAACGAGTCCGCGCTCGAAAAATAGGATGTCCCCGGCAGTTCCGTAACCGTCTCCTTGCCGGCGTTGATCAGGTCCGCGTCCACCTCTTCTTCGAGCGGATACGGCCCCACTCCCAGCATCCCGTTCTCCGACTGCAGCACCACTTCGATTCCGGCCGGCACGTAATTGGAAACCAGCGTCGGGATCCCGATCCCCAGGTTGACGTAAAACCCGTCTCGCAGCTCCTGAGCGACCCGCCGGGCGATACGCTCGCGCGGCGCCATCATGCGCTTCTCCGCCGCACTGTCCGCCGTTCGATCCGCTTTTCCTGCCCCCTGCTCACGACAATGCGCTTGACATAAACACTGGGCGTGACCACCTGGTCAGGATCGATCGTTCCGGGCTCCACCAGCATCTCCACTTCCGCGATCGTGACCCGCGCCGCCGTCGCCATCATCGGGTTGAAATTCCGCGCCGTCTTGCGATAGACCAGATTCCCCATCCGGTCCGCTTTCCACGCTTTGATCAGCGCGAAATCGGCCGTCAGTGCGCGTTCCAGCACATAGCGCCGCCCCTCGAACTCCCGTACTTCTTTCCCTTCAGCGGCCACTGTCCCCACACCCGTCGGAGTATAGAAAGCCGGAATCCCCGCCCCGCCCGCGCGAATCCGCTCCGCCAGCGTCCCTTGCGGAATCAGGCTCAGATCCAGCTTGCGCCCGAGAATGAGCGACTCCAGCAGCTTGTTCTCGCCCACGTAGCTGGCAACATGCGACGCGATCATCCCGGCTTCGAGCATCAGCCCCATGCCGCAGCCGTCGATCCCCATGTTGTTCGAGATCGTGTGCAGCCCCTTGATGCCTTTGCGCACCAGCGCCGCGATCAGGTCCTCGGGTACACCGCATAGCCCGAAGCCGCCCAGCATGATTGTCGCGCCGTCGCCGATCTCCGCTACTGCTTCCTCGGCGTTGCGTACGACTTTGTTCACTTACTCTTCTCGGGGTGAAGAGTCAGCTTCTGCACGCGCCAGTTGTTCATATCGGCGACGAAAAGCGTATTCTCCGACGGGCACGCCAGCCCGTGAATCCACGAAAACTGCCCCGCATCGCGCCCCGATTCGCCCAGGTACCCGATCAGCTTGCCTTCCGGCAGCACGAACTTGTAAATCCGTCCCGGCTCGGAATCGGAAGAATACAGGTACTGCGGCGTCGTGTTCGTAATGCAGACCGTCCAGACCTGCGTTTCATCCGGCGGATTCGCCGGCACGTCCCCCAGCACCGGATGCCGCTTTTTGTCGTACGGCACGTTCTGCACCATGTTGCGCAGGTGCTTCCCGTTGGTATCGAATACCTGGATCCGCCGGTTCGCCCGGTCCGCCACGTAGATATTGTTCTCCCGGTCGATCCCGATATTGTGCGGCGTGTTGAACTGCCCGTCGCCGGTCCCTCGCGATCCCCACGACATCAGCCAGTAGCCGTGCTTGTCCAGCTTCGCCACCCGCGAATTCGCGTAGCCGTCGCTGATATAGATGTTATCGTTGCTGTCCCAGGCGACATCCGTCGGCCGGTTGTAGTAGCCGTCGCGGTGCTTGGGCGGGTTCTCCGCCACTTTCCGCGGATCGTAGTAGTCGGGCTCATCCGGCCCTTCCGTGCGCCGCCCCAGGTTCATCGTGACCATTCCGGCGGGGTTGAACTTAATCACCGCGTTCGTGCCTTTGTCGACCACCCACAGGTTATCGTACCGGTCGAACCGAACCGAGTGCGCGTAGCCCAGCCCGTAAACGCCATGTCCGATCTCCCGCACGAACTTGCCCGTCGCATCGAACTCCAGCAACTGCGTGGTGGCGTTGTTGTAGAGCGGCCCGCTCGTCGCGCTGCCCGGGTGATTGAGCACCACGATCGTGCCCTTCGAATTCACCGCCACCGACAGCACCTCACCCAGGTTCATCTGGTAATTCAGCTTGAGAAAGTTCGGATCGGTGTCAAAGGAAATCTTCTGCGGCAGTTGCGCCGCCAGCGCCGCCGCAGCCGCCAGGCACACGGACATCAGCCTTGTTGCGTTTCTCATTTTGTCCTCGCAGTTCTCGCCGGTCTAATTCGCCAGCGGGTCCGGCCGCACCTGGAAATGCACCACCTTGGCCATCGTCCCCTTGCCAGTCTCGCTGTGGAACGGTGTCCGTGTGCCCCAGGTCGTCCAGACTCCCTTGCCTTTCCAGCCGGCCTTGGTATCGTCGATGCGTCCGTCCATTCCCTTCGCGAAGAAGCCCAGCGGATACGGCACGCGCATCACGACCCACTTGCCGTTCACCAGCGCCAGCAGCGAATCCGACCCGTTGCCGGTCGCGATAGGCGTGTTCCTGCCAAGCCCGAGCGTGTCGTGTACATCCACCCAGTCGTAATAGTGCGAATCGGCGCTGCCCGATTCCTTCACGTTCTCGAAGTTTGGCCCCGGCGTCTGGTAGAGGGTCCAGCCTTCCGGGCAATGCTGCCCGGTCGCCTTCGGCCCGTTCAGCGGCCCCTTGCACTTGCTGCGGTCGAAGCTTGCCAGGTGTCCGCTGCCCAACGCCACCCACACCACGCCGTTGCCGTCCACGTCCATGCCGCGCGGCGAGAAGCCGGAGACTTTCGCCTTCGGATTGTGCCACGGCACTTCGTAGTATTCGGCCAGAGCCGTTTCCGGTGGGTGCGAACCCGGATTCAGCCGCACCAGTCCGCCCGGAAAACCGAGCACCGTGCCCCAGATCATCCCGTCCGGCCCGATCCCCAGCCCATAGAACGCCGCGTTCAACCGCGTGTCGTGGTTCGGATCCGCCACCGCTCCGATCGCCGCATTGGTTCCCAGGCTTTCGCCGCTCGGCGCCGTCAGCACCTTCTGTTCCGATTCCACATACGCATCGCGCTTGCCGTTGCCGTTGGTGTCCAGAACCAGCGCCGTCCAGCCCTGCGACTTGGCCGCGTCGTGCGTCTGGTCCCACATCTTCGTGTTCAGCCAGCCCACCACGCCGCCGCCCCCGCCGCTGCTGGTCCAGAGCGTGTTATTCGCGTCCTGCGCAAACAGCAGGTGGTGCGTCGCGTAGCACGTATCAATCAGCGAAACCTGCTTCGTCGCCGGGTCATACACAGCCAGCTGCCGGCCGGAGCGTTCCACCGGCGTCAGCTTCGCCGAATCCAGCGTCGAGCCGGCCTTGCAGAACGCTGGATCCTCAGCCCCGCGGATGCGCGATGTGAACCACAACCGCCCCTTCTCGTCGAACATCGGATTGTGCACGGTGGTGTGGCTATCCCAGATCGATTCATCACCCCAGAAAGTAGACGCCTGCAGCGGTTTTGGCTGCCCCGGCGTGTTCGGATCGCGGTACGGTACCTTCACCTGCGCCGTCGTGTTGTGCACCGGATCGAGGACGGGCAGGTAATCGCGGCTTTCTTCGGGCGATCCGTAAATCAGCCCGTTCGGGTTGAGAGTCGGATTTCGTTTGTCGGTCGAAATTTCATCGTGCAGATAAGCCTTGGGATCCGCCCAGTCCCACTGCGTGATCACCACGTTGCGCTCCATCCCCTGCGGCCGCGGCGGTGCTTCCTTCGGCAGTTCACCCTTCGCAATGCGCGTCGTCCAGTCGCCGAACAGCTGCGTCGCGCGCTCCGGTCCCAGTTGCCCGAGCCCGCCCAGCATGGCGTTGCCCGCCTGGCCCGATTGCACCCGCCGCATCCACTGCTGCGCCGGAGAATCCAGGTTACTGAAGAGGTTCGGAATCGTCCGCGTGTATTCGTTCCCGAGCTGATGGCAAGATTCGCAGCTGTCCGTCTTGATCAGGTGAATCCATTGATCCTGCGTCTTCATCGTCTCGGCGATGCCGTTGCCGTTCTTGCCCGTCCCCGGAAATTCGCTCTTCTCGGGAACCTTCAGCAGCGCGTACCAGTAATTGCCAGGATACAGCTTTGCCGCCGTCTTCGCGTCCGGCGCGATCGTCGGCTTCAGATCCACAGTCTTGCCTGGTTCGACCACCACCTTCGGCGAATCCACCAGGCCGTACCCGCGCGCCCACACTTCGTATTTCGCCTTGGGCAGATCGGGAATCACGAAGCGCCCGCGATCGTCGGTGACTACTTCTTTGATGTAGCGCGTTGGCAGCCCGGTAGTCTCGGCGATCACCCACACCCCCGCCTCGGGCCCTTTGCTGCTGGTGACCACGCCGCCGATATCGTCGGCATCGATCTTCACCGCCGCCGGCTGCTGCGCGTTCACGTTGCCGCGCGTTGTGATCAAATACCCCGCGATACCCAGCGCCGCCACCCCGCTGCTAAACAGAACTCGGCCGATCCGCATCCTGCACCTCCTCAAAGGCTTATCTGGAGGCACAGTATACACCCAAAACGAGGAGAGCGGCCCGATGCGCGGTGCCCGCAATCGGCCAGTGCGCGTTGCCAGAAGCTGCACCCCGATCGGAGGCCGTGTGCGGCTTCGGAAAACCGCGCTGCAATCGGCCCTCAGTTCGGCTAGAATCTGAGGACCAACAACAATATGGCACTCACACGGGGCACGCGTCTCGGCCCTTATGAAATCGTCAACTTCATAGGCGCCGGCGGCATGGGCGAAGTGTATCGGGCGCGGGATCCGAAGCTGGAGCGCGATGTTGCGATTAAAGTGCTGCCCGAATCGGTGGCCGGGAGTCCGGAACGGCTGGCGCGGTTTGAACGGGAAGCCAAGGTGCTCGCGGCGCTCAATCATCCTAATATCGCCCAAATTTATGCCGTGGAGCACGGGTCCTTGGTGATGGAACTGGTGGAGGGCGAAACGCTGGCCGGACCGCTCCCACTGGAGACCGCGCTCGAGTACGCTCGCCAGATCGCAGATGCGCTGGAAGCGGCTCACGAAAAGGGAATCGTACACCGCGATCTCAAGCCGGCGAATATCAAGGTCACGCCCCGAGGTGTAATCAAGGTACTGGACTTCGGGCTGGCGGCGGTGATCCAGACCTCCGCCGCGGCGGAGGCCGACCGCACTCAATCACCAACACTGACGCTGGGCGCCACCCAAATGGGCGTGCTGCTGGGAACCGCGGCGTACATGTCTCCGGAACAGGCGCGCGGCAAACCCGTGGACAAGCGGGCGGACATCTGGGCATTTGGTGCGGTGTTCTGGGAGATGCTCACCGGCGAGCAGCTATTCCAAGGCGAGACCGTGACCGACGTGTTGGCCGCGGTGGTGCGGCATGAGCCGGAGTGGAAGCGCGTGCCTGCGACAGTCCAGCGCCTGTTACGAAAATGCTTGGAGAAAGACCCGCAGAAGCGGCTTCGGGATATTGGCGACGCCTGGGAGTTGCTGGACGAAAGCGGGCCGGGAGGCGCGCAGCAGGCGGAAAGTCCGCGTCACAAGATCCGATGGGTGTGGCCCGCGGCGACGGCGGTTTTTGCGCTCCTCAGCGCGGCTCTGGCATTCATTCATTTGCGCGAGCCTGCGCCAGCGCCGCCGCAGATGCTGGAGTACACCATCGAATTACCGCCCAAGACCACCGTTAATTTCTTCGCCCTCTCACCCGACGGCCGGTATATCGCGGTAGACGCCGACGGAGAAAGCGGCCGCCAAATCTGGGTCCGCTCTCTAGATTCCCTGCAATGGCGAGCCGTGGCCGGAACGGATGGAGCGGGTTTTCTCTTTTGGTCGCCCGATAGCCAGCACATCGGCTTTTTTACAAGGGACAAGCTGAAGAGAATCCCGTTGGCCGGAGGTCCCGCTCAAACGCTGTGCTCGGTTTCGGACCCGCTCGGCGGGACCTGGAGTCAAGATGGAACCATTATTTTCGGTACCCACGGCACGCCGCTTCTACGGGTATCGGCCGCTGGCGGCGTTCCCACCAAGATCACCGGCTCGGTGGCTGATGGGCTTCCGGAGTTTTTGCCCGACGGCCAGCGCCTGGTGTACAGCAACGCGACTTCGGCGGCGCCGGGAGTGTTCCTGGGATCGCTGGCTGTGAATCCCGCTGCCAAACCACGCCGTTTCGCGCCGGATAACTCCAACGCGCAATACGTACCGCCTTTGAAAGCAGGGGGGCGAGGTCACGTTTTGTTCGTACGGGAACAAACATTAGTGGCACAGCCGGTGAATCCCGATAGCATGGAGCCAGCCGATGATCCGTTTCCTGTGGTCGAACAGGTGGCCGCATCTCCCAACGTCGAGTTCTATTTATATACGGCTTCGCACAATGGCATCATCGCCTATGTGTCGGCAGCGGCCAATGTCCGCCAGCATGCTCTTCTCGATCGAAACGGAAGGCAGGTTGCGGCGATAGGGTCTCAGGTGCAAACCCAGGGGCGCGTGGCTTTGTCAGCGGACAGCAAGCAGATGATTTCCGAACACGGTGCGGGCCGGCAGACTGATCTCTGGATCACGGATCTGGAACGGGGAACCGAGTCTCGATTCACCTTCGATCCCTCGGCCAATTTTTCGCCGCAATGGTCGCCGGATGGAAGGCGGGTAGCGTTTGCCTCAAACCGCAACGGCGGCGTTCAGCAGGTTTACGAGAAGCCCGCGAACCAGACAGGCCAGGATGAATTAGTAGTCCGGTCTGACGTACCGGAAGTGCCCACGGACTGGACCCGAGACGGCCGGTTCATTATTGCGCGGCGAACCTCCAAAGACACCGCCAATGATCTCGTCGCCATTCCCACCAGTGGCGACAGAAAACCGATCCCTTTGCTTCAGACAAAATTCAACGAAATCGAAGGCGTGGTTTCGCCGGACGGCAAATGGCTGGCGTACGCGTCCGATGAATCGGGGCATTTCGAAGTCTATGTGCAGCCGTTCGCGCCCGGTAACCCGAACGCAGCGGCCGGGAAGTGGCAGATTTCTCTGAGCGGGGGGCGCGATCCGCACTGGCGCGGCGATGGGAACGAGATATTCTACATCGCGGCAGATCGGAAGATGACGGCCGTTCCGGTAAAGGCGTCTGGCAATAGCTTCGCGCCGGGCACGCCCAAGGCTTTATTCGAAGCGCGCGTCTTCGCTGGCACGCTCAGCCGGTATGCCGTGAGCGCGGACGGCCAACACTTCCTGATGGCCCCCGACCCGGAGTCGTCGACTGAGTCACCGATTCATGTGAAGGTGAACTGGCTGGCCGGCGTGAAGAAATAAGAGGCGGTCTAGCACAGGCACGCAGAGTTCGTGGTGCGCGGGAGGCCTGCCGCACTGATCTACGCGATCACTTCGACCTTCGTCGCGATCTCCTCCCGCGGCACCAACGCGGACCAGTACGCCACAATCTCGCGCACGGCCGGCCGTCCTTCCCCGAACCCGGTCGCGCCGGGCGGCCCGTTCAGCACCAGCGGGATCAATTCGCGCGTAAACCGGTCAACAGCTTTGCGGTCCGGCCCCCGCACCCCGATCCGCACCTGTACCTCCGGCGGATCCGGGTTTGCCGGCGCTGCCGGCCCGAGACACGCATTCACCCCGAAGTACTCGGTGTAGACTTCATCGAACGAAAGCCCGATGCGCTGAAGCCTTTCGCGTACGATGCGATCGGCCGCCTGCGCTTTTTTCAGCGCCTGCGGCCACGGGTACACCAATGTGCCGATGGCTTTCCACCCCGCCGCGTAGCTGATCGAAAGCTTCAGCGTCGCCGGCCGAGGCCCGCCGCGGATGCCGCTCACCCGCACTCGGTCCGGCCCGGCGTCATCCAGCCTGATGCTTGTGAAATCGGCCGCGCAATCCGGCGTCAGGTAGCGCTTCGGATCGCCGAGTTCATACAGCAGCTGCTCTTTCACTACATGCGTATTGATGCGCCCGCCCGCCGCTGTGTGCTTGGTGACGACGAACGTTCCATCCGGCTCGGCTTCCACAATCGGATAACCGATATCGGCCATGTTCGGGATCGTTTGCCAGTCCACCTGGCAGTTGCCGCCCGTGGTTTGCGCACCGCACTCGATGATGTGCCCGGCAATCGTGCCGGCGGCCAGTTTATCGTACTCCTCCGGCTTCCAGCCGAAGCGGTGCACCATCGGCGCCAGGGTCAGCGCCGTGTCGGTCGAGCGGCCCGCAATCACTACGTCCGCTCCCGTGCTCAGAGCCTCGGCCAGCGGAAACGCGCCGATATACGCATTCGCGCTCAGGATTTGCGAGCGGATCTTCTGCAGCGGTTCGCCCGTGTCCATATCGCGCATCTCGTATCCCTTCCCCAGGAATTCGTCGAGGCGCGCATAGACATCATCGCCCGTCACCACCGCTACTTTCAGTCCCGGCGCCAACCGCATCACCTCGCGCGCGCACGCCGCCGGGTTCACCCCGCCGGCATTGGCGATCACTTTGATGCCGCGCTCCCGGATCTTCGGCGCGATCCGCGCCACCAGCGGCGGAAAATCGCGCGCGTAGCCAAGGTTCGCGTCCGCCTGCTTCTGCTTCTGCAGGATCGACATCGTGATCTCGGCCAGGTAGTCCAGCGCGAGATAGTCGATCGGCCCCTGCTCCACCAGGCGCACCGGGGCTTCCAGCCAGTCGCCCCAGAAGCCCTGGCCGTTGGCGATGCGAATCATCGGCCTATTTCAGTTTCGAGAATTCCGTCGGGTCCATCCAGACGCGCTCCACCTTCTGCACGATCTTGCCGTCTTTCTCCGATTCCGCCGCGACTTTCTTCCACTCCGGATCGTCCTGGAATTCCTTCCAGTTTTTCTCGGCGGCTTCGCGGCTCGGATGCGCCAGAATGTAGATCAGCGTGTTGCTCGAGCGCTCGTCCTGCGGCACCCAGTAGCCGACGCTCTCCATCCCGTGTTTGTTGAAGATCCGAATGGTGTGATCGCGGAAGCGTACCTTGAGCGCCTCCAGTCTGCCGGGCTCGCAGGTGTAGGTGCGCAGTTCGTAGACGCGGCCGAAGGCCATCACCGTCATCAGGAACAGCAGGGCTGTCAGTTTGCGAATCATCCCCTTAGTGTAGGGGATTTTCGTGCGGTCAGCGCGACCACCTGCGCTCTCAGTTACTGCCGGTAAACGGTCCCGCCCTTCATGACCAATCTGATGTGCCGCAGCGCCGTGACGTCTTGTGTTGGGTCTCCGTCAACCGCCACCAGATCGGCGAGCATCCCCGCTTTCACCTGCCCGATATTCATGTGAAGAACTTTCCCGGCCACGGAGGTCGCCGCCTTCAGAGCATCCACCGGCCGCATGCCATAGTTCACCATCAGCTCGAGCTCTCGCGCGTTCTCCCCGTGCGCGAATACGCCGACGTCGCTGCCGCTGAGGATGGTCACACCGGCGTCCAGCGCGGCTTTGAAGCTGGCTCGTTTCGCCGTAATCGAGGGCGGCTCCGGCTGCTGTCCTTTTTTCCAGCCCGCGTATTGGCTGGTGGCATCGCCGGCGGCCAGGGTCGGGCACAGCGCCACATGATGTTCCACCATCAACTTGAAAACTTCCGCTGTTCCGCCATCCCCATGCTCGACTGTGTCCACGCCGGCCAGAGTTGCGCGCCGCATGCCTTCGGCCGTGGTGGCGTGCACCGCCACCGGCACTCCGGCGCTATGCGCGGTCTCGACCGCCAGCTTCATCTCCTCGAGGGAAAAGGTCGGGTGCGCGCCGGGCGGAGCGCCCCAGCGGTAATCGCCATACAACTTGACCCAGTCCGCCCCGTGGCCGATCTGGTCGCGCACGGTACGCGTCAGGCTGTCCCCCCCGTCGGCTTCTTCCGCCCCCTGCGGCACGCGCCACTCCGGCGCGAACCCTTTGGGCGCATAACTCCCGGTCGCCACAATTGCGCGCGTCGCCGCCAGAACGCGCGGACCGGGAACGATTCCTTGATTGACGGCCTGCTTTAACTCGACATCGGCATAGCCGGCGCCCTCGGTGCCGAGATCCCGAACGGTCGTGAACCCCGCCATCAAGGTAGCGCGCAGATGGTTTACCGCGCGCGCCGCGCGCAACGCCAGCCCCTCGCGCAATACCTGGTCTTCCCAGAGCGTCTCATTGTAAGGATGCAGCAGGATATGCGAGTGGCCTTCCACCAGCCCGGGCAGCAGAGTCGCCCCCGCGAGTTCGATCACCTGGGCGCCCGCCGTGCTGATGCCGGTTCCAGCCCCTTCGATGCGGTCTCCCGTTACGCGCACCGCCCAACCCTCGTGCATCGATTCGCCGTCGAACACACGCGCCGGCCTGAGCACGACCGCCTGGTTTTGCTGGGCCGCCGCCGCGATCGCCCATACCAATCCGATCGTGAGCCCCGAACTCACGCGCGCCATGGGGCAATTATAGTCCAGCCCCCAATGATAAAATTGAAATTTCCACCGGAGGGATAGGATGGCTGTAAAACCGCGCCGCCAGGCGGCTGTGGTCGACGTGGGAGGTGTCAAGGTTGGCGGCAATCATCCGATTGTCGTGCAGTCGATGACCAATACCGATACGGTCGATGTCGCCGGCACCGTCAATCAGGTGATGGCCTTGGCTCGCGCCGGTTCGGAATTAGTCCGCGTCACCGTAAACACCGAGCAGGCCGCCGCCGCCGTTCCCAAAATCGTCGACACCCTCGATAAGTTCGGCGTCCGCGTGCCCATCATCGGCGACTTTCACTATAACGGCCATATCCTGCTGAAAAAATACCCCGATTGCGCCCGCGCTCTGGCCAAATACAGGATCAATCCCGGCAACGCCAATATCGGACGCAAAACCGATGAAAACTTCCGCACCATGATCGAGGTCGCCCTCGCGAACGATAAGCCGGTGCGCATCGGCGTGAATTGGGGTTCGCTCGATTCCACGCTCCTTACACGCATGATGGATGAAAACTCCAGGCGCCCCGATCCGAAAGACGCGCGTGAAGTAACGCTCGATGCCATGGTCGCCAGCGCCATCGAATCCGCCCATGCGGCGGAAGCCCACGGCCTCGCTCACGACAAGATTATCCTGAGCGCCAAAGTCAGCGGCGTGCAGGACCTCATCGATGTCTATCGCGCCCTGGCTGCGGTCTGCGATTATCCTTTACACCTCGGGTTGACCGAAGCCGGCATGGGAAGCAAGGGCATCGTCGCGACCACTGCCGCGCTCGCGCCCCTCCTCCAGGAAGGCATCGGCGATACCATCCGCACTTCCCTCACGCCGGCGCCCAACGGCGACCGCACCGAGGAAGTCGTCGTTTCCCAGCAGATCCTGCAAGCTCTCGGCATCCGTAGTTTTACTCCACAGGTTACGGCTTGCCCCGGCTGCGGACGTACAACCAGCAGCTTCTTCCAGGAAATGGCCGATGAGATTCAGACCTATCTGCGCGAGCAGATGCCGAACTGGAAAGCCAGCCACCCGGGCGTGGAAACCATGAGGGTCGCCGTCATGGGATGTGTGGTAAATGGCCCCGGTGAATCGAAACATTCCAATATCGGCATCTCGCTACCCGGCACATTTGAAGAACCCAAGGCCCCGGTCTATGTGGACGGCCGGCTTTTGACTACATTAAAAGGCAACCAAATCGTCGCCGAATTCATCCAAATCCTAAACGAATACGTCGACAGTCATTACGCCCAAATTAATGCGCCGGGCGCCCGGACTAGCTTGGTATAATTGTTTCCAACTAGCCAGCCAAAGCCATTGATAATGGGCTAAGTGCAGTCTGAGGGCCAGAGGAGTCCAGATGAATTCTGTGAAAACTAAGATCGCCGAAATTGAGTTAGCGCCGGAAACCCATTCCGTCGGTGGATTTAAAATGTTCAACCGCATCGTCGACTGGATTACCAGCGAGCGCATGCAGTTGATCAATGTGACCGACCGCATCAACGAAATCGTCCGCAAGAGCGGCATTCGCGAAGGCATCGTTCACTTACAATCGCTGCACACCACCACGTCGGTTTTTCTGAATGAATGGCAGGATGCCCTGCTGCACGACGTCCGAAACTTCCTCGATGATCTCGTCTCCCGCGAAAATCCCTGGCGTCACAATGATCCCCGGTACTCCGATTGCGAGCGCAAGAACGCCGATTCGCATTTGCGCGGCATGATCATGGGACAAAGCCTCTCCCTGCAAGTCCGAAATTCCGCGGTCCTGCTGGGCACCTGGCAGAGCATCATTCTCGCCGAATTCGACGGACCGCGCAGCCGTTCGGTGTCGGTTCAAGTGTCCGGCGTTTGAAGCACCGGGCATGCCGAAACGATTCACTCTGGCGGAAGCGGAACGCCTCATCCCCAGCGTGGATCGCCTGCTGCGCCAGGCCATTAAGCTCAAAACCGCCTATAGCGGCGCCGAGCGGCGCTTCGAATCCTACCAGAAACGGATTCTTCTGATGGGCGGCGTTGTCGTCGACCGCAGCCAGGTCCGCGAAGATCGCGAGCGCCGCGACGAGGCCGCCGCCGCCCTGCGGACCGTCTTTGAAGAGGTTCAGCAACTCGGCTGTCTCATCAAAGACCTGGACACGGGACTGGTCGACTTCCCCACCCTGTTCCAGGGCCGCGAAGTATATCTGTGCTGGAAACTCGGCGAACCCGCGATCGCTTTCTGGCATAGCGTCGACGAAGGTTTCGCCGGACGCAAAGCCATCGACCTGGATTTTCGCCAGCATCATCAGGGCGACCCGCCGCAGTAACTGAATTCGGAGATTTTTTGTGCCTGCAGTTTCAACCGATTGCACGCGGCGCCCGGAGCAATCCGCATTCGGAGTGATACGGTGAAGTCAACAAGAGGCTTGCACGAAACCGCGCCGGCCTCGCGCTTTTCTTGCCGGCCGGCAAGCGTTGCATTGCAGTGGTACTGAACTTCCTGTCGGGCCTTTAAAGCCCAAACGGCGGGCCCCTACGTGGAGGACGCCGGCGGGGAGAACTTGGAACCGGTTCCATTACACCCGGTGGAGTGCGGATAGCTA
>DATGII010000207.1:0-5245 GCA_035295805.1 Bryobacteraceae bacterium | reverse complement strand
CCCGAAAGAATCAACAGCGGCAACAGCGCGACGCTGGACGCCGCAGCAGCCGCATACAACCAGGCCATGATCGGCGCGATTGCCACGCTGAAAGCGGCGCATCCGGGGATCACGATCGCGGCCGTCGACAGCTACGCGCTGTTTACCTCGATCGGAAAGAATCCGGGCCTTTTCGGATTTACGAATATCGCATCCGGCGCGCAGGGGGTTGCCGGTGCGAACCCCAATAATTATTTGTTTTGGGACACGCTACATCCCACCACGGTCGGGCACGCCTATGTCGCGAACATCGCCTACAGCGCGGTTCTGGCCGCGCTGGGCGGGCCTGCCTATTCATGCAGCAACGCGGCCGCGCCCGCGATCACGTCGGTGCAATCGGCGAGCGCTTACGGCGGGTATGCCTATTTCA
Organism: Bryobacteraceae bacterium; assembly: GCA_035295805.1. Taxonomy (GTDB): domain Bacteria; phylum Acidobacteriota; class Terriglobia; order Bryobacterales; family Bryobacteraceae; genus PSRJ01. The sequence continues at coordinate 4,836 of DATGII010000207.1, read as the reverse complement.
CTTCCGGTTCGTGGCTCGAAATCAAGGGTACGAACCTGGCCGATCCGACGGACCCGAGGTTGAGCGCGGCCGTGCATCCGGGCGAGTGGACTTCGGTGGATTTCACGGGCGCCAACGCGCCCACTTCGCTTGACGGCATCAGCGTCAGCATCAACGGGAAGCCGGCTTATGTCTGGTATCTGTCGCGCGGCCAGCTCAATGTCCAGGCGCCCGAGGACGCGACGCTCGGCAACGTCAACATCACGGTGACGAACTGCAAGACCACCAGCACGTCGTTCGCTCTGCCGCGTCAGGCGCTCGCGCCGGGGCTGCTTGCACCGCCGAATTACAGCTCGAGCGGTACCCAGTATGTGGTGGCGACCTTCACCGACGGGACCTACGTTCTCAATACCGGCCTGGGCGCGTCGTTCGGGCTGGCGAGCCGTCCGGCGAAACCCGGCGACACCATCATTTTCTACGGGGTCGGATTCGGCGACGTGAACCCGGCGATTCTGCCGGGCGTGGTCGTCGGCCAAGGCAATCAGTTGGCCAACACGGTGGCGTTTTCGTTCGGGTCGACGGCGGCGGGGACGCCGGCCTACCAGGGACTGGCCGGTAATTTCGTGGGACTGTACGAGTTCTACGTGACGGTGCCGTCGGGTTTGGCGAATGGCGATTATCAGATCCATGTCGCGCAGAACGGCGCGGAACTTCCCCAGAAGTTCTATCTGACGGTCCAGAACTAAGGGCCGGATGGACATGTCCGAAAACCGCTAGTTTTTCGGGCCGGCCTCTGCCATGCTCAATACATGGATGCAGAGGCTTGCTACCGGGCGGTGCGGGCGCGCGACGCGCGCTTCGACGGGTTGTTCTTCACCGCCGTCCGGACGACACGAATCTTCTGCCGTCCGGTGTGTCCCGCCAAGACGCCGCTGCGAAAGAACATCGAGTTTTTTGAGAACGCCGCGGCGGCGCAGGCAGCCGGATATCGGCCTTGTCTGCGGTGCCGCCCCGAAGTGTCTCCGGGCCTGCCGGCCTGGGGCGGAACCTCGTCGACGGTGAGCCGCGCGCTGCGATTGATCGACGGCGGCGCGCTGGACGAGGGATCGACGGAGGATCTGGCGGCGCGAATGGGAGTGACAGACCGGCATTTGCGGCGGCTGTTTCTCGAGCACGTCGGCGTGCCGCCCGTCGTGGTGGGGCAAACGCGGCGGATTCTCTTCGCGAAGAAATTGATCACCGAGACGAGCCTGCCGTTTTCCGAGATCGCGTTCGCGTCGGGATTTACCAGCCTGCGGCGCTTCAATGAGGCGCTGCGAGCGACCTATCGGCGGAATCCCAAACAACTGCGCAGGTGGTCGCGGCCGGAACAACCGAAGCAGCCGGATGTCCGGCTGAAGCTCTACTATCGCCCGCCCTACAACTGGGACGCGTTTGTGCGTTTCGTCGAGTCGCGCGCGATCGCCGGCCTGGAAGAAGTAGACGCGAGTGGATATCGGCGGCCCGGTATCGATGTGCGGCCGTGCGGGGATGAGCATTGTCTGATCGCGCGCATCGGCGGGGGCGACGCGAACGGACTACGCGCCGTAGCCGACCGGATCCGATTCCTTTTCGATCTGCGCGCCAATACGCAGGAGATCGGCAAGCATCTGAGCAAGTTCCCGCTGCTTGGTCGGATCGTCGCCAAAAGGCCGGGATTGCGCCTGCCGGGCTCTTGGGATCCGTTCGAGCTCGCGGTTCGCGCGATTTTAGGCCAGCAGGTTTCCGTGAAGGGAGCCAGCACGCTGGCGGCCCGGATGGTGGCGAAGTTCGGCGCACCGGACGCGAAGGTGTATGCGGACGCCGATATCGCGTCCATCGGCCTGCCGAAAGCGCGCGCTGAATCGATCCGCGCTTTTGCGCGTGCCATGGCCGGGGGCGAAATTCGTTTCGACGAAGCGGTTTCCTCGACCGAGCTGATCGGCCGCATGTGCGAGCTGCGCGGTATCGGGCCTTGGACTGCAAATTATATTGCGATGCGCGCGCTGGCCGACCCGGACGCGTTCCCCGCGGCGGATCTCGGCCTGCTTAAGGCATCGGGCGCTGCTTCGGCGGCGCGGCTGGAAGAAATGGCCGAGGCGTGGAGGCCGTGGCGCGCGTATGCCGCGATGTATTTATGGGAAACGCTTCGAGAAAGGGACTAACCAATGTTGCTTCATTACGCTGAGTTCGAATCTCCGGTGGGCCGGATTCTGTATGCCTCGAACGGCGAGGCGGTCTGCGCACTCGACTTTGCCGGGTTCGAGGACCGCATGAACAGAATGCTCGGGCGGCGCTACGGCGGCGTCGAATTCCGGCGGAACTCGGATCCGCTGGCGCTGGCCCGCAGCCTGGGCGATTATTTCGACGGCGACCTCCGGGCGTTTGAAAAGACTCCGGTTTCGACCCAGGGAACCGTCTTCCAGGAAATCGTTTGGAAGGCTCTCGGAACCATCCCAGCGGGCGAAACGTGGACGTACGGGCAACTGGCGGTGCGGATCCGGCGCCCCAAGGCATCGCGCGCGGTGGGCCATGCGAACTCTCTGAATCCGGTCGCGATCATCGTGCCGTGCCATCGAGTGATCGGCGCCGCGGAACGATTGACCGGTTACGCGGGTGGGCTCGAGAAAAAAGAGTGGCTGCTCCGGCACGAGGGCGCCTTCCCTGCGCCCGGGCCCGAACAGGCGCGTTTGCGGCCGTTGGCTGTTTCCATTTCTGCCGCTCCAAAGAATTAAGCCCCGGCCGAAGGCAAGTATGATGGTGATAGGGATCCACGGCACGTCCGCGCAAGCGGGTTCAGCCCGCCCTCATCGATGAAAGCATTAGTGAAAGCCAAACGAGAGCCGGGGCTCTGGCTCGAAGAAATACCCGAGCCGACGATCGGGATCAACGACGTATTGATCCGTGTGAAGCGCGCCGGGATTTGCGGCACGGATGTCCACATCTACAACTGGGATGCCTGGGCTCAGCGCACCATCCCGGTTCCCATGGCGATCGGCCACGAGTTTGTGGGCGAAATCGTGCAGATCGGATCGAACGTGAGCGATTTCCGCCCCGGGGACATCGTGAGCGGCGAGGGCCACGTGGTGTGCGGACGCTGCCGCAACTGTTTCGCGGGACGCAGGCATCTGTGCGCGCACACGCAGGGGATCGGCGTAAACCGGCCCGGTGCGTTTGCCGACTACATCGCGCTACCGATGACCAACATCTGGCGGCACAAAGAAACAGTCGACCTGGACGTGGCGGCGATCTTCGATCCGTTCGGCAACGCGGTACACACGGCGCTTTCTTTCGTGGTGCTGGGCGAGGATGTTCTGATCACCGGAGCGGGTCCGATCGGAATCATGGCGGCCGCGGTGGTGCGGCACGCCGGTGCCCGGTTTGTGGTGATTTCCGACAAGAATCCGTATCGCCTGGAACTGGCCCGCAAGATGGGGGTGACGGCGGCGATCGACACGGCCCAGACCTCGCTGGCCGAGATCCAAAAGAAGCTCGGCATGCAGGAAGGCTTCGACGTGGGGCTGGAGATGTCTGGGAATGCGTCGGCCTTTCGAGAAATGATTGCGAATCTAAGCCACGGCGCCAAGATTGCAATGCTCGGCATCCCTACGGGCGAAATGGCCATCGACTGGACTACGGTGGTTTTCAACATGCTCACCATCAAGGGCATCTACGGCCGCGAAATGTACGAGACCTGGTACAAGATGACGGTGATGCTCGAATCGGGGCTGGACATTCGCCCGGTGATCACGCACCGTTACCCCTACAGCGAGTTTGAAGAGGCCTTTCAGGCGATGCGCTCCGGCAATACCGGCAAAGTGATCCTGGAGTGGTCGTAGCGGATTTTCTAGCGCCGCAGCGTCCGCGTCGCGCATTTTTCATCTAAAAGGCATGTTTCCGATTCTCCAGAAGCCGGCGGGTGGAGAGAAGGATCCGGTGTGCGGCATGGCCGTGGACCCGGGGCACGCCGCCGGTGCGTCGACGTATCAGGGCAAGACGTACCACTTTTGCTCCGCCGGATGTGTCGCGAAGTTTGAAAGCAATCCCGAGCGTTATCTTCACCTCACGGCACGGCCCGAACCGATGCAGGCTGCGGCCGCCGACGGAGTCCTCTACACGTGTCCGATGCATCCCGAGGTGCGGCAGATGGGGCCGGGGTCGTGCCCGAAATGCGGGATGGCGCTGGAGCCCGCGAGCGTCGATCTGTCCGTGCTCGAAGAAGAGAATCCCGAATATGCCGACATGCGGCGCAGGTTCTGGCTCAGCGTCGGGCCGTCGGGCGTTTTGCTGGCGCTGATGTTTTTGGGCAGCCACCTGCCGTGGGTCGAACTGATGCTCGCGACGCCGGTAGTGCTGTGGGCGGGCTGGCCGATTTTCGAGCGCGGCTGGATGTCGGTGGTGCACCGGAGTCTCAACATGTTCACCCTGATCGCGACGGGCGCCGGCACGGCATACGGCTACAGCGTGATCGCGACGGTTGCGCCGGGCCTCTTTCCCGAGTCGCTGCACCAGCATGCAGGGAAGGTTGCGACGTACTTCGAGCCCGCGTCGGTGATCGTAACGCTGGTGCTGCTGGGCCAGGTGCTGGAGTTGCGCGCGCGCAGCCAGACCAGCGGTGCGATCCGCGCGCTGCTCGGGTTGGCACCAAAGACGGCGCGGCGCGTCGGCGCGGGCGGCACGGAGATGGATGTGCCACTGGCGCAGATTCGCGTTAGTGATGTGCTCGTCGTGCGGCCCGGTGAAAAAGTTCCGGTGGACGGCGTAGTGCTGGACGGCGCGAGCGCAGTAGACGAGTCAATGGTCACCGGCGAGCCGATTCCGGCCGAGAAGGGGCCGGGC
>DATGII010000206.1:0-21772 GCA_035295805.1 Bryobacteraceae bacterium | reverse complement strand
TTGGCGTCCCCTTTCAGATCAAGGCTGCAGCCGGCGTGCGCGGCGTGTTGGGCGCCATCCAGATGCAGACCGCGGATCTGGGTTTTCTGGCGTTCGATGCCACGCGCGCCGCCGAAGTGGATTTCAGCGAACCCTACGCGCTCGCATACAACACGTACGTGGTCCGAACCGATTCCCCGTTCAAGAAGGTTGCCGATACGGACCGCGAAGGAATTCGCATCGCCGCGCGTAAAGGCGATTCCGGCGAATTGTATCTGAGCCGTACGCTCAAACACGCGCAGCTCAAGAGTATCGAGGGTCTCAGCGTGGAACAAGCCGAGCGCATGCTCGCCGCGCATGAAATCGATGCCTTCGGGACAAATCGCCAGCGCCTGGTGGAAGACACTGCCCGGTTTCCCGATCTCCGCCTGCTGGATGACAATTTCTTCGGAGTGGAACAATCGCTGGCAGTGTCAAAAGGTGATCCAGCCCGCTTGGCTTATCTAGACCGGCTCATCGACGACCTGCGCGCCGGCGGCTTCCTGCAGGCCGCCATTGACCACGCTCAGTTGCACGGCGTCGAAGTGGCCCCTGGTAAAACTCGAAGCGGCCGGCGTCCCGCTCAGCCTTAGCTGGCAGGACCCGGCCGCTAGAGTTATCTGGAACCGTTACCGGGTCTCCAATTGCTGAGCCTTCTCCTGCGGCTTCTCGGAAGTCGAAGCCAGTTCGGAGCGTTTGTACTTCGGCTCCGTCACATAACCAGTGATCTTATCTTTGTCGATCCGGTTCACAACCAGTTCCACCGCCTGCGGCCGGTCGCTCATCCGGATCCAGATCGGCTCGTACAGGTTGACGTGCTTCTTGCTGAGGGTGTTGTCCTCGACGATCATGGCGACGTCATAGGTCTTGTGCTTGGGGTTGGTGCTGCGGAGCGCCAGGCTCAGCGGCCCGACGCGCTCGAACTGCTTGTTTTTGTCCAGGTGGAACTCGTAGACGCTCTGCTCGCCGCGCTTCCGTAGCGCCACAACCTCGTCATGCGTCTTGGCGATGGAGCCGCCCAGATCGCTGCGCGCCGAGTTGATCTGGCCGGCGAGGTCGGTGTGCGATTTGGCAAGCTCGTCGCGCGTCTGCGCGATCGAGCCATTCAGCTCATCGCGCGTCTGGGAAATCGAACCGTTCAGTTCGTCGCGCGTCTTGTTCATATCGTCGCGCGTCCGCGCCAGTTCCTGCTGCGTTTCGCTGAGCTGTCCCTGCAGTTTATCAACGCGCGGATCGTTGGCGACGAGCGGCTTCCGCCGCACCGCGGCCTTACCTGTACGCGCCACCGGTTTCGCTGCCGGCGCCTGTGCCCGCGCTTGCGCCAACATCAGCGTATCCAGGCGGTGGTTGAGTTCTTGCACCTGGCTCTTCGACTGAGCCAGCGCTTGATTGAGGTTCGCCGCCATCTGCGCGCGTTCGGTGTTGACGGTCTCGATTTCCTGGCGGTCTTTGATCCAGATTCCAGCGGCAACTCCACCCAGACAAAACAGGGCGAAGATTAGCGGCATCGTACCGATGCGCGATCGGAGCGGTTTTTCGTATGGAGTGGGTTGTTCGTTCTGCATGGCGCGTTTGGGTAAGCACCTCCGGGGCCAAATGCCAATTCCTGCCGCTCCTGTCGTTTGGAGCGCAGCTTGTGCGGAGCACTTTTTTCCTGGTGTGAAAGAACGGCTGCTAACTTAGCCGCAAGCCAATAAACTGCCGATAACGTTCGATAACAGCAACGCGCGGCGAGTTATTCGGCCGAGAAGGCCAGCAGCACGTTGCCGGAGTTGCTGCCGGTCACGGCGTAGCCCGATCCGACGAATAGCATCCCCCCGGTGATGGTCGGACCGATCGAGCTGATGGCGCCGCCCTTCGCGGCCACTTTGTTGACCGTTTCGAACGAATGAGCGGTCTCATATTGCCAGATCACCTTGCCATTGGCCGTATTGAGCGCGTGCAGGACGCCGTCGGAGCCGCCTACGAACGCCACGCCGGGAATCGCGCTGGCCGCGGCCGAGTTGTTGACCCGAGTGCCCGGTTTCGCCAGCGGCGTGTACCAAAGCTGTTCGCCAGTAGCCAGTTGCAGCGCCACCATCCCGCCGCGGCTCAAGCCGTAATAGAGGTTGCGTTCGTCGGCGGCGCCGCCCCAAACAATTCCGCCGAGCCGCGCAAAAAACGCGTTCGGGCCGGTGACGTTCGGATCGACCGGCGCTACATTCTTCTTCCACACCACGGCGCCGTTCTTATCCGGATCGAGCGCGATCACATTGCCGTCCTTCGTGGCCGCAACCAGCAGCCGCCGGCCATTCGACAGCGTCCGCAAAATCGGCGAGTTCCCGATATCCAGGTCCGGCCCGTTCTCGGACGGGCAGTTGTCGGTTTTCGTAGCGCCGTTGCACCCGCCAAGGAATGCGTCACCGGCCTGCGCCTGATATACCCAAAGCATTTTGCCCGTATTCAGGTCGAGCGCCATCACCGCGTCGGTGGTCCTGGGCGCGGGCTCGGTTTCGCCGTCCCCGGTCCCAAAGTAAATGGCGTTCGTTTTGACGTCGATTGTCGGCGAGTTCCAGACCGAGCCGCCGGCCGGTGCATACATCTGCACACCCTTCGAGTTCTTCCGAGTCGGCTTGGGTTCATCCATCACGTACGTCTTCCAAATGCGTTCTCCGGTACTGGCATCGAGAGCCACCACGCTGCCGCGCGATGTGCAGCACGGATAATCCAGGGTCGCCGCTGTAAATTCTTCCGAGGACGATACCGGAACATAGACGCGGCCGTTGTAGACGGTGGGAGCGGCCGTGATGCGCGCCACAAAATGATCATCCACCTTCCTGGTCCAAAGGAGATGTCCGTCCTGCGCGTCGAGACCGTAGACATTGGCGTGCGCATCACCGAAATACACGCCGTATTTCGTCGGGCCTTGTCCTTTCACCGGCCCGACGCTCAATGCATTGCGAACCGACCCTTTCGTCTGATACGACCAATACACGCATCCGGTCTTCGCATCGAGCGAATAGACGTAGCCTATGTCGGTGCCTACGAACAAGCGGCCCGATACGACCGACGGCTGGCCGAACGCGGAGAGGCCGTTGGGATACCCGAACGCCCACTTCAGTTTTAAATTCGGCACCTGCGCAGGCGTAAGACCCGCGGCGCTGGAGGATTGAAAGCGCCCGTTGCTCAGGTCTACCCCCCAGCCGTTCCATGCCGGCCCGGCGGCAGGATCGGCCAGCGGTGGATTGCTCCTGCATTGATTCGGCATCTGCTTCGCGTCGCCCTGCTCGAGGCTGCCCAGCGGCCGGCCGCTCATGAATAACGCCACCATGCGCCTCTGCTCTTCAGAAAGGCTCGCGCCCTGCCCCTTCATGACGCCCGTGGTAAGCGCGTCATATATTTTTTCGGGAGCCATTTCGCGGATTGCCGCCGGCGAGGGGGCGCGCTCGACGTTGGGGTTTCCGTGGCATCCCATGCAGCGCTGTTGAAACACCGCGAACCCGGATTCGGTTCCCGCCGATCTCTGCTGCGGCGGCGCAGGGGCTTGCGCGCGCGCAACCAGGCAACCCGCCGCGACCAAAACGGCCGTTTGGAAATACACTCTCATGGGAACTCCTCGTGCTTGCCCAGCATATCGAGCAACGTCGCGGCTTCGCAACAGAGAGTCTACTGCAGGCCGGCAAGCCGATAGGCGTATTTGCGCATGAGGCGGAACGGCCGTGCGCTCTTCGACATCTCCGAATCTTCCGGGCTCGGTTCGGTGATCTTGCGCCAGCAAAACGCGGCCTTTCGGCCCCATCCCTCGGTGAGCCCCAGTTCATAACGAAGCTCGCGGGGAAACAACGCGCGTGGAGCCGTGCCGCGCACGAGAAAAGCGCGCGTCTCAGCCGCGACCGATGCCGCCGCCGAATCCCGCTTCATCGGATTTCGAATGGCGGCCGGCAGCGGCGTGCCGAGCAGGTCGTGCGCCAGGTGCAACCCGACGAATAGCGCGCGTGAGAGCTGCTTCCGCCGCGCCTCCGCGAGCAGGCGCGGCCAGTCGGGTGCGCGCGTTTCGATCAGGGCCGCGAAATCGGCAAGCCAGCCGAGGCTTTTCCAGCCGTGCTTGCCGCCGTGAAACGCGCATAGAAGAAACTGGTCTTCCACTCCGAAGGTAAGCACCGGCCGGCCGCCCACTATCACGGCCATGGAACGGGGCAGTAACGATCGCGCATTGAGCGAGAGCCCCATCGCCCGGGGCGCCAGGTCCCAATGCAAATCCACTTCGGCGGGCGGAGCATTCCGAAACAGGGAAATCTGACCGGTGGATGGAACGATCTTGGGTTTTCCCTGCCGGCACATTTCGGCTGTGTACCCGATTTCGGTAAGCGCGCCGATGGCGCGGTCGACTGCACCGGCATCCACCAGCACGTCGACATCGGAACAACGCCGCAGGCCGGGATGCCCGTACAACCACCATCCCAACACCGGCCCCTTGAACGTCAGCGCGTCCACGCCGCGTTCGCGGAACTGGTCGAGAACCCGGAACAGCTCACCAGTCAGAAACAGGTTCCGTTCCGCATCGATCCGCAGCGAACCGCGTAAGCGTTCCCGCGCGTCAACCGGCACCGAATCGGCCTGCTCCAAGCGCCGGCAGCACAACGAACTCAGTCCATGCGTTTCGGCCAGCTGCAGAAAAGTGCTCCAGTCGATTTTCTGCCCGGCCAGCTCGCTGATCGCGGTGACGTCCGGCGCGCCGCGCGCGCAGCGCAACAGCAGCGCGGTCTCTGGTGCGAGGGCAGGATCGCGGTTCACCGGACGGTCACCCGTGGCGCCGACGTGATCAGTTCTTCGACGGCGGCAATGCCCCGATCGGAGAGCTCAAATGCCAGGCGCTCTACCTTCACCGATCGCAGCAGCGAAGCCAGGCACAGCAGGTCGCGACCGAGCGCGTCGGTCTGGCCCGGATGCACCCAATAAGAGTTCGAGATGAGGCTGACCAGCGCTTCGTTCGCGGGCGCCGGCGCCAACGACGCCGGTTGTTCCGCGGATCCCGTCGCTGGCTGCAGAAGATAAATTGCGAGGAGCGGAAGCGGCTTGTCCGGAGCCCGACGCGGCTGCCAGTGTGCTTTGCTCTGCCCCGGAAGGGGAGCGCCCACCTGGCCCGAAATCCCGATGCGCTCAACCGCCGACGGGTACAGTCTGAGCTCCGGCAGTCCAGGCCCCGCCATGACGGGCGGACCCGGCCGGATCGGAACCACGTCATCGCTCACCAGCGGGAGTCCCCGCGAAACCAGGGCCGCGGCCAACGTGGACTTTCCCGCGCCGCTCGGCCCGCACAACGCGACCACGCCGTCCCGCAACGCCACTGCACTGGCGTGCAGGCACGTGACGCCGCGCAGATGCAGAATTCGCGGCAACACGCCGCGAAACAGGACAAATTCGAGCGTCGCATCATCAGCCGCGGGATCGATGAACATCTGAACGTAGCTGCCGTCCGGCGGAAACAGAAACGCCGCCACACCCTCAAATCGATACGCCGAGCAGTCTCCCACCTTGCCGTAGGCAGGTATATATCCGCCGCCCTGGCTTAACCACTCGACGTGCTCGGGTTCAAATGGCCGGCGCATGCGAATAAGCCGGATCGCCCCGGCATTACACGGGTCGCCGCTCTCCCCTTCACTCCACTGAAACCGGTGGCCGTAGAGCTCGAATTCACCCGCCGACATGAATGTGGGTTAGTGAGGATTCGAGATCGCCAGAAAACGCGTAAGCTGGTCGACTCGCCCGTGCACCGTTAGTTCCGGTGACTGGTAGGGTTTCTTGCAGCCGGGTTCGGCCGATTCCTTCTGCAGAGGCTGGCTTTCATCTTGGTTCGTCATATCAAATCTCCATATACCTGCTTAGTTGGACCATGTCAGCAAGGGGGTATAGCGGTCGATATCCGGCCCCCCCACCAGGACTTCACCCTCAAATTCGACCCAGGCATGAGCAATCAGCCCGCTTTCCTCAGTCTGACGTTCTCCCGGCATGACACCGATCGTTACCCGAGCCGGATAGCCGCGCCACCGCAGTATGATTTCCGCGGCCCGCGCCCGCGCCAGGCAGGTTGCGCTTCCTAAACAGCCGCCCACCTTTTCGATCGCCCACGCAATGCGCCGGGGGCATGGCCCGGCGGATTGCGGCGCCGCCCGCAACCGCGATCGCCGGCGCCCAGGGCGGAATGGCAGCAACGCCAGGCAAACCCTCATGGCCGTCACGATCGCCAAGGCTTGCAGAAGAAGCCATTGATCTGTCCGCGGTAACACCAGGAACTTAGTTGCCTTTCGCATCGCGAATCTCGATCAAACCGGCGCCTGCCAAACTAGTGCACAGCCGGCCGAGGTCCCGGCTCAGAAGCGCCGGCTCCACGTCATATTCGGCCAGTAAAGTAGCTTGGAGATCACCGAAGCAGCGGGGCGTCTGCACCAGTTCCCAGACACGGCTCCCCACCGCGTCCAGGCCATAATAAATCCCGTTCTTCAGGCTCAGAATGGCCATCTGGCTTCCGATATCGCACGATACCTGATCCGGGGCCGCTGCGATAACGTCACTGGAACTGAACATTGTTTACTTTCCCCTGTTTACAATGGACCGCCCGCAGGTCGTGGTCATGACAGAAGAATGGCAGTCCCGCGATAATCCCACAAGTTGGGTACGGTTCAGCGGCGCCCCGTGATTTTCAACAGTTTAGAGCTAAGTGGAATGGATCGAAGACGATCCAGGTATCCGGAGCTTTTGACGCGAGTTTGTACCGGCAGGACCCGGGAAGTAGCACCAGGAGTACTTCGGCGGCCTCAGAGTAGTACTTGCCCGTGCAGCTCTACTGGCTGGGCGTACCGGCGCGCGCTACCGGCCGGCCCCATACTTCGATCCACGCGACGTCCGACCAGCCGCCGTTACCGTGGCCGCTGCCCGGCATGAGATCCACGAAGCCGACTTCGTCGACCCGGCTCAGATCCGGATTCGTCACCCAGCCGGCTTGGGCCCCGGTCATGGTCACGACTTTCTCCGGGTCGAGCCGCCGCCACCGCAGATCGAACAGCGTGAACTCGCTGACATGCCAGTCGGGCGTGTAGCTGTCGGAATGATCGCCCACCAGATAAGCTCCGTCGCCCAGTTTGATCAGAGGCCGCAGCACATGGAAGCCTTCCGTCTTTACCCGCCATACGATCTTGGCGAAGCCGGTCATATCCACGTAGTTGGCCTTATCGCGCAGCGTCAAGCCGCAGGGCTTGGTGCAGGTGCCGGTAAACGTGTGCGCCGGGTCATCGACAGGCTGAGGCCGCTTGTTGTCCCAGATCCCGCCGAAATTGGGATCGGGACGCGGCGCTTCGCCGTACAGCTTCAGTTCGAGCTTTTCATTCCCAACCGAGTCCTGGCTGATGGGGTGTTCCGGCGTCCCGGCGTGGTTCCACGCCTCGCGGAAGAACAGCGGCGGACGGTGGTTCTCGGGTGAGTCGGCAGCTTGCCGCGACGCGCGCGGCTGCGCCCACGCGAGCCCGGAAAGGGCCAATGTGATCGTGATTGCCAATTTCCCCGCGCGGCGCATCCCTGACATTCTCGTCAAAAGAGATACTTCACCGCAAATTGCACCACGCGATAGTCGCCCGCCGACAATCCCGACGTCCCGCTGATATCACTCGTGATGGTGCCGAACGTGCCGCCGTTCAGCGCGCTATTGGGCACCGCCAGGTTCACGTGATTCGGCAGGTTAAACGCCTCTCCGCGCAACTGCAGCGTTTGTTTTTCGCGGATTCGGAACATGCGCGAAAGAGCCACGTCTAATTGGAATACTCTCGGACCCTTCAGATTGCCGATTCCCAGGTTGCCGAGCGTGCCGGTGGCAGGCGTGGCGAACGCCGTGCGGTTGTTCCAGGGCACGCAAAACGATCCCGGACAGGCCACTCCGTTGGTATTATACGGATCCACGCCGGACACCAGATTCGGACGCTGCTGCGCCGTTTCGCCGTTCAGGGCGACGTCCTGGCCTAGCGTTACGGTGTAATACTGCGCCGATTTGATATTAACGATCGGCGCCAATTGCCAGTCGCTCGCCAGCAGGCGGGCGGCTCGCGACGAGAACCGCGGTGTCTGATAGACCAGCGACAGGTTGAAAAGCTGCCGTTGGTCTGAGGTAACCAGGTTGGGCGCACAGTTGCTACGATCATTCCGCCGGTTGCCTGGAGTTACCGATGACACTCCGTTATTGCCCGGCTGCCCATTCCACTCGTCGCTGATGCAGTGCGACCAGGTGTAATTGGCCAGTACGTTCACACCGTGGCTCAGCCGCTTCTGAGCCGAAAAATATAACGCGTTGTAGCTTCCAGTCCCATAGGGGGCGCCTTGCGAAATGATGCCGTAAAACTGCCCTTGTGACGGGTTCTGCAGATACAACGGCCGCCGCTGGTTCGTATTCCCCAGTGTGGAAGTAGGGCCGAGGTACAGGGCGGGGTTTAACTGGTCTTCGGTGACCAGATGGAATGTGTTGTTGCCCAGGTAATTTGCGGTTACAAGCCAGTCATTCCCAATCTGCCGCTGGAAGCTGAGATTCCACTGGTTCACCCAGAGCGGTTTCCAGTCCGGCGGATACGTGATGTAGGCGCCAAAAGTAGGGAACGTCATATCCCGGCTGAGCGTGATCGGCAGCGGGTTTCCTCCGGGATAGTTGGCCCACGGATTCGAGAGGTTCACGTTCTGCAAGGTGACCACGTTGCCGATGGGCGGATCCTGTCCGAACGAGCTGAGCGCATAGAGGCCTGAGCGGTCCGTGTAGCTGCCGAATGCGGCGCGCACCGTCATCTTGCCCTCGCCCTTGGGATCCCAAACCAGACCGACTCGCGGCACAAACTCGGCGTATCTTGACTGCGCGATGCTGTGGCCGGAGGTCCACTGCGAATCTCCCGGAAATACCAGGCCGGCCGGGGCGTTGACGTGCACCGTGCTGTGCACGCCTTGATTAAAGAGTCCCTGATCGAAGCGCATCCAGAGGCTTTCTTTGCTCCAGATCGGGAACCAAGGCTCCCACCGCACGCCATAGTTGATGGTCAGGCGCGAAGTCGCCTTCCAGGAATCCTGCACGTAGAGCCCGATATAGGTCTGGCGGTTATAGAAATAGGAGATGTTGCCTTGCGTCCATGTGGCCGCCGCGCCAGTCAGGAAATCCGCCATAGACAAGCCGGTAATCGTGCCGTTGAAGGTAGGCAACCCCGTGGCATTGATTCCCGATTCATAGTTGATCAGGGTTCGCAGGTAATTCACGCCGAAGCCGATCTGGTGGCTTCCGTGAACCAGGCTGAGATCTTCGGCGATGTTGGTGTCCGGGCCGGTCATATCGTGGTTGATGATGGAGTTTCCCGTGCCGATCCCGAAGCCTTGGCCGGTTACCGAAATCCGCGGCGCGGGCGCGGGGTTGTATGGAGCGTTGACACCTAGTTGCGGCCAAGTCGCGAAATTATCGACGATTTTCGGGATCTCTGCCCGGTTTTCACCAATCCGGAAGGAACTGACCACGTTGGAACCGAATAAGTAGGTGTTGCCCAGCGTGAGCGAATAGACGCGGTCTGCCTGCGCATTAGAATTCAGCGTCAGCGCGTTCTTGCCATCGAACGTCGAAGGCTGCGCAAAATTCGTGACGTAGAACCGCCCGAAGATCTGGCTTTTCGCGCTCTGTTGATAATCCACCCGTGCCACGCCCATATGCTCGCTTTGATTGGAAAGAAGTCCGTAATTCACCTGGCCGCAGACATTGGTCGATGCCGGCAGATAGCTCGCGATCTTCAGCGCAGCCGAATTCAACAGCGTCGGCGAAATCTGGTTGTTGCTAAAGCCCAGCGAAGCGGGCAGCGTAGCCTGCTTGTTGCCGTTGCATTGGGGCGAGGCGGCTACCGTAAAATTCCCCTGTAATTCTAGCGGCGTCGGGACGAACGCCGTATTCTGCGTGCCGTCCGATTTCAACTCGGTGCCCTGGTAGCCGAGAAAAAAGAACAGCTTGTCCTTGCGGATCGGTCCTCCGACCGTGCCTCCGAACTGGTTACGCTTCAGAGTGTCGCGCGTCGGCGCGAAAAAGTCCCTGGCATTGAGGTCACCGTTGCGGAAAAACTCGAAAACGTTGCCGTGAATCTCATTAGTCCCGGACTTCGTCACCGCGTTGACTGCGGCCGTGGAATGCAGCCCGTATTGCGCCGGAAGCGCGCTGGTTTCGACTTTGAACTCCTGCAGTGCGTCCGGAAATGGCAGAGGCAGGTTCAGACCGTTATAGGCATCGTTATGGTTCGCGCCATCGAGCGCATACGTCTGCTGGTTGGCGACTCCGCCGGCCACCGAAATCATGACGGTCGGATAATTCCGAACCGAGTTCAGAAAACCCCCATTCGCCCCGCCGATTGTCGCCATACCCGCCAGAAAGACCAGTTGAGTCGCATTGCGCCCATTGAGCGGCATCTCGACCACGCGCTGGTTATCCACCACCGTCCCTACGCTCGTGGTGTGCGTTTCCACCATGCTCGCGTCGGCCTGCACAACCACCTGCTCAGTGACGGAGCCGAGTTTGAGGGCAACATCGACGGTCGGGTTACTGTCCACCTGCAAGACGATCCCCGACTGCGCGTACTTGGTGAAACCATCTTTCGTGACCTCGAGCAGGTAGGGTCCGATCGGCAAATTCGCCAAAACATACGCACCATCGGCTCCGCTGGTCGCGCTGCGGACCGCGCCGGTGGCGGTCTGAGTCGCTTTCACCGTGGCGTCGGTCACGGCCAACCCGCTGGAATCGCGGACGGTCCCGGTTATTTGAGCGGTCGACTGAGCCCATAGTGAGCCGCTGGCGGCCAAGAGGCCGAACATCAATGCCTTTGCGGAGTTCATAGATTTTCCCCTCAGAAGTTGCTTACGAGCCGACACGTAGCCCCCAAACGCGAAAGGAGCTGATCACCCGGTCTTCGACCCCGTAGGCAGTCATGCTACTGCGAGTCCGGAAACGCGTCAAGTTTGCGACGCCTTTCGCGCAAACCGATCGTCTCGTGATAACAGCCACTATTTCAAGAGCCTATAGCCCCTGAAGATCTGGCGATAACCGGTGACTCACCGCACATTCCAGTTACTGGGGCGGGCAGATTCGACGTTTGTCCATGACCTCTCGGAGCGTCATCAATGTCGCAAGCCTCGGATATTGAACAGAATACATTGTATGTAACCGGTGAGTAACCGAGTCCACGACAGGCAATTCTATGAATCGACGGCTTGATGCGTCCGGAAGACGGCCCGCGGTAGCCGTGAGATCACACCGGTGACTCACCGGTTTAGTCGTGACAATAGACCGCTGGGGGCTGATAATTCAATGGCACGGCCGATGTCTGGCCATCCGAGGGGCTTATAAAGTTGATGACGAAATGGCTGTTTGCCGCTCTCTTCCCTTTTTTGCCGGTTCCGTTTCTGAGTGCGCAGGCGACGGCTGCCGCCGAACGAGCGGTACTCGATAAATACTGTGTCAGCTGCCACAATGCCAAGCTGAAGACGGGCGGGCTGGCGCTGGATCAGCTGGACCTGTCGAAGATTGGGGAAAACGCCGAACTGGGCGAGAAAATTGTCCGCAAGCTCCGCGCCGGGATGATGCCTCCCCTCGGCGTGCGCCGCCTGGATCCGGCGGCGTATGAAGCCCTGACCACGTGGCTTGAAAATGAACTGGACCGGTCCGCCACCGCCAAACCGAGGTATGAACCGCCAGGGTTGCACCGGGTCAATCGGACCGAATACGCGAACGCGGTCAAAGACGTCTTGAATCTGGATGTTGATGCGGCCGAATTCCTTCCGGTCGATGATTCCAGTTATGGCTTCGACAACGTCGCCAGCAGCTTGGGAGTCTCGCCCGCGCTTGTGGAAGGATACATGTCGGCGGCGGCGAAGATCAGCCGGCTGGCGCTCGGACATGAGACGTCCCCCAGCCAGAAGAAATATATCGCCGCCCAGGACTATTCGCAGGAGGAGCACGTCGAGGGACTGCCCTTCGGGACACGCGGCGGGATGTTGATCAACCACTACTTCCCGGCCGATGGCGAATACGTCATTTCCTGGTTCCCGGTCCGCGGCAACACGGGCGAGTTGTACGGCTCGGAACGCAAAGACGAGCACCTGGAAGTTCTGCTTGACGGGCAGCGGGTCAAGATGTTCGACATCGCCAAGATTCCCAACGGCACCGACAACGATAAGAACGAGACACGCCTGACCGTGAAGGCCGGAATGCATAAAGTAGGCTTGGCCTTTCTCAACGCGACCGATGTGCCGATGGACGACCTGAATCAACATTACCTGCGGAGCGTGCTGGACACTAACCCGATCCCCGGCTACATTTTTTCGCCGCAGGTCAGCCAGGTCATCATTATGGGACCCTACGACGGCGCACGCCCCAAGGACACTCCGAGCCGCCGCAAAGTGTTTGTGTGCCAGCCGGCCGGCGATAGCGAAGAAGTCGGTTGCGCCAAGAAGATCATCGCCAATCTGGCCACCCGCGCGTACCGGCGTCCGGTTACCGACGGAGATGTCGAGAGCCTTCTGAACCTATACCAGAAGGGCCGGAACAAGGGCGGATTCGAAGACGGCATCGAGATGGCCCTGCAGTACATCCTGGCCGATCCCGAATTCATTTTCCGCGGAGAGGTGGATCCGGCGAACGTCAAGCCGGGACAGCCGTACCGTATCAGCGATCTGGAACTGGCGTCGCGGCTGGCATTCTTCCTGTGGAGCAGCCCGCCGGACGCGGAACTGATCGGGGTGGCCGGGCAGAACAAGCTGCACGACCCTAAGGTTCTGGAGCAGCAGACGCGCCGCATGCTGGCGGATGCACGGTCGCACGAGCTGGTCAAGAATTTCGCCGGCCAGTGGCTGCAATTGCGCAATCTGCCGAGCACCGCGCCGATCACGCAACTATTCCCCGATTTCGACGACAATCTGCGCCAGGCGTTCCGGACCGAGGCCGAGATGTTCTTCGAGAGCATCCTGCGCGAGGACCGCAGCGTGGTTGACCTGTTGAACGCCGACTACACGTTCGTCAATGAGCGCTTGGCGCGGCACTACGGCATCCCCAACGTATACGGGAGCCAATTCCGCCGCGTGACGCTGACGGGCGATCTGGATGTACGCCGGGGATTACTGGGAAAGGGCGCCATTGAGCTGGTCACATCCGAGCCCGACCGCACCTCGCCAGTGCAGCGCGGCAAGTGGGTCCTGATGAACCTGCTGGGCATCATTCCGCCGGACCCGCCGCCCAACGTCCCGCCGCTACGCCAGAGCGATAAGATGGCAAACGGGCAGCCGGTGCCGCTCGAAATATCCATGCGCGAGCGCATGGAGGAGCATCGGGCGAATCCCGCGTGCGCCAGTTGCCACAAGATGATGGACCCGATCGGCTTTACGCTCGAGAATTTCGATGCGGTTGGGAAATGGCGCGTGAATGAGTTCGGCAAAAAGCTGGACGTGTCCGGGCAGCTCAGCGACGGCAGCAAGGTAGGCGGGCCGGCGGGGATGCGCGACGGGTTGATCCGCTATTCGCCCCAGTTCGTGCGTGTAGTGACCGAGAAGCTGCTCACCTATGCGCTCGGCCGCGGCGCGGAGTACTATGATATGCCGGTCGTGCGCTCGGTGGTCCGTGAAGCTGCGCCGGCGAACTACCGCCTGACTTCGTTGATCGTGGGTATTGTAAAAAGCGCGCCCTTCCAGATGAATCTGAAGGTGGAAGAGGCCGGAACCCCTCGCCAGACGGCGAGCGTGGTTCGCAAAGAAGGACAGTAAGCTAAGGAGGCGTTGCCGTGTTCGTTACGAAAAAGCACATTGACCGCCGCACATTTCTCCGCGGTGTGGGCGTCACTTTATCGTTGCCGCTGCTGGACTCGATGACTCCGGCGTTATCGGCGCAAACCAAGGCGGTCAACCCCAAGACGCGCTTCCTGGCGATCTTTTCACCGCACGGCTGGTCCCCGACCTACTGGGCGGATGGGCGGGCGGACATCCCGCAGACTGAAGGGCGCAACATCGGCCTCGGACTCATTCACAAGCCGCTGGCGCCCTGGCAGGACAAACTGACGATTGTGAGCGGCCTGGATGCAACCTCCTCGATGCCGCCTCCGGGATCGAGCGGCGGAGACCACTCGCGCGCGTCGGCCACTTTCACCGGGGTCGCGCCCAAGAAGACCGCCGGCGCCGATATCTACTGCGGCGCCAGCGTGGACCAGCTTGTCGCGCAGAAGTACGGTCAGGATACCCTGCTGCCGTCCATCCAGCTCGCCATCGAAGACCCCGGCGCCAACACCGGAATCTGCGGCTGGGGTTATAGCTGCGCGTATTCGAATTCGATTTCATGGGCATCGCCGACCAAGCCGCTGCCGCACGAGATCAATCCCATGGTGGTGTTCGAGCATTTGTTTGGCGACGGCAGCACGCAGGAAGAACGCGTCGCCCGCCGCCAGACCACGGGCAGCATTCTGGATGCCGTCACGATGAAGCTGACCCGCTTTCAGAAAACTTTGCCGGCTGCCGATCGCAACCGGCTCAACGATTACCTCGAAGCGATTCGGGAAATGGAACGCCGGCTGCAGATCTCCGCGCAGCGCTCGGCTGAAGCGCCTTCGCTCGATGTCCCGTTCGGCGTGCCCGACTCCTTCGACGAGCACATCAAGCTGCATTTTGATCTCACCGCGCTGGCATTCCAGGGCGATATCACGCGCGTGGCTTCGCTGATGTACGCTCGCGACGTCAGTCTGCGCAGCTATCCGGAATCGACCGTGACCACCGCCAATCACCCGGCTTCGCATCACGGTGAAGATCCCAAGCGCCGCGAGGATTGGGCGAAGATCAACCAGTACCACATGAAGTGTTTCGCCCGGTTCCTGAAAAAGCTGCAGGATACTCCGGAAGGCGACGGCAACCTGCTCGACCACTCGCTGATTCTGTGGGGCAGCAACATGGGCAACGCCAACCAGCACAGCCACGTCAACGTCGGATACCTGATGGCAGGCGGCGCTTCCGGCCGGCACAAACCGCAATTGAACGTCAAGACAAAGGGCCCGACCTCGAATATGCTGCTCACCGCGCTGCAGGTGATGGGGGTGGAACGCGACAGCATTGGCGACAGCACGGGAACCATCTACAGCTAGCGGGGAGAGCAGAACATGAGACGAGCCATGATTGGATTGTGTGTCGGTCTCCTGCTGGCGACAGCCGGTCTGGCGGCGGGTAGCGACGTCGCCGATGCCGTCATGAACAAAGACAAGGCGGCGGTGAAATCGCTGTTGGAAAAGAAAGCCGATGTGAACGCGGCTCAGGCCGACGGCACGACCGCCCTGCACTGGGCCGCGCGTCAGGATGATATGGAGACCGTCGACGCGTTGATTCGCGCCGGCGCTAACGTGAACGCAGCGAACCGGGACGGCGCCACCGCCATGTACCTGGCCTGCGTGAACGGCAGTGCTCTCATGGTGGAGAAACTGCTCAAAGCCGGCGTCGACGCCAATGCAACCTTCCTGATGCATGGCGAGACGGCTTTGATGGAAGCATCGCGCACTGGCAATGTAGATGCCGTCAAAGCTCTGCTGACTCACGGCGCCCAAGTGAACGCCAAGGAAACACTGCGCGGGACTACGGCGGTGATGTGGGCTGCGGAGCAGGATCACGCCGATGTCATCCGCTTACTGGTCGACCACGGGGCCGACCTCGGCGCCAATTCTATCGTCAACGAGCCCAAGAAACGCTACGGCGTGAATTACAAGGGCACCGAATTCAAATCGGGCGGCATGACCGCCCTGGTGCTGGCATCCCGCGAAGGCGCACTCTCTTCGGTCGAAGCACTGGTTGCCGCCAAGGCCGATGTCAACCAGGCGACCGGCGACGGCAGCACGGCAATGCTGGTGGCTATTCAAAACGGGCATTACGACGTAGCGAGGTTTCTGCTGGAGCACGGCGCCGATCCCAACCTCGCGAACGAAAAAGGCTGGAACCCGCTGTATCTCGCGGTGAAGCATCGCAATATCGAAACCGGCACTATTCCGGTGCCGAACGCCGATCAAGCGCTGGATTTCATCAAGCGGTTGCTGGAAAAGGGCGCGAATCCGAATCTGCGATTGAAGGCAAACACGGAGATTCGCAACGGGCAGCGCGCCACTTGGCTGAACGAAGCGGGAGCGACGCCGTTCCTCCGGGCCGCGCTATGCGGCGACGTCGAAGTGATGAAGCTCTTGATGGCTCACGGAGCCGATCCCAGCATCTCCACCAGCGATCACACTACGCCGCTGATGGCTGCCGCAGGCGTCGGCTACACCGACGGGTTCATTCACGACCGTTCCGAAGAAGAGACCATCGAGGCGATGAAGATGATTGTCGACCTCGGCGCGAAGGTGAATGACGCCAACGACGCGGGACTGACGGCGCTGCATGGCGCCGCGCATAAAGCCTCTTTGGCGGAGATCCGGTTCCTGGTGGATCACGGCGCCGATCTCGCCGCCAAGGATAAGGGCGGCTCGGAAAGCAGCCAACGCTTTGGACAGAACAAGGAAGGGTTGCTGCCGCTCGATTGGGCGCAAGGCGTAACCATCGGGGTGCAGTCTGCGATCTATCACGCGGAGGCTGTCGATCTCATCACGAAGCTCATGAATGAGAAGGGGATTCCGATTCCGACCAGGACGCGCACGATCGGTGGCAACGCCGTCGCCAAAAAGTAAGCGGGTCATTCGTCTTCCGGCGATTCTGCTGGCGGGCTGCGCCTTGGCGCAAATGCCCGCCAAAACCGTGCTCGACGGTATTTACACCTCCCCGCAGGCGAAGCACGGCCAGACGGTCTATGAACGCAGCTGCGCCAGCTGCCACCGGGCAGATCTCAGCGGGTTTTCCGGCCCACCCCTCAAAACCGATCTGTTTATGGACCGCTGGCGGGAATTCAACCTGAATGTGCTCGCCGACCTGATTGAGAACACCATGCCGGCGGACAATCCCGGCACGCTGGCGAAGAGCGACTATCTCGACGTTCTGGCGTACATTCTTCAAGCCAACGACATTCCAGCCGGAAAGAAGCCCCTGACCGCGGACCTGCTTACGAGCACGCTGCTCGTGGGAAAAGAAGGTTCCAAGCCGCTGCCGACCAGCGCGCAGGTAGCCTCGATCGGCTGTGTGACGCTCGACACCGGCAACGGCTGGTTCCTGACTCATGCCACTGAGCCCGCTCGCACCTTGAACCCGTGGGAGATTACGCCGGAGGAACTCAAGTCAGCCAAGGCGCAGGCGCTCGGTGACCAGCTGTTCCGTTTGCAGAACATTACGGACCTACCCGGGTTTGACCGCGATAAAATAAACAGCGCCAAGGCCGAGGCGAAAGGAGTCCTGGTCCGGCAGCCGAAAAACGAACGCATCAATCTGATGTCTTTACAAAGCGTGGGTGAAAACTGCGAGCCATGACGAAGGTCCTGATGGCGATTGTTTTGACGGCGCTGCCCGGATTCCCGCAGGGCAGCCGGAGCGTGCTTGACGGCGTGTACACCGACGCGCAGGCTAGGCGCGGCGAAGCCGCATACGGGATCAATTGCGCCAAATGCCACGAAGGCGCCGATGTCGATGGCCCCCCGCTGAACGGCGATCCGTTCATCGACCGCTGGCGCGAGGACCGGCTGACCACCCTGTTCACCTTCATCCGCACCAATATGCCGCGCGATTCGCCCGGGAAATTGCCCGAATCGGATTATCGTGACATCGTCGCTTATCTTCTGCAGGCCAACGGATATCCGACCGGCAATGCGGAGCTGACGCCGACCGCGGTAGAGAACATACAACTGGTAGGCAGGGACGGTCCGAAACCGCTGCCCACCAACGCGCTGGTTGTGGCGGTGGGCTGTTTCATGCCCGCCGACAAGGATACCGGAACCCTGACGCGCGTCGCGGCGCTTTCCCGTACGCGCACGGCAGACAGCAGTACTCCCGAAGAGTTGAAGCGGTCGGCAGCGGCGCCGCCCGGCTCTCAACAATTCAAGCTGCAGAACCTGTCGGATTTCAAACCGGAATCCTTCAAAGCGCACAAGGTGCAGATTAAGGGCGTCCTGATCCGACAAGCCAACAACGATCGAATCAATGTGACGGCGCTGGATTCGCTCTCGGCGGATTGCCAATGAAAATCGGCGTCCTGGCTCTGATGGGTCCCTTGGCGTTCGCGCAGACTGTGCTCGATGGCGTGTACACCGCGGCGCAGGCGAGGCGCGGTGAAACCGCATACCAGATGAATTGCGCCGGCTGCCACGGCGAGACGCTGGACGGCCGCGCCATGGGCCCGCTGCGGGGGGATAAATTCCTGGACCGCTGGCGCGAAGACAACCTCGCTCCGCTGTTCGATCACATTCGCACCCGCATGCCCGCGAACGCCGCTGGAAGCCTGAGTTCTGCCACGTATCTCGATATCCTCGCTTACATCCTGCAGGTAAATGCGTATCCTCCGGGACCTCAGGAGTTGACCCAGGATTCCGTGGCGAAGTTCAAGCTCGTGGGTAAGGATGGTCCGAAATCGCTGGGGAGTAACACGCTTGTCGCAGTGATCGGCTGCTTCCGCAGGTCAAAGGACGATTGGATCGTCGGCTCCGCGACCGAACCGGTTCGCACCAGAAATGCCGATGAGATTACCGCGGAGGAGCGGAACCGGGCGGCGTTGGCGACCCTGGCCGCTCAGGAATTTCAGATGGGTAACCTGGATGAATTGTCTGGCGTGAAGCCGGAGACCTTACTCAATCACAGAGTAGAGGTGAAGGGAGTCCTGCTGCGGCGGCCTGGCAGAGATCGTATCAATGTCCTGGCGGTGGATAGCATCGCCGAAAGCTGCCAATAGGAAAAAACATGCTCGAAAAATTGCTGACAACCCGGGGCGGCCTGGCGCTGCTGCTGATCCGGTTTCCGCTCGGCCTGGACATGTTTGTGCACGGCTATCAAAAGGTCACGCACATCCCCTCGACGATGCGCTACTTCGACGGTTTGAACGTGCCGCACCCGTTTGCCTGGCTAGCGATGATTGCGGAGTTTTGCGGCGGCCTCGGCCTGATGTTCGGGCTGCTCAGCCGGATCGCGGCCTTCGGCGTCGCCTGCACAATGGTCGTGGCGGTCTTCCTGCGGCACCTGCCTTATGGGTACCTGATGAACTGGCATGGAGCGTTGCCCTTTGGAACCGAAGGCTACGAATACCACACGCTTGCGGTCGGAATGGCTTTGGCCGTAATGTGGGCCGGCGCCGGCGCGTTCTCGCTGGACGCCCGGCTGGCGACCCGTGTGCGTTCCCGCGCACCTGTGACTACCCCGGAGCCGGCTTTCGCGCCGCAGTCCTAGGCCCCCCGCTACTTTCGCGAGACCGCCGAAGCGGAGCGGCTTTTTCCGCAGTGTATAATCGGGTTCGGGGGGGAGGACGGCGGGAGATGGAGGTCCGCGACGACGCGCTGGCGGCGGAAGTCGAACGGATTCTGGAGAGCGACACGTTCCGGAACTCCGACGCCCTGCGGCGCCTGCTCCGCTTCCTGGCCGATAAACGCCTGGCCGGCGAGGCGGACCAGTTAAAGGAATACTCGGTCGGCATCGACGCGCTGGGGAAGCCGGCCACCTACGATCCGCGCCACGATTCCACCGTTCGGATCCAAGTCAGCCGCTTGCGGCAAAAGCTGGCGGAGTATTACCGAACCGAAGGCAAGAACGACGCGATGCTGGTCGACTTGCCCAAGGGCCGGTTCAAGCTGACCTGTGAAGAGAATGTGATGGTGGCGGCGCGCCCCGCGGTCGAAGAGCGCGCAAGCGCCGCCGTAACCCTTAGCCAAACCCGGACACGCCTGAACCGGCGTGTGCTGCTGTTGAGTACGGGCCTGTTGGTGGCGGTGATTTGGGCGTTGATTGCGACTGCTCAGGCATGGCGGGAGCGCGAGCGCACACGTCTGTTTGCCGCTCTGTGGACGCCCGAGCTGGAGCAACTCTGGCAGCCCTTCCTGAACTCGGAAAAACCGCTGCTGATTTCGATTGCAGATCCCCCGTTCGTCCAGTTCAAGGGTTTCGGAGCTTACCGCGATCTGACGTTGAACCGTTGGGATGACATCATGAAATCGCCGGCCGTGGCCTCGATCCGCAAAGCGCTCGGCAACGTGGACGTGCAGCCCAACGTTTACTATGCACCCATGGGCGAGGTGAACGCGTCGTTCCTCATCGGAAAACTGCTGGGTCCACGCGTGCAAGGGCTCTCGCTGCTGCGAACCAGCGAACTCTCGTTCCAGCAACTCGCAAATAACAACGTGCTGTTCATTGGCGCGCCAGTGTTTTTCGAGAATCAACTGCAGGGCCTGCCGGTGCGCCTGGAACTGGTGAATGCGCGGCCGGGTATCCACATTCTGCATCCGCGCTCAGGCGAACCGGCGGTAATGGCCGATCAGGTTCCCACCGGTTCTTCGGAAGACGGAGAAGCGTATGTCCTGGTAACGCACGTGCCCGGCCCTCTGGGTACCAGCGAGATCGAAGCCTTCACCAGCAACCGCACGCCCGGCCGGCTGACGGCGGTGGAATGGTTCACCGAGCCCAGTCACGCCCGGATCTTGGCCGATAAGCTGCGGGCGCCGGATGGGCGGATACCCCGGTATTTTCAGGTGGTCCTGAAAGTCAAGTACAAAGCCGGCGTGCCGACCGAGACTTCCTATGTGATGCACCGCGAAGTGCGCGTCACGGGAAATCTGTAACGCTCCATCAGCCATCTTTGCTTCCGCGGCGTGAACCGGCGGTGCGTTCCTGCAGCGTCGCGGCGTGCCGACCGAAGCCTCCTATGTGATGCATCGCGAAATGCGCGCCACGGTCCCGGCTATTTGCGCGGCACGGCCCGGCCGTAAACCTCTATCCAATCGACGCGCGTGCCTCCGCCCGGCCCGCCGCCGCTGCCCCGCATGAGATCGGTGAAGCCGATTTCGTCGACGCGGCTCAAATCCGGGTCCTTCTTCCATTGGCCGTCGATCGTCTCGACCACGCCTCTGCCGATGTCCAGCCCGCGCCACCGCACGTCGGCCAGTGCGAATTCGGTGACATTCCAATCGGCGCTGTAGGATTCGGCGTGATCGCCCACCAGAAACGTGCCATCGACCAGCCTTAAAACCGGGCGCAGGAGATGGAAGCCGGCCATCTTGATCCGCCATCGGATCTTGGCGACCGGCCCGCTTAAATCAACAAAGTTATTTTTCTCGCGCAGCGTGAGCGCCCAATTGACCGGCGAGGATCCGGACCAGATGTAGGTGGGGTCGTCGGCGGGCGCCGCGTGCCGCACGAGCCGGATATCGAGGTTGGGCGCGCCGTAGAGTTTCAGTTCCAGGTTCGCGCTTTCCAGGTGATCCTGCCGCACCGCAGGCTCCTGCTTACCGTCCGTGACCAGAGGATCTTTCCAGCTTTCGCGGAAGAACAGCGGAGGCCGGTGATCTTCGGGATACTCCCGGCGCGCCCCGTTTCGGGCCGCGGGCTGAGCCGTCGCGGCAGCCCCGAGCAGCAGGAGCGCACCAATGCCCGTGCAGAATCTCGCATAAATGGGGAACACCTTGTCGAGCCTGGAAAGCTGGTACGCCCGGGCCGATTCGAACGGCCGACCTTTTGCTCCGGAGGCAAACGCTCTATCCAGCTGAGCTACGGGCGCACGTCTCTCGCCTTCAATTGTAGAACAAACCGGAACGCAGGGTTGTGCTACGATTCAGACAGACCATTTTCCCGCACCCGGAGAGGTGGCTGAGTGGTCGAA
>DATGII010000205.1:0-19969 GCA_035295805.1 Bryobacteraceae bacterium | reverse complement strand
GTGACCGAGATTTATTACATCCTGCAAGGCAGCGGAACGCTCGTAACCGGCGGCACGATTCCAGATCCGAAGCCGCTGGCGCCCGGCAGCACGACACTTCAGGGCAAGCACATCGAGGGCGGAGTGAGCCGCACGGTGTCGCCGGGCGATGTGATCGTCATTCCGGGATACACGCCGCATTGGTTCCGCAGCCAGCAGGGAGATCTCCGGTACCTGATCTTCCGTCCCGATCCGGAAGGCAAGCTGGCGCTCAAGTAAGAGATCGCTCGAACCGGACAGTTCGGTGGACGTACTCCGGCCGAAATCCGAGCCGGCGATACATGCCGGTCGAGATCGGATTCGCGTTGTCGGCGAACAACGATACCCAGGCTTGGCCGGAACCGAGCAGCCACTCGGCGAGTGCGCCGCTCACAGCCGTGCCATATCCATGGCCGCGAAATTCCGCCGGAGTGTAGACCCATCGGATGCGCGCGCCGCCCGCCGGTCGCGCCGGTACATATGACGCCATCGCCCGGATCGTATCACCGGCCGCCCAGACGAATTGCCGGCCTTCGGCGATGGCGCGGTGCAATCCCGCCTCGATGCTCGTGGGATTCTGCTCCGGCCCGGGAAGATTCATGTCGCGGGCTGCTTCGATGGACATGCGCAAAAGTTTATCGAACTCGTCGGCCCGCGCCTGCCGTAGGGCGCCGCGCGGCCGGCGAAAGAACGCGATGCGCTCCGTCGTGAACAAGGTCATTTCACGGTTCAGCCCGGCGACGCAACCCGTCCGCTCCGACCACCGTTTGGCGAAGGCCGCGGCGGCCGCTGCCGGCCCGGAAACTCCGGGCAATTCCGCCTGCAGGGCGTCGGCCGCCCAAGCCGCGGCGCCTGGCTCGCCCCGAGACACCAACAAATATTGCGATGGAATCTGGATCAGCACGAGCACCGGCTCCTCGCCCGACATCACCAGCCACCCATGAACGGAACCCTCCTGCCGCGCCGCGGCCGCCATCGTCGTGATCACCAGGTTGCTCTCGCGTTCGGAACGGGCCAGCCAGGATTCCGCCGCCTGCTGGAATTCGACAGCACGCGCGAAAGCCGCCAGTCGCAATGGCGCCATCGCTACCCGGCGGCGGGCTTTCCCGCCCCACGCTCGAGTTCATCAAGAATCCGTTGCGCTTTCGCGATCACGGGACGGTCGATCATCTGGCCTTCCAGCGCAACGGCCGCGCCCCGCGAGGCTTCCGCCGCCGCCACCACTTTCCGCGCCCAGCCCACCTCGGCCTCGCTCGGACGAAAGCATTCATTCACGATCGGAATCTGCTTGGGATGAATGCAGAGCTTGCCGCCGAAGCCCAGGCGGCGCGCGCGCACCGCGTCGGCCCGCAGCACCTCGGGGTTATCAATCGCGGTGCTGATGCCGTCCACCGGTGCTTGCAGGCCCGCCAAGCGCGAGATCAGCACCAGCTGAGAGCGGAAGTAGAGCAGTTCCTCCTGCTCGCCCGGAATGCCTACGTCAAGCTGAAAATCCAGCGAGCCGAACACCAGGCGATGTACAGCCCGGTCGCGCGCAATTTCGAGCGCGTTCGCGAATCCTTGCGCCGTCTCGATCAGCGCCAGGATCGGAATCGTCTGGCCGAGCAGTTCTTCGACGCGCCGCAAGTGCTGCACACTTTCGGTCTTCGGCAGCATCACGGCTTGAATACCCGGAATGCGCGCGCAGGTGACGTCATCCCGAAACCAATCGGTGTTCACGCCGTTGATCCGGAGCACGACCGGATGCGCCGGATTCGCCCACGCCTCCACCGCCGTGCGCGCCCTCGACCGTTCCGATGGCGGCACTGCGTCTTCGAGATCGATGATCACCGCGCCCGCGCCGGCCGCGCAGGCTTTGTCGAAACGCTCGGGACGGTTGCCGGGCACGAACAGGTACGAGTGCGCAATCGCAGCTTCCATGGGATCCTTTTTATTTCAGAGTCGCGGTCGCATCCATCGCCAATCCGCCGGCCGCGTTGCGGGCCCACAGCCGGACGGCATTTCCATTATCTTCAGGCTGCCCGCAGACAGTGAACGGCGCGGTGTCGAATAACGGGCTCATCGCGCGGAAAGTGAGGCTGGTCACGATGGCGTCGGGCAGGCTGCGCCGCAGCAGGTCCGCCAGTAACGACGCGATCAGCGGGCCATGCACCACCAGCCCGGGGTAGCCTTCCACTTCGGTCGCGTACCGGCGGTCGTAGTGAATGCGGTGGCCATTGAACGTCAGCGCCGAATAGCGGAACAGCAGCACGTCATCCGGCTGGATCGTTCGCTCCCATTGCGATCGCGAAGGCGCGGGCGTGGCGGGAGGCATCACATCCCCCGGCTTGGCTTTATCGCGATAGGCGATCTCGTGCTCTTCCACCAGCGCGTCGCCGATTTCATGGCGCACGCGAACAAAAACCAGCGGCCCGGTGCGGCCTTCCTTGGAACGCACATCGAGAATTTTCGATTGGCGCGTGACCGTCTCTCCCACGCGCAGCGGCCTGTAAAACTCCTGCTTGTTGCCGGCCCACATGCGGCGGGGCAGCGGGACCGGCGGCACGAAGCCGCCGCGGTGTGCATGGCCATCAGGAGCGAGCTCCGATTGCCGCTCGCGCGGAAGAAAATAGAGCCAGTGCCAAAGCGGCGGCAGCGGATCGCCCGGCCGCGGCTCCGCATCATCGCGGTCAAAGGTCGCCGAGAGCGCGGCAATCGGGGCTATCGTAATCTGATCGGTGCGCGTCTCGGTCTTCCCGATCCAGGTCTGCAGCCGTGCGATGTCTACAGGCATTTCAAACGCGCCAGTATATCAACTGTTGGCCGATCCGCTAAGATACAGGCATGCTCCGGCTGTTGCTGATCGGCCTCGCGGCCGGCGGAGGGCTCATGGCCGATTCCGGTTTCGATCAGGCGCTCGCTGCGCGCTTCGCGCGCCTCGCCCTCGATTGCGTCCACCAGGAATATCCCAACAAAATCGCGCATGCCATGAACTCCGACGCCGATTTGAAGCCGCCGCGCGAGCTGACGCCGGCATTCTACGGCTGCTATGACTGGCATTCCTCCGTGCACGGCCACTGGCTGCTGATTCGTCTGGCACGGCTGTTTCCGCAAGCGCCGTTTGCCGCTGACGCCCGTCGCGCTGTGGCGCAAAGCTTGACTCCCGCGCACATCAGTCAAGAAGTTGCCTATCTGACAACCAAGGGCCGTAGCAGCTTCGAGCGGCCGTACGGGCTGGCGTGGCTGTTGCAACTCGCGGCCGAGCTCAAGGAGTGGGATGATCCCGACGCGCGCCAATGGTCCGCCGCGCTGCGTCCGCTCGAAGAGGCGGCGACCGCTGTCATCACCTCCTGGCTGCCGAAGCTCGATCACCCGATCCGCACCGGAGAGCATAACAATACCGCCTTCGCCATGGGTTTGATGCTCGATTACGCGCGGATCACTGGTCACCCCGGGTTCGGAAAGCTCGTGGAACAGCGGGTTCGTGATTTTTACATAAAAGACAAAAACTGCCCGCTCGCCTACGAGCCCTCCGGCGAAGATTTTCTTTCGCCGTGCCTGGCTGAGGCTGATGTGGTCCGCCGGGTATTACCGCAAGCGGACTTTGCCGCCTGGTTCCCGGCGTTTCTGCCGAGTGTCGAACTGGAGCCGACCCGCGTCGTCGATGTGACCGACGGCAAGCTCTATCACCTGGCCGGTTTGAATCTCAGCCGCGCCTGGATGCTGGAAGGCATCGTATCAGAGCTGCCTCAGGCCGATCCGCGACGCAAGCACCTGACCGCGCTCGCGGGCCGGCTTCGCCAGGCCGGCATCGAAAGCATCCGCGCTGAGCATTACGAAGGCGGCCATTGGCTCGGCAGCTTCGCCGTGTACCTGGTGAGCAGCCGCGGACTGCGCTGACCCCCATGTACAATCCCGCCCATTTCAAGCAGCAGGATCCGCAGGCATTGCGAGACCTGATGGCACAGTACCCGCTCGCGGCCCTGGTCACACTCGGCTCGCAGGGTTTATCCGCGACCCATCTGCCGCTGTTGTACGACCCCCGCGGGACCCGGCTCGGCGTGCTCCACGGCCACATGGCGAAGGCCAATCCGCAGTGGTCCGATCTGCGGGCGGACGTCCCTGCCCTGGCCCTCTTCACCGGGCCGCAGCACTATATCAGCCCCAACTGGTATCCGTCCAAAGCGGAGCATGGCAAGGTCGTGCCCACATGGAATTACGTGGTGGTCCACGCGCGCGGGCCCATGCGCGTAATACATGATCCGCAGTGGCTCAAAGAAAATGTGAGCCGCCTCACGGCCGCGCATGAAGCGGCGTTAACCGACCCTTGGAATCCCGCTGCCGCCCCGGCTGGACACATCGAGAACATGGTAAACGCGATCGTAGGCATAGAAATCACGATCGAAAGTCTTGAAGGCAAGTGGAAAGCCAGCCAGAACCGGCCCGAAGCCGACCGCCTCGGCGTGATCGACGCCCTGCGCGAACTCGGCACGCCGGAAGCCGCCCGCATGGCGCAAATCGTCTCCGATTCCAACCGAGCCAAGTAGCATCGGCCCCCGCGGTTGAAACCGGCCGCGCCGCGCGCTATGAAAGAAGAACACTCGGAGGAGGCGCCTTTGAACCGATTGCTGTTGCTCTCGCTGCTCGCCCTTGTCCCGGCCTTCGCGGCCGACCCGCGCATGAACCCGCAAGAGCGCGCGAACGCCCTCAAGTGGCTGGAGGAATCCCGCAAGGAATTTCTCGCCGCCATCGACGGTGTTAGCGACGCCCAATGGAAATGGAGGCCGGCTCCCGGTCGCTGGTCGGTGGGCGAAGTCGCGGAGCATATCGTCCTCGGCGAAGCCTCGCAATTCGCCAACGTGAAGAAAGCCATCGCGTCGCCGCCCGATCCTGATTGGGAAACCAGGACCAAGGGCAAAACCGAACGCCTCGTGCAGGTGCTCGCGCCGCGCCTCGGCAAAGCCCAGGCCCCGGAAGCGATCGTTCCCAAAGGTGGAATGACGCAGGCTCAAGTCAAAGAGCGGTTCGAGCGCCAGCGCGCCGAGATTGTCAAATTCACCACCGAGACCGATGCCCCTCTGAAACAGGGCGTCGTCGTCAATCCGTTCTTCGGCCCGCTGAACGGCTACAACTGGCTCATCTACGCTCCGTTGCACACTATGCGTCACGATAAGCAAATCGCCGAAGTGAAAGCCACCCCGGGCTACCCGAAATAACGGCCTTCACAAAGAGTCCGCCGTCGCCGGCTCGAAACCGACCACTTCACGGTACGCCACCGTGATCGCCGCGATCGTCACCGGCACAGTCACGAGCAAACCGACGAGAAGACACAGGAATCCCAGCACATTCACCAGAAACGCCAGAATCAGGAACCACGTGAACCCGAGATAGTCGTTCCGTACCACGGCATGGCTGGCCTTCATGGCCGGCCAGAATTCCATGTGCTTATCGACGATGAACAGATACGTGAACTTGTACATCGCCGCAATCACCAGCCCCGGAATGATCAGCGCGAGCGTCCCCAGAAACACGAACACGGCAATCAGAATCGATGCGATCAGAGTATGCACGAAGAAGTTGAAGCCTTTGAAGAGATCGACGAATTCGGCGCGCCGTCCCGCCAGCTTTTTCATCGTGAAGATGTGAATGCCGGCGATCAGCGCGCCTTGAATTAAGGGTATGCTGCTCAACAGGAAAAACATCAGCGCCATCAGGACGTAGGTGGCGAGGTCGCCTTTCACCAGGTCCCACCCGGCCCCGATCCACCGTCCGGCCGATGCCTCGACGCGTGCCGGCGGCGTCCACGGCGCCGGCGCGACCGCCACCGAAGCCGCCGCCGTGAGCGGTTGCCCGCAATTAGTGCAGAACTGCGCCGCATCGCTGACCTGTGTGC
The DNA here is from genome assembly GCA_035295805.1 of Bryobacteraceae bacterium. GTDB lineage: Bacteria > Acidobacteriota > Terriglobia > Bryobacterales > Bryobacteraceae > PSRJ01. Next base: position 14,079 of record DATGII010000205.1, on the reverse strand, counting down.
CGCAATGGTGGCAAAACATCGATTCCCTCCGCGGTTGGACTCACGAGGGAATACGCACCTCGCGCGGCCATCGTTCAATCTTACTTGGTCTGCCGCCTTCCCAGGATCTCGTACACCGGCTTATTGTCCGCGAACACGCGCCATTCGGCCACGCGGTTCTCCCGGATCATTACTTTCCAAGCCGCCGGCGTGCTCCACGCCTGCCCGTCGATCGTCCCTCCGGCCGCCCCCGCTGCGAGCACCAACTCTCCGTCCGCCACCGCATGGTCCGTTCGAATCCAGTAGTCCGGGCACATCGCAAAATATCCGCGCCAGCCGGCCTCCATCCGTGCGCCCCCCTGAACCTGGTTCCCCAGCCCATCCACGAAGAGATGATCTGCCGCCAGCAACCTTGCGATCCCGCCGACATCATGGCTGTTCACTGCCGCCACGAATTGATGGAACACCTCAAGTGACATGGGCCTTATTGTCTCGTAGTCGGAAGCCGTACACTGGTGCTAAGAATATGCCGGACCCCAGCCTGCGCTACATCACGGCGCGCTTTCACGGCGACATTCCGTTCAGCCGTACAGAGTACATCCTCGGCCGCAACAGCCGCTCGGAATACCGCGACGCCACAGGCTATTGCGACGGCGATCCCAACGCCCCTGGCGCAATTCAGTATCGCTACGGCCCCCAGCGCGCACTCATCCACAATCGTGATCTACACCACACGTTTCATCTGGATCTCGAGGCCGGCGTCTACACCATGTACCCGCTGGTTGAATTCGAGATGCCGCGCGTCCATAAGCGGGCTCGGCCCGCGCCGCGGCGTTCCGGCCCCACCCTGCGCGTCCATACGCAGACAACTGACACAGGCGAACGCCGCGAGATCTTCGGCTACCCCGCGCGTCGCGTCATCGCGCGTGTGACCAAAACATTGGAGGGCACTACGAATCCGGACGAGACTGAAGTTGACGGCTGGTATATCAATCCGCCGGCCGCCTGGCTGCTCTTGCATCCGCCGCGCCACCATCACGCTATCCTCTTATCTTCCCGCGACGGTAAATTCCCGACGCCCGTATTTACCGACGAGGGACCGCCGGAGAATGGGTTTCCCCTGATACTTGTGCGCACCCATCGCTCCAGTCTCCCGGATGCGGCGGGAAACATTCGGTCCTATACCAACGTGAGTCGGGAAGAGGTCACCGAAATTTCCGAAGAGCCGCTCGATCACGATCTCTTCACACCGCCACGCCATTTCCGCCGGGTTAAGCGACTTCCGGGCGAGCGCCCCGTCCCTTGGCGCGTGCGCCTCCGCTCCCGCCTGCGCCTCAGGTGGCTCAACCTCCAACTCCGTCTTCCGATATAAGCTTCGCCGATCTGATACAGTGGCCAGTCTGGACTATGGCGAACGGGGTCTGGCAGGTCTACGCGGTGAAATATGCGCACCACCACCGCATGTCGAGCGAAAACTTCATCGGCGGCGATTCCCACGATGTCCCGATGCCGCTCGATTACTTTGTCTGGGCCCTCGTTTCCGGTGACCGCGCCATCGTCGTTGATACCGGCTTCGACGAATTCTCAGGAGGCCGCCGCGGCCGCAATTTCCTGCGCTCCCCCGGCGAAGGCCTGAAATCCATCGGCATCGATCCGGCCGGGGTCGCCGATGTGCTCATCACTCACATGCACTTCGATCACTCCGGCAACCACGGCCTGTTTCCCGCCGCGCGCTATCACGTGCAGGATCGCGAGATGGGCTATTGCACCGGCCGCCTTATGTGCCACTCCGTGATGCGCCACCCCTTCGATGAAGAAGATGTCGTCGCCATGGTGCAGAAACTCTTTCGCGGCCGTGTCGTCTTTCATGACGGGGACGAAGAAATCGCGCCCGGCCTCAGCCTTCACCACGTCGGCGGCCACTCCATGGGACTGCAGATGGTGCGCGTGCACACGCGGCGCGGCGATGTCGTGCTGGCGTCTGACGCCTCGCACTTCTATGCCAACATGGAACAAGGCCGCCCGTTCCCGGTGGTCTACAGCGTCGCTGAAACTTTGGAAGGTTATCGCCGCGCCTATGCGCTCGCCAGTTCGCGCGATCACGTGATCCCGGGCCACGATCCGCTGGTGCTGGAGCGCTATCCCGCTCCCTGCCCCGAAATGAAAGGCTGGGTCGCGCGTCTTGATTAGCTCCGTCGCAGCCTCGCGCCCCCAACTGGCCGCCGGCTGGCGCATGTGGGTCGCCTCCGCTGTCATCATGCTCTGCTCCTGGCTTTCGTATGTCGATCGCCAGGTGCTCGCGGTGCTCTCCCCGATGATCCTGCGCGATACGCACCTCAGCGTCGCCGCCTACGCCGATGCCATCGCGGCGTTCTCGGTCGCGTACACGTTAGCCAATCCGCTCTGGGGATCCATCCTCGACCGCATCGGCCTGCGCCGCGGCATGTTGATCGCCGTCGGAATTTGGACGTTCGCCAGCGTTTCGCACGCCTGGGTCGCGGGCCTGCTCGGCTTCGCCGCGGCGCGCGCCGTTCTCGGTTTTGGCGAAGGCGCCACGTTTCCCGGCGGCCTTCGCACCGCGGCCGACTCGCTGCCGCCCGGCAGCCGCTCGCGCGGCATGGCCATCGCCTATAGCGGTTCCACCCTCGGCGCTATCGTTACTCCGCTGCTTGTCACCCCGCTTGCGCTTGCTTTCGGCTGGCGCGCGGCCTTTCTGCTTACCGGCGGCCTGGGCGCGCTGTGGCTCATCCTCTGGTCATCGGTGGCGCGCCCACCCTGGTTGGTCCCCTCGCGCCAGACCGCCCGCATGCTCTGGCCGCGGCTCAACGAAAAACGCTTCTGGATGCTGTTCGCGGGCATGGGATTGGGTGGCGCCCAACTCGGCACGGTCCTCACTCTCAGCCCCGTATATCTCAACCGCGCCCTCGGTATGACGCAGGCCGAACTCGGAAACATTCTGTGGGCTCCGACGCTCGGCTGGGGCATCGGCTACTACTTCTGGGGTTGGGTAGCCGATCGCACCGTCGGCGGCAACCAACGCCCGGTCCGCCTCTATACGTTGCTCGCCGTGCTGAGCCTTCCTTTGGCTTTGGTAACCCACACCGATTCGCGCTTCGCCGTGCTCGCGCTCTTCTTTTGGGGCATGTTCATCGCGGTCGGCTTCATCACGCTTTCGTTGCATGTGGCCGCGCACGCCTATCCGCAGGATCAAACCGGCATGGTGGCCGGCATCGGCTCCGGCGCCTGGGGCGCTATCCAAGCCGCCGTCTTGCCCGTCTACGGCCACTGGTTCGACTTGAAGTGGTACGACCTGGCGTGGTCGTCGATGGTCCTGCTGCCTCTCGCCGGCTACGCCTTCTGGCTGCTATTGACAAATGGGGCGGACGATCGCGTTCCGTCGTCCGCCCCCTGAACGCAGGCAGTGGAGGAGACCGCCTGCGCCACACCCCGAGCTACAGCGCCTTCACCGGAGCGGGCGCCCCGTGCGACCGCAGCCTTGCCAGTCCATCCACCAGTTGCTCCAGTTCCGTTTCGCGCTGCGCGTAGCTCGAATAGATCGAACGCAGCGCCTCGGCTTGCCGGTCCAGCCTCTCGACCACGCTATCTACTCGCGTCGAGAGCCCTCCCAAGGTCGATTTCACCGCATCCATATCTTCCTGTTGCACGCCCAGTTCGCGGCACAGCGCATCGATCCGCGCCGAAACCGCGGCCGCGGACTCGCGGGTTTCGCTCCGAAACGCCGCCAGTTCTCCCAGTTGGCGCGAATCGGCCTCCCGCAAGGCCGCGGCCGTTGCATCGAGCGCGTCCAGGCGCTGACCCGCCGCATCCTGCCGCGCGGCCAGGTCTCGACCCAGCGCTTCCACCCGGTTTGACACGCTGGTGGATACTTCCTTGATCTCTCCCCGCACCGCGCCCAGTTCCTCAACCTGGCGTGCGTCCGCCTCGCGCAGCGACGCCGCGGCGGCTTCCAGGTGTTGGCACTGCTCTTGAACGGCCCGATTCAACGCCCGCTGCTCGGAGGCCGCGCCCGTCAGATCGTCGACGCTCGCCTGCAACGTATCCAGGCGCCGGCCCACTGTCTCGCCCACTTTCCGCGTCTCGCTGGCGATGTGATTCTCCAGCTCCTTCAGCGCGACAACGAGTCCCCGCGCGAACCCGTAGGCGATTTTGTCGACGAGCGGCGCCAGTGCCAGCGTGCTCGTATCGCGCTCCGTCCCGTTCTCTCCCCCGTTCTTCCCGTTGGGGCGGTCCGGATGATGCCGGAACGCTTCACTTTCCAGCCAGTGTTCCATCATCACATCGGTCGTATTCGTTGCCATGTCGTTCCTTTCTGTCACACCAAGAAATGTTCCGCCAGCTCGCTGTTGCTTCTGACCGCGGCCTGCCAGCAGGCCCGCGCCTCCTCGTGCTCTCCCAACGCCATGAGCGCGTGCCCCAAATTCAATTGCGCTTCCGGAAATACCGGCTGTAGCTCCAGCGCCTTGCGATACGAAGCCGCCGCCTCCTCCGCGCGCCCCATCTTTTGCAGCGCCAGCCCTGCGTTGTACCATAGCTCGGCGCTTTCCCCTTCCGCATCGAGCAGTTGCTGGAAAAGCGCCGCCGCCTGTTTGTAATCCTGCCGCTCGATCGCCATGGCAGCCAGGCATCGCACGGCGCCGGCCGGCTTTACTTCCAGCGCCGCTACCTGGCGCAGCGTATCGCGCGCACCTTCCACGTCGCCGGTTCGCCATTGGACTACCGCCAGGTTCAGCAGGGCTTCTGGCCGCTTGCCCAGAATTGACAGGCACGATTCAAACGCGTGAAGAGCCTCCGCCAGGCTCCCCAGTTGGTAATGCGCATACCCGAGCCGAAACCACGCCTCACCCGCATTCGAATCGAGCGTGATCAGCGTCTGATAAAGGTCCGCGGCCCTTTGAAAATCCCGGCGCCGCTCGTGCAGCAGGGCCAGGTTCCACAGCGCGGGCCGTAATTCAGCGTCAAAAGCCAGCGCTCTCTCGTACGCGGCTTGCGCCCGCGCGATCTCGTCCATCTCCTGCAGAGCCGCCCCCAGGCCCAAATGGGCTTCGGCCGAATCCGGTTGAATCTGGGCGGCGCGCGCATACGCGGCGGAGCATTCCAGGTATCGGGAGAGCTTTTGCAGCGCGACGCCCCGATTGAACCACGCGGTGAAGCTTTCCGGATTCCGCTGCGCCAGGGCCTGCGACAAGTCCGCCGCCGCCGCATAGTCGCGGCGCGCGAAGGCCGCCAGCGCCAGGCATTCCAGCGCGCGCGGCGAATCCGGCCGGATTTCGAGCCAGCGCCGCGACCATTGCTCCACGCGGTCGTAATCCGCCGCCGCTACCGCCGAAGCCAGCGCGTGCGCGAGCAGCTCTTCGGATTGGCCGTCGCGCAGGAGCAACGCCTGGTACAGGTCCATCGCTTCACCGTGCCGCCCGAGCAGTTGCAGCGCCAGCGCTTTCGCGCGCAGCGCTGATTCGCGAAACGGCTGGCGCTCCAGGCTGCGCTCGATGGCGTGCAGTGCTTCCTCCGGCCGGCCCAGATGCAATAGCGAAATGCCCAGCCCTAGCAGAGCGCCGGCGCGCCGCGGGTCTTGGTGGACCACCTGCTCGAACGCCGCCGCGGCGCGTTCCCATTCGCCCGCCTTCTCCCAACAGACCGCCCGGTTAAACAGCGCCGTCAAGTCATCCGCTCCGTCCGCTGCTTCGTACGTCGCCGCAGCCTCGGAAAAGCGGCCCAATTCAAACTGCAGGTGGCCGATTGCCGAAAAGAGCTTCGGCCCCTGCAGCCCTCCATCGCGCGCCCGGCAGAGTTCCGCGAGGGCTTCCTCGGTTTTTCCGGCGATTTCGAGCGATGCCGCCGCCGTCATTGTTTCCGCGAGATTCATGCCGCGCTTCCCTTTCTCACCATGCTCCGGGCATCCCAACCGAGCGGCGCCAGGTCGCTGCACGGCGCGGTCTTCGGCAATTGCGGCGCCAGCACCCTCTCTGGAGTGGCGGTCGGGCCCGCCGGACACACCGGCGCGATCTCCACCTTGACGAATCCGGCAATCGGCGTTTTATGCCGGCGCTCGTTGCGCAGCCCGCTCGATTTCGGAAGCTCTACCGGCAATTCCGGCTGCCACCACACTACCGGAGAAACCGGCCATTTCTCGCCATCGATGGCTTGCACTTCCAGCGCAGCAAAATCAGCGAGACCCGCCGGCGCCAATGGAGGTGCCCCCGGCGCCGCCTTTCGTGCCGACCGTCGCGGCCGGCTCGCTTTCGCGCGCGGTCCCGGCAGAGTCTCCGTCGGCCTGGGCCATTCCGCCGTGCTCATATCCGCAGACTCCTTTTCACCGCAATCGCCAGCGATGAGATGTCGTAATGCGCCGCGCTCTGCGGCGCATATTCGCCGATCCACTTCCCGGCGGCGAACGCCTCCACAAACGCGATCTTCTGATGGACTGCGGGCCCTACCGTTTCTCCGAAGCCGCTCAGCTTCTGATCGATCTGCCGGCCTGCATCCGTGCGCCGGTCGATCTTCGAAGGAACGATCAGGCAGCGAGGGTTGGTGCTCCGCCTCGTTACGCGCGCCTGCCGCACCAGGTCGACAGCCGCCTCGGTCGCCACCAGGTCGATGCCGCTGGCCGTGACCGGAATCAGGACCAGGTCGGCGATCCTACCCGCAGCTTGCGTCGCCGCCGTTACGTGTGCCGGAGCGTCCAGTACGATGTACCGCTCCCGCCGCGCCGCCGCCGCCCGCACCAGCCGCTCGCCGTCTTCTTCGTTCTCGAGCGGCATGAACTCGCCCTGGATCGGCAGTTTGCCCGCCGCCCACCAGTGCCGTGACGTGCCTTGCGCATCGTTGTCGATCAGCAGAACCGCCTCGCCATGCGCAGCCAGCTCGCACGCGAGATTAACCGCGATCGTCGATTTCCCGCAGCCCCCTTTCAAATTCAAGACCGCGATCACGGCAGCTGCCTCCCGCGGCTTATATCCAACCGCCTGCAGCAGCCACCGCCCCGCTTGTCCGCCGAATTCCGTGATGCCCTGTGTTGCCAAATCTGTTTCCCCCGGGGTCTGACGTTACCGCCCTGATGTGAACCGCACCTCGATTTTGATCTCCGCTTCAATCGGCTGTCCGTTCAGCATTGCCGGTTGATAGCGCCACTTCTTGACGCCGTCCACCGCCGCCTGAACCAGCAGCGAGTTTCCGCTGATGACCTTGACGTTGGAGACGGCGCCTTGCTTGTCGATCGTGGCTTCCAGGCTCACCACGCCGTCGATCCGGCGCTCCTTGGCGAGCATCGGCATCTCCGGAGGAGGCAGGCTGATCGCCTTCACCTGTTGCAACTCGCCGCCGATGCGAGGCCGCGGAGCCGGCGCCGCGGCGGGCGGAGCCTCGCGCACGGGCGGCGCCGGCGCGCGCAACGCCGGCGTTACGGTCGCGGGCAGGGGCTCGACCCAGTTCACCGTTGTGCCGGCGATCGGAGGCGCTGGAGCCAGCGCCGCGGGCGTATTCGTAGGCACCGGCGCCGTCAGCGCTGCCGTGTTGAAATGCCGGCGAACGGGAGCGGGCGCCTGCTTTGGTTCCGCCGCAATCGGCTCGCGCGCAGGTGCCGCAACCGGCTTCGGCGGCTCCGCGATCATTGCTTTTTGCGGGGTGGGCGTGCTCGGCGTCTCTGCCACTGGAGCCGGCGCCGCGAGCGCGGCCCGCACCGCCGCTTTTGCGACTTTAGCCGGCGCCGGCGCGGCGGACCCGCTCCGCAACATTCGGGTCACCCCTCCCGCCGATACCAACACCAACGCCGTCCCCGCGATCATCACCCAGCGCCGCGATTGCGGCGGCGCGTCCGGCCGCGAACGTCGCGGCGCGATCTCCTCACCCTTTGCCGCCGATTTCACGGCCGGCATTTCCAATGGCGCAAACACGGGTTCCGCTTTCGCCGCCTTTGCCGCCGGCGCTGTCCCCCCGATCGCCTGCAAATCCCGCTGCAAGATCGGATCGCCGGGAAATAGCGACAGCAGATTTCGCAGCAGGTCCGCTGCCTGCTCCGTCTGGTTCTGCTGGATCAGCAGCAGCGCCTTTTCGCGCCCGCGTTTGTAGAATCCCTCTTCCTCGCTGGCCGCGCGCGACTCGCGTACCGTCGTGAGCAGGGTCTGCACTTCCGGACGCTGCGAACTGTTCAATCGAACCAGAATTCGTTCGGCCTCTTCGAATTGCCTCCGTCCGACAAGCACCTGCGCATTGTGCCACTCTTCGCCGAACTTCTTTTCTGCTTCCAGCTCGGCACGCAACTGATGCAGACCCGGATCGCCCGGCAGAGTTTCCAGGGCGAGCCGCAAAACCTGCTCCGCTTGCGCGATCTCGCCGTCGGCCAGCGCCTGCCGCGCCTCCGCCGTCCAGCGTGCCAGCTTCTTTTGCAATTCCTGGCCGCGCTGCCGCGCCCGCAACCGCTCCACCGCTTCTTGCAATTCGGTTGATTCAGGACAGGTTTCCAGGGCTTCTTCCACCACCGTGAGCGCCACCGCCCATTGGTGCGCCTGCTCCAGTACTGCCGCGCGGTGCAGGCAATCCTGCACCAGCCGGCGGCCTTCCCATTCCGATTGCAGTTTCTCTGCCTCGGCCAGCCGCGCCGCCAGCTCCGCTTGCTTCGGCTGCGCCGCGCTTTTTTCGCGCAGGAACTGCACGGCCATGTCGACGCGGTCCTGATCCAACAGCCACTGTGCTTCTTCAAGCGCCTGTCTTACCGCCGCCGCTTCCTCCCGTTCCCGGCGCCGCTCCTCCACTTCAAGCCGCAACTCCGCCAGGTTGGGATCGTCCGGATATGCGCGGCCGGCGGCGTCGAGTATGGCAATCGCATTCTCAAAACGCGCCTCCCGGCACGAGAGTTCGCATTCACGCCGAGCCTGCGCCACCGTGGCCGCGCGCTCGGCCGCCTCGCAGCACTCGGCCAGCAGCGTGGCAACCCCCTGCTCCTGCGGAAATTCAATCCGCACCTGCTCCAGAATTTCGGCGGCTTCGGCGAACTGCTCGCGCGCCATCAGCGCCCGCGCCTGATTCAGTTCCGCATCCAGGCGGCCGCTCCGTTCGCGTTGGTCTTTTTGCTGCTGAATGTGAGTCCGCCATTGATTGACCGCCGCGGAACCCGGACACTCCGCCTCCAATGCCGCGAGCGTCTCGAGCGCCGCATCGAACGATTCGGCGAGCAGCAGCGACTTGGCCTTGGCAATGCCCTGCTCGATGCGTCCTTCCATCTCGCGCTGCCGGATCGCCTCGGCGACGGCATCGGCGAGCTCCAACGCCTCCGCATGCTCCGGGTCTGCGTCCAGAGCCTCCAGAACGCGGGCCTCGGCCGCGGATAGATCGTTGCCATTGAGCGCTTCCCGCACGCCATCGAGCAGTTGCGCGGTCTTGCGGGCCTGCTCCAGGCGCGCGCGCACCGACTGCAGCAGAGCCGCGACGCCGGCGTGACCCGCATCCAGCCGCGATGCCGATTCCAGCAGCTCCGCCGCGCGTTCGAATCGGCGGCCCGCCGCTTCCTTTTCCGCTTCGTGAAGCAGTGCGTCCACCCGCGAGCGCACGGTCCGCTGCTGAAGCAGGCCCCGCAGCTCCGCGCGCACCCCTTCGCCGGCAACGTTGCCCGGATCCAGGTCGAGAGCCTCGCGCACCGCCGCTTGCGCCGCGTCGAGCTCGCGCTCCTCCATTCGGCGCCGCGCGCCTTCGATCAGCACTTCCGCGCGCTGCCGCTGCAATTGGCGGAGAATCGGCTCGGCATCGTATTGAATATCGTCCAGAGTCTGGTAGCGCAACTCGCGATCGGGCTCCATCGCCCGCACGATCAGCTGTTCGAGCGGCTCCGGACACTCCGGAGCGATCTCTCTCAGAGAGACAATGCGGCTCGTGCCGCTTTCGGCAAGCGGATGAACGCCGCTGAGCAGTTCGTAATAGATCACGCCGTACGCAAACACGTCGCTCAGCCCATCGGCCGAATCCGCCTCGTCTTCATATCGCAATTCGCCGGAATGCGCGGCGGCCAGCCGCACGATGCCGAAATCTTGAATCTTCGCCGAACCATCGGCGCCAAGCGCAATCCCGCTCGGCCGCAAGCCGACATACGCCAGCCCGCCCCTGTGTGCCGCGCGCACCCCTTCGGCCACCTGCCACATGACCCGCATCTTCTCGAGCGCACTGAACGTCCGGGCGCCGGCGATCGCGCGGCCCAGATGCTCTTCTCCCAGATATTCGGCCGCTACGAACGGCATCCCCACGTGTTCACCGAGTTCGTAAATCGAAATCAGGTTCGGGCTGCGCAGGTTGGCCACCGCCGCCACTTCGCGCCGGAACCGCTCGGCGCGCAGCGTCTCCGCCACATCGGTCAGCACCTTAAGCGTCACACGCCGTCCGGTGGCGCGGTCCCACCCGTGAAACACGCGCACCGATGTGCCGCCGCCGATTTCTCCTTCGACATCGTATTTTCCGATGCGCGTGGAGGCGGTCCGCCCGTTGCCGGCCGAAGATGCCGCCGCCATCGGAGCTTTCCGGTTTCCGGATGAAACACCGCCGGCCTCCGGTTGCGGACGAATTTGTCGAGAGGCACTCACTCGGATCGATCCTCCATGCTGTCTATACGGACTGAACTGTGAAGCTTTTGTACCAGTATTCCTGGAGACCAGTCCAAAGGAAAATTTCACCGCGAACCGGTTTTCCACAAATTTGTTGGAGTGTGAAATGAGCCGCTTCACTCGGCGGCGGTGTTTAAACGTTGTGGATAAAACGAAGAGCGCGGAGTACGTTATCCCGGTTCAGAGCTTCAGCGTGCCCACGAGTTGGTTGACATTCGCGATTTTTTCCTGCCGGAGAAACGCGCCCAGCTCGCTCGCGATGCGCACCGGCGCGCGCGGATCCCAGAAAATCGCGGTGCCCACTTCCACCGCCGCCGCACCCGCGATCAGGAATTCAGCCGCATCCATTCCCGTCGCGATGCCGCCCAGCCCCACCACCGGAATCTTCACCGCGCGCGCCGCCTGGCACACCAGCCGCAGCGCAATGGGCTTGATCGCCGGCCCGGACAACCCGCCAAAGCCGGCTCCGACCCGCGGCCGCCGCGTGCGCGGATCAATCGCCAGCGCAACAAACGTATTGATTAAGGAGAGCGCATCGGCCCCGCTGCCCTCGGCCGCGCACGCCAGCGGCTCGATCGCGCTGACGTTCGGCGACAGTTTCACGATCACCGGCCGGCGCGCCACTTTCTTTACAGCCGACACCACTTCCCCCAGCAGCGCCGGATCACTCGAAAAATAAATCCCGCCGTGCTTCGTGTTCGGGCACGAGACGTTCAGCTCATAGCCCGCCACCCCCTGGTAGTCTTCGAGCACCCGCACCACTTCCACGTAATCGTCGGTCGCGTAGCCGAAGACATTGGCGAACACCGCCGTGCCGCATTGCGCCAGCGCCGGCAGTTTCTCGCGCACGAAAGCCCGCACGCCGATATTCTGCAGCCCGATCGAATTGATCATTCCGGCTTCGGTTTCGTAGATCCGCGGCGGCGCGTTGCCCTCGATCGGCTCGCGCGACAGCCCCTTCACCACCAGGCCGCCCAATCCCGAGAGATCGACCAGCTTTTCGAATTCCACGCCGTAGCCGAATGTGCCCGAGGCCGCGATTACCGGGTTGCGCAAGCCAACGCCGCACAGCGACGTCGCCAGCGCCGGGTCGGAAAGATTCATCGGATGGGTTCTTCGGAACCTATGAAGGCTTCGCCCAGCACGCGGCCCACGCTCGAAGAAGGCGGCGCCACGCCGATCGCGCGCGCCAGCGTCGGCATGACATCGACCGATTCCACCGGTGCTTCAAACACCCCGGGGCGGAACTGGGGACCGTAGAAACATAGCGGCACCTTCACGTCGTAATCGTAGATCGATCCATACGTGATGCCGCGCCCGCTGCCAAACTCTTCCACGTATTCGGGCTGATATGACAACATCAGATCTCCGGAGCGAAGCGGATGAAAACTGTTGCGGAACCGCCGCTCCCATTCGTTGTGTACAGAGCAGGCGCCGCTGGAGGTGAAGTACGCGGCCACCTCGGGTTCTTCCAATGCCGCGCGAGCCGCCGCGATGACCGCGGTTTCCGGCGCCCGCGACCCGCCGCCGTCCAGGTAAAGAAAAGGATAGAGGTACTTCTCCACGCGTCCGCTCTTGCTCAACACCAGCTTCCGCTGAATCGCCTGCGCCAGCGCCTCGCCCTCGACAGCCATGCGCGGACGCGCGTACAGCGGCGGCTCCGGCGGCGCCCCATGCCCTCCGGCAAGAACGAAGTCGTACGTGTTTCCTCCCGGCGCCCGATCGAGCTGATCCATCAGCCGCTCCAGGTTCCGGTCCAGTTGCAGCGTCATTTGCTGCATCAGCGGCGATCGCGCGCCGGTCTCATAGCCCAGCCGCTCGCTGGCGCCCGGCAGCAGGCACAGCAGGTCGAACGTGTTGCCCTGTCCCAGCTTCTCACGAGCGGTCAGTTCGCCGGCAAAGTCGAACACGGCGGTTTGCGCAAACGGAGACGCGCGGTAAAGGGCCTGAAATTCCTGCGGGCGGGCGGCATCGAACTTCAACTTCCGGAGCGCCGGAGCGCCCGGTTTGGCGCCCAGAGCCAGCCAGTCGGCGTCGTGCAAACTATCTACGGAATGCGCTCGGTTATAGTCTGCCAGCCATCCGGGATTATCCCCACGCGCCGCAAATCGCCCCTCGTTGTCCATCGAGAACAAACTGGCGAGCAGCGTTCCGGCAAACAGCGAGCCTCTCGGCTCGTCCTGCGAGACGATGAAAACACGGCAATTGGGCGCCTCGGCGACCTGCGCCGCAAAAGTCGTGGCCTGCAGCCAGTCCGCGCTGGCACGCACGGGCGCCTTCTCCTTGCGGTCATACCAGCGGTCGGCCACAATTCCGTGTTGCGCCGGCCAAGTCGCCGTCGCCAGGGTCGCTACGCTGGTTGCCGGGAAGCTGGAGGCCAGATGCCGGCAATCAGGGAAGTACGCCCCGTTTTCGATGAGCCGGCGGAGCCCTCCGCGCGAAACCTGGCCCCAAACGGCATCCAGATAATCCGGTCTCGATTGTTCTAAAACTACCAGTACCAATAACTTGGGCCTGGGGGGTAAGGCTGAGGCGCGGCGGATCAGCCCGCCTCCCAGCCCGGCCAGGATACACGCACCGAATTTTCGGCGGCAAATATCCATGTGAAAAGAGTTTAACAAATGCCGAAGAGATGATATAGTGTTACTTTCTGAGTCGGCTAGTACCGGCCCCCGGGGAACGTCAGACGGAAAGCGCGGAGACATGAAAGAAGAATTCAGCGTTCTCGGCCTTGCCACAATCCGCCGCAATCGGGGTATCTCCCTAGAAAAAATCGCGGCATCGACAAAAATCAGCGTTCGCTCGCTCGAAGCTATTGAACGTGGCGAATTTCACAAATTGCCTGGCGGCATCTATAACACCAGCTACATCCGCCAATACGCCCGGGCCATCGACTACGATGAAAGCGCGATCCTTGCCGTCTATCATCAAGCCATGGGTCCGGCCGAAACCCCAGGCGCCCCGTCGAATCGAAACGGCAGCGGCTTGTTCGGCGGCTATCGTCCTGCTTCCAGCATTCTCGGTTCGTAGCCGGCGGGCGGCATCCGGCGAACCGGCGCCCGCCGCTATATCGTCTTCTCCGCCTGCTTCATCTTTTCCGCTTGCTTCATCTTTTCCGCTTGCTTCGCCGCAAACCGGGCGACGTTGATAATCGTGCGCTCGTGCGTACCGTGGGCAATCTTTTCGCGCTCCGTCGCCGCCTCGACCTGAAACCGGATTCGCCGGTTCTCCACTTGTTCTACCTGCACTCTAAAAGTTACCGCACTGCCCAGCGGCGCCGCGGCGAGATGGTACACGTCGACGTGCGTTCCCACCGTGTCATCACCGGGATCGAGCAGCGGCAGCACCGCGTCGCGGCATGTGCGCTCCATCAGCCGGATCATCTCCGGCGTCGCCAGTACGCGCGCGTCCTCGAGCCCCAGAAAGCTGGTTGCGATCTCCGGTGTCACCCGAGTCCGGTACTCGCCCGTGGTTCCAATCGTTATATTCGCCATGC
>DATGII010000204.1:0-3532 GCA_035295805.1 Bryobacteraceae bacterium | reverse complement strand
GCGCCGAGGTCGCTTGCCGGTTCGTCCCCTTACGCGGCGCAGAAGGCTGGCATTAGATGCGTCTTCGCACCGCCAAGGACCGGCTCAAGATCGAGCACAGCATCATCGATGGTTTGCGCGGCGTTCTTGAAAGCCTGCTCGCGGCGGAGCCGGAGATCCGTTCCGTAATTCCCGGCGTCATCCGCCCCGTGCGCGACGCCAAAGGCAAAGTACGAGTCCGCGTTACCGTGCCGACTCAAAACGGCTGGAAAGCCATCGCGCTCAGCGCCGGCGCGCGCCAGGAGCTTTTCATCAGCACTTCGCTCGCGCAGCCGGCTCTGGAAGCGGCCTTTGAACGCGCTGGGGCCGTCCGAGGCTAGCGCCCCAGGTGCAGCGCCACAATGCCGCCGGTCAAAAATTCATAACTGGCTTGCGCGAAACCGGCGGCACGCATGGCGTCGGCCAGTTCGCCGGCGGCGGGGAACTTGCGGACAGATTCCGGCAGGTATTGATAGGCGTCGCGGTTGCCGGAAATCAATCCGCCGATGACCGGTAGAATCCGCCGCGAGTAGAAGTTGTACAGAGCCGCAAACGCCGGATTCGGCGGTTGCGAAAACTCCAGGATGGCCGCAGTGCCTCCCGGTTTGAGAACCCGCCGCATCTCGCGCAAACCTGCCTGATAGTTGGCCAGGTTGCGAAAGCCGAAAGCTACCGTGATCAGATCGAGCGCGCCGTCCGCCAGCGGCAGATGGAGGGCATCGCTTTCGAACAGCGGGGAACTCATCGGCGCGCGGCCGATTTTTTGACGAGCCGCAACCAGCATGGGGTGGCAAAAATCGGATCCTAAAACGGGTCCCCGGCGTTCCCGCTCGAGCGCCATCACCAGATCGCCGGTTCCGCAACAGATATCCAGCACGCACGCCCTGGGATTGGCGAGGATGTCACGGACGCGGCGCACTGTATGGTCACGCCAATAACGATCGATGTTGAAAGAGAGCAGGTGATTGGCCAGGTCGTAGCGCGGCGCGACGCGAGCAAACATGCCCCGCACCCAGGCCGCCGCTTCCTGTTCGCTGCGCGCGCCGGCCGGCGTAGTTCCTTTCATGGCAGCGCCGACTGGATCGCGTCCAGGACGGTTCTTTCCGGTATTCCCGAAACGATCTTTACTTCCCCGATGCGGACCGGCAGCACAAAGTGCACCGCTCCCAGCACCGCCTTTTTATCGTGCGCGAGTCGCGCCAGCAACGCCGGCGCAGTGATACCGTTCAGCGCCGGCACCGGCCCGTACTGGCGGATCAAATCCAGCATCTCGACGCTTTCTTCGGCCGAGGCATGACCGGTGCGCTCGCTCAGATAAATCGCGGCGCGCATTCCCCAAGCCACCGCCTCACCATGCAGGAATCGGCGGTAGCCGGTTTCCGCTTCGAGAGCGTGGCCGAACGTGTGTCCGAAATTCAGAATGCGGCGGAGGTCGCTCTCCCTTTCATCGGCCGAAACCACCTCCGCCTTGATGCGCACCGAATCGGCAATGATGCGGTCGACGGCTTCCGGGGCGCGCGCGAGTACTTCACCCCGGCGCTCGGACAGAAAACGAAATAGCGCCGGATCGCGGATGATGCCGGCCTTGAGGATTTCCCAAAGGCCCGCGCGATATTCCCGCTCCGGCAAAGTCTTCAGAACCGCCGGATCGATTAGCACCGCCAGCGGCTGATGGAAACTCCCAATCAGGTTCTTGCCGCAGATGAGGTTCACGCCAGTCTTGCCGCCTACGGCCGCATCCACCTGCGCCAGCAGGGTGGTCGGTACCTGGATCACGGAAATGCCGCGCATGAAGATGGCCGCCAAAAATCCAGCCATGTCGTTGACGATTCCGCCGCCGAATCCCACGATCACGCTGGAGCGGTCCGCCCCGCGATGCACCATTTCCTCGGCGAGAGCTTCTAGGGGCGCCAGGCGTTTCTGGTCCTCGCCGCCCGGCAAGTAAAGAACGTCGTACGCCCGTCCGGCCAACCCTTGATCTAACGTGGTTCCCTGATGGTGCCAGACATCCTGGGTGGTGACGACAAAGACCTTGACCTTCGCCGGCAAGAATTCGGCCATATGCCCGGCAATTCCGCGTTCCACAGTCGCGCAATACGGGCGTGACGGCGTGTCAACGCGGTACGAGGCCATACGCCCTTTGTACCATGCTGGATTGAGTGGAAAATTTGAAAGACACGCGCGCGGCCGGTCCCCGCAACCAGCCCGCCTCGTTTCGGCTGCTCGAAGCTCCCTACCGCTTCGAAGCCTCGCAGAGGGACATTTACGACGCTGATGTACTGGCTGCTGCTAACTGGCTGTTGCTTACCGTCCAAATCCCCGAAATGCTACCACCGGCGCCAATAAACAACGCGGCGGAGGCCAACGCCACGAATGCCATCAACAGCGTATATTCGATCAAATCCTGGCCTCGATCCTCATTCCAAAATCGGGTCAACATCGACTTCATGAGTTACCCTCCAGAGGCAGTTTACGCTTCCAGGGGGGGTGCAACAAGCTGTCAAAGGTTAGCGCGCGTGCCGACCCGTCCTAGAAGTCGGTGCTGAATTCCTGCAGGCAGGTCCAGCAGCGGTATTTGCCATTGACCGGACGTGAAATGTTGTTATGGACGAGGCGGCAATGGAGTTTCGCGAAAACCTTCGAGAAGCTCACCCAGAAGCCTCTGACGGATAGACGAGGCTCGACTCCTTCCAGACACACTTCGGCTACGGCTAGTTTTGACATATTTTTTCAAATCCTCCGAATATTGCTGCCCAACCGTGACTGCGAGAGCGAATCCGATCGGCCCTCACATGCACCAATTATTTCGCGCTTTGTCCCCGCGCGGTAGTACCGGGGGTAACGGACGCGGTACCGTGCCGCTCGAATAGGGTTAATACGGGTAAATAGTTAGCGTTATATAGCAGTTACTAACTATCCCATGACATCTTTACCTGACCGGAGTTTCACGTTTATATATCAATAGGTTCGCAGGTCACTTACAGAAGGTGTTAGGGAAATGAACGCACGATCGCTCTTCAGCAGGCTCTCCTCCGACTTGGCAATCGATCTTGGTACTGCCAACACACTCGTCTATGCGCACAATCGGGGGATCGTGGTAAACGAGCCTTCAATTGTTGCACTTAGGAAGGACTCCGGCGCGGTCGAAGCCGTAGGCAGCGAGGCTAAGGAGATGCTCGGCCGCACCCCTGAGCAGATTACGGCGGTGCGCCCGATGCGCAACGGGGTGATCGCCGATTTTACCGCTACCTCCCACATGCTGCAGCACTTCGTGCAAAAGGCCCATGCGCGCAAGCGTTTGGTCCATCCGCGCATCGTGATTGGAGTCCCGTCGGAAACAACTCCCGTCGAGCGGCGCGCCGTAATGGACGCTGCTTACGGCGCCAAAGCCAGCGAGGTGCACCTGGTTCAGCAGCCGATGATGGCCGCCGTCGGCGCGGGTCTGCCGGTGGCCGAGCCGCTCGGCAATATGGTGGTCGATATTGGCGGGGGCACGACGGACGTCGCGATTATT
>DATGII010000203.1:0-43228 GCA_035295805.1 Bryobacteraceae bacterium | reverse complement strand
AATGCCGGCAGTGTATCGGCGACCTTGGTTCAGGGCGTAAATCAGGCCGCGACTACCACGATCGTAACCAGTTCAATAAGCCAATCCGCTTCCGGTCAGATTGTGACCTTTACCGCGACCGTTACGATCAACCCGCCGGGGGCCGGAACGCCCACCGGCAGCGTGTCGTTCGTTGCGGACGGCTCGAACACGGTGTGCTCTGCAGTGCCCTTGCAGAGCGGAACTGCCGTTTGCAGTACAAGCAGCTTTGCGCCGGGCTCCCATACCGTCGTGGCGACTTACAGCGGCGATGCCGACTTGACAAGCAGTAACGGGCAAATTCAGGTCAACGTCAATTCGAACCAGGCAGCCACGAGCACTGCCTTGACAAGTTCGCCGAATCCTTCCGTATTTGGACAGGCCGTCACCTTTACCGCGACCGTGACGGTCAATGCGCCCGGTTCCGGCACACCGACGGGCACCATGTCGTTCCAGGCGGACGGGCCCAATTCGCTGTGCGCCAGCGTCCTTTTAGACGCTAATGGAATGGCCAACTGCACCGTTAGCTCTCTTGCATTAGGCAAGCACATGATCACGGCGAACTATACCCCCAACAGCAACCTTGGGGCGAGCTTCGCGGTGACGTACCAGAATGTGAACCAGGCGACCACGAGCACTGCGGTGATAAGCTCGCCGAACCCTTCCGTATTCGGACAGGCGGTGACTCTTACGGCGACCGTGACGGTCAATGCGCCGGGTTCCGGTATTCCGACCGGGACGGTTACTTTCACCGATGGATCCAGCGCTGTATGTGCGAAGGTGCCTCTGGGGTCGAATGTCACTGCGATCTGCACTATCAACACACTTGCCACCGGGATGCACGCCATCACGGCCACTTATAGCGGTGACGGAAATTTTATGCCGAGCGGCGGTCAAAGTTCGCAAACCATAACCAAAGACGCGACGAACACTCAGGTGAGCAGTTCCGCCTCCGTTTTGACCGTCGGCCAAACAGTGACCTTCACAGCAACGGTCAAGGCGACTCCTCCCGGATCGGGAACAGCGACTGGAACGGTCTCGTTCATGGCCAATGGCTCCATTACGCTGTGCGCCAGCGTGGCGCTACAGCCCAACGGCACGGCAAGCTGCACTGTGGGCAATCTGTCTTCGGGATCGCAGAGCATAACGGCAACATACACTGGCGATCAAAATTTCCTGGGGTCGTCGAACTCGACCTCGGTGACCGTCAATGCGCAGACCGCGGGTGGTACGGCCGACCTGGCCATCAAACAGATTGAAGATCACAAGGTGGTGCAGGGCCAATTATTTGCATATTCCATCAGAGTTACAAATATGGGACCCAATAGCGCCAATATCGTGATAATGAATGACGCCCTTCCATCCGGTACGGTATTCCTGGAGTCCAAGCAAAGTGCAGGATCCTGTGCAGGCCCTGCGATTGGTACGAGCGGGGCAGTGACCTGCACGACGCCCCGGTTGGAGCCGGGACACTCGTGGCAGATATTTATAACGGTGAAAATCACTGCGCCCAGAGGAACAGTCGTTACCAATACCGCAACCGTAGGCTCGACGACTTCAGACCCGAATCTGTCGAACAACCAGGCGTCTGTCAACTTGTTAGTGGTTCTCCCGAGGGACAACCGAGAGACGGCAAAATGAGAGCCGGTGCGGCGGGCGACAGCGGATGATGTCTCCCGTCGCGTTCAGTGTGTCCCAGTACGGCCAGCTCTTTGCTCTCGGACAAAGACAATCTCATCGCAAGACCATTAGCTAGTAAGAGAAGATTCGTGCTCACTTGGCCCTCTGGACGACCTCGTCTCACGCGGCGGGTTGCAATTAGGCCGCGTGGCGGAATTTAAAGGAAGGGCTTGATGCGATACGTCGTCACGACCGCCGCTTTATCTGGTCTCTTATGCGCCTTTGGGCAAACCGAGGCCCGGAATCCGTTAATTCCGGATCCGTCAGTAACGCTGCCGCGGCCGGCATCAGCATCCCGGCCGCGATCGCCGTTGCCTAAGCCACGTATTGGACGGGCAGCCTCCAGGGGCGCCGCCGCTGACCTGCGCGGTAATTCAAAGCCGCCCGACGTGCCGCCCGAAACTGCCGTAATCACGTTGGGCGGGGTCTGCAGTAACCCGCAAACCAAGGCTTCTTGTAATCGTGTGATCACCCGCCGGGACCTGGACCGGTTTGTAGACGCGTTTTCGCCTGCTGCCACGGAACAGGCACGGAGGCGCCTCGGCGTTCAATATGCCCGGACCCTGGTTTACTCCGCGCTTGCGCAACAACAGGGGCTGGAAAAGGATCCCACGTTTGCTAAAGAACTTGCTGCGCAGTTGGAAATCGTCAAATCACGCGCCTTGGCAAGTGCTTTTTTGCAAAAGCTGCAGGCAAAGACGACGGCAATTACGGATGCCGAAGTGCAGAAGTACTACGACCTGCATCGGGACGAGTACGAACAGGCTCAAATACGCCGCCTCTCTGTTCCGCTCGAGGTGCCCACCGAAATCGCGCACCCGCTGACTCGCGCCGCCGTCAAACCCTACATGGAGGAATTGCGGAAACGGGCCGCCGCCGGTGAAGATTTCAATCTCCTCCAGCAAGATGCTTTCCAATTTTTTCATATACAAGCAACGCCACCTCTGGTGAATCTCACCACGGTAGACCGGAGAAGCATGCAGGGGGAAGAGGCGAAAGCATTGGATCTGAACCCCGGCGAGGTCTCGGACGTGTTGGATGCGCTGGCGGCAGTGGTAATCATCAAGGTGGAATCTAAGAACGTTACGCCGCTCGGAGCCGTTCACCAGGAGATCGAAACCACCTTACGGGCTGCGCGGACGCAGAACCTGTTGAACAGGCTTACCAAAGATGTCAGCACCGATTTCAATCTCCCATACTTCGGAATGACGTCCCAACCTGACATCTTCGGCTCCGCCGTGAACGGCCCGACGCAAGCGCGCGCGAGTATGCAATTGCCCTCCGGCGAACCTCGGAAATGAGGGTGATGAGCAGCGAACGCTTACAGTGCGTATTCCGGCGATGTGAATAGACAGTGTTCCGCTTCTCCTATACTCCGCCCACCTCTTCCTCTGAGCAGCAGCAATCCTCTTCCGGGCAGCGGCACTCATCCGCCAACGGCCCCCACGTTTGGCCAATTGCGACGGAATATCACCACCTCCCGTGGCTGGCCAACTGCCCCTGAGCGCGTCGGAGTGGCGTGTACCCGGCGCGTTAGTTCTCGCCGTAGATAGCAATGCTTACAGATTCTGCTCCGTCCTGCGTCGTGCTGCCCGACACGGCGCTGTCACCCCACACCGCGGAACTGCCCCAAACCGCGCTGCTAACCCAGACCGCAGAATCGCCCCACACGGCGCTGCTTCCCCAGACAGCGGAGCTACCCCATACTGCGCAGCTGCCGTTCACCCAAACCGACGAACCCCATACCGCACTGGAACCCCACACAGCACTGCTTCCCCAGACTGCGGACTGGCTGTTAATGATGTAAACATTGCCGTTGCTGTCGGGCGCGCCCGCAGTCGGCGATGCAGCCGACAGCGTGGTCAAATCGGAATTGTTGAGGGCCGCCCAAACGTCAAGGTAGCCGGCGCCGACCGTGAAGATGTCGTACTGACTGGTGTAAATTACACCGGTCGTCGGATCGGTCGCTGTACTCGAGGCGGGGAAGTCCTTCGTTGCCGTCTTCATCAGGCGCGCTTTCACCTGGTCCGGCGTCAGGTTCGGGTTCTGCTGCAGCAGCAGGGCCGCCGCTCCGCTCACCATCGGCGCCGCCATGCTCGTGCCGCTCTCGATGTAATACTCGTTCGAAAGCGCCCCACTGCCCGTGTTTTCGTAAGCCGCCAGCGGCACTGCATTGTTGTGGTACTTATTTTGGAGCTGCGCCGTGCTCGCCAGAAGCGACACGACGCGATTACCAGGCGCCACCAGGTCGGGCTTCACGATATGATCGATCAGCGTGGGGCCTTTGGAACTGTAGCTGGCGATCAGATCGTCCGCCCGCGACGGCGTGCCCATGCTCTTCATGGCGCCCACCGTGATCGCGAGTGGGTCGTTCCCCGGGGCCTGAATCGTGGCGTAACCCTGAGTGCCATGTGAATTGTCGCGCCCCTGGTTGCCGGCCGCCACCACAACTACGATTCCCGCATTCCACGCCTGCTCCACGGCTTGGCAGAGCGGATCGACGGTGTAGCTTTCGAAGACCGGCCTGCCCAGCGACAAATTGATAACGCGGATGTTGTACTTGCTCTTGAGTTGGATGGCTTCCTGGATCGCCGCGATGACCCCGCTGTCCGTTCCACGGCCCCTCTGATTGAGCACGCGCAGGTTGATCAGGTTCGCGTTTGGCGCCAAGCCACGAAACGTCAGGAAGAAATTCGAACCAGTCGAACTGACTCCATTGCCGGCGATAATCCCCGCCACGGTCTGCCAGTGCCCGTAGTGGTCGTCGGTTCTGCCGCCGACGAAATCCTGTTGGTAGAGTACCCGCAGCGCACCCTTGGAGTTTTTCAGGTCCGGATGATTCGCAATGCCACTATCGATTACAGCAAACCCACACCTGTGCCGTCGAAACCGTAGGACAGCGCGATGTTCGCATTCACGGCTGCTTCGGCGTCATCCACTGCAGCCTGCAGCGGGCGATCTGGCGAGATATGCACGACGTCCGGTTCCTGCGCCAGCTTGCGAAGTGCACCGGCCGGAACAGCATAGTGAGCGCCCCAAATGATGCCGAGTTGTTTCTTGAGCGTGCCACCCGCGGCCAGAACCCGTTGATGATGCCGATCGGTGGGTGAATGGGCATACTGAACGATCACGTCCACCGTGGCGTTCGGGTCTAGGCCTTCTAGGTCGGAAGCGATCTTACCATGCTGGGCGAAAGCAGCCACTGCAACCAAAGCGAGCGTTGATACCGTGTGGAACCGGGACATACGGCAAACCTTTCTGCATGGGGCCAATGCACCAGACGGACCATTCGGGTGTTAACCTCCGTAACATCAACACGGGAAAGCACCGGGTTAACTGCGGTTAGCAGTTCTGATAGGACAATTTGGCGGGCTAAGTGCCACCCTGTCATAAGCCCGCCGAGCTGGCGGAATGCTTCTAGATCGATCCGGCCGGAGCCAAAATCGCGGCTTGCTGTCCCTGACGCGACGGCATCGCCACAATCTTAAGGCCGAACAACAGCTCCGGCTGCTGGCCTACCTGGCAGAACATCCCGCCCTCGCCGTGATCTACCGCTTCAAGAAACCATCAGCCGGCAGGCGTAGGGATTCCGCAACTTCGAAAACTACCGGGCAGCGAGTGCAGGTGCTTTGTGCTTAAACTAGCTCTTGGGATCGCGGTCTGCCCCCGCAATTGGCGTACAGCCAAGCTAATTATATTTGTTTAGTTGGAGGCGCGGGTCGGAATCGAACCGACGAATAAAGGTTTTGCAGACCTTGGCCTTACCACTTGGCTACCGCGCCGCTACAGGTTTGACTTGAAATTATTTTAGCACTGCCGCCACCGAATCGTGCCGCACCGGCAATACCATCAGCTCCAGCCGAGACGCGCGCGCTCCCCCGTGATACACCGTCTGGGTCGCCGAAATCAGATGTGTCTCGTCCGCGATTGACCCGCCGGTGTTCGGGTTGCGATCAAATTTGGGGAAGTTGCTGCTCGCAATTTCCAGCCGGATGCGATGCCCGCGCAGAAACACGTTGGCCGTTTCACCTGCATCGATCGTGACCTCGTACACTTCGCCGGGCCGGGCCAGTTCGGAACGCTCCAGCGACTTACGGTAGCGCAGCCGCAGAATGCCATCCGTCAAAATACGCGCGGTGCCGTCAGGGAAGACGTCCACCAGCTTCGCGGTGAAATCGGTATCGCGCGCGCTGGTGGCTAGGTACAACACCACCTTCACCGGACCCGCGACCGCTACATCGGAGCGAAGCGCGCGCGTGCTGTATACCAGCACATCCGGGCGATCTTCGACGTCCCGCTGATCGAGGGGACCCCATGGAAAAACGCGCGGGTTACAGCAGACCGCGCCGCCACGGGTCGGGACGGGATTGCGGGGGGCGTAGGTATACGAATCTTCAAGCTCGCGGGGAGAGAGGCCTTCGAGCAAGCGGCCATCGCCCTCCCGGCTATTGGCGTGGCCGTTGCTATCGAGGTAGAACACTTTGGCGCGCGCCTCCTCCGGCGGCCATTCGCGGCCTTCCAGCCACTGATTCGTTCCCATCAGGAAGACTTTCACTGGCGCCATCGACGCGACTTCGGTGTCTTTGCCCATCAGCCACTGGTCGAACCAGTGGAGCTGCAGTCCCCGAACCGCCACCGCGGATTCCGGCCCGAAATCCACGCCTTCGAATTTGTACGACATGTTGTGCGGCCACGGCCCGATCAGAATGTGATTCAATCCGCTCGTCTTGCGCAACGCGACGAACGCGTCCAGGTCGCTTTGCACGTAATTGTCGTACCAGCCGCCCACCGCAAACACGGGAATTCGGATCTGCCCCAGATGTTCGCGCGTGCTGATGGCCCGCCAGAAGGAATCGTACGCCGGATGGCGCATGGCCTCCTGGTAGGCTTCCGAAACTTGCCCCGTCGCCCACACATCGGCGGTACGCAGGGGCAGGTGCCAGACGAAGCGATTAAAATCCGGATGGTAGCCCGGCACTCGGAGATTCTCCGCCATCCACTCCAACCGGTGCCCGAGCTTGAGCGCGCCGCCACGCGAGTAATAGCGGTCGCGGTAATCATCATCGCCGGAGACCACAGGAAAGATGGCCTTCAGGTGCGGGTTGTTGCGAAGAGCGGCCTTCCACTGCACGATTCCGAGGTAGGAGCCGCCCACCATGCCGATGTTGCCGTTGGACCAGGATTGCTGAGCAATCCAGTTCAGGGTAGCGTCGCCGTCTTCGGGCTCATGATGCAGTTGCTCGAAATCACCCTCGGATTCATAGCGGCCGCGCACATCTTGGACTACCACGGCGTAGCCGTGATCGACGAAGGCCTGATAATTGGGAATCAGGTCGACGCCCTTTCCGTAGGCAGTGCGGATCAGGATGGTGGGGACACGCCGGTGCTCCGACGGGAGAAACACATTCGCCGAGAGCCGCGTCCCATCATGCATCACCACCGGGACATGGAGCAGGCGGAAGGCGGTTGCGGCCGCCAGAACGGCCGAGCAGGCGATCGCTAACAACGGTGCTCGCACAACGTGTTCCAGTACAACTGAGCGGTTCGCTCCAGAGAATGCTGAGTCCGGATATGATCGGCTGCGCGACCGCCGATTTCGGCGCTGAACCCTTGAATAGATGGTAGCAGAAGCATGTAGCGGCGCAACGACTCGCGCTCAGCGAGGCCCGGCGGAATGCGGATGCACACGTCTTCGGGGAAGCGCCCGTTTTCCTCGCAATCCGTCAGCAAAACCGGTTTTCCGATGCCCATCAAGCGAATTCCGATTCCCGAGGTCTCGCCGGCGCTCGGGTATCGCAAATTGATGCAGGCGTCTACGGCGCTTGCTGTGAGCCAGAAATCCCGTGTCGACAAGTGCGGCAGGCGGACGACTCCAGGCTGGGCCAGCCAGAGCGCCACCGCGCGTTCCAGTTCGGGCGATACGAAGCTGCCCGCCACCAGCAGCCGAGCCCGCTCGTTTTCCGCTCGCATCGCGGCGAACGCCTCCAGGATCGGGATCAGCCGTTTGGTCTCGCGCAGGTAGCCGAAAACTCCGAAGACGAACTCGTCTCTGGCGAAACCGAGCCGTCCTCGATACTGTGCCGCTTCCACCGGCGCCCCCGGTTCGGGTGGTGCGAACAGATGCGGGATCTCGATCACCGGCGTTTGCGGTGCATGAGCTCTCACGATCCGCCCGGCGGCCGGGTTGTGCACGACCACGGCCCGCGCGGTGGCGGCGATGCGTTTCAACATCGGATAGCTGAAATAGCGGGGCTCCGATCCCGAGGCGGCGCGGTGGCGCCAGAGATCTTCGGCCAGCCCGCGATTCCAGGCGCCGTAGTTATAAATGAATTCCTCCACGTAGCGCGGCTGGTCAAGCTCACCTAATAAGAAATGATGCAGCACCGTATCATGCAGGACCACAACTCCCGGCCGCTCCAGCGCGCGCCGGTAGATCTCGGCGTGCTGCCGGTTGTTGCCGATGTGATAGAGAGCGCTGTCGCAAGCATCGGGCGCGATCTCAATCGGGCCGCGCTGCCGCAGCGCCGCCAGAAGAGCGGCCGCATAATCGGCCACGCCGGTGCGCGCCGGGGGCAGCGGTGCATAAAAGCCGACCGTCACGCCTTCTTCCGCTTACCGAACAGCGCGGTGCCTACGCGCACGCAGGTCGAGCCTTCCTCGATGGCGACTTCCAAATCGCCTGACATGCCCATCGAAAGTTCTCGTAGCCGGTGTTCTGAGGCTAGTTCACGGAGGCGGCGGAAGTAGGGTCGGGAACATTCGGGGTCGTCCGACCACGGCGGCATTGTCATTAGGCCCAAAAGGCGCAGGTTCGGACACGCCTGCACCGCGGGAATCAGGTCGGCAAGTTCGTACGGCGCCGCGCCGCTTTTGGCCTGCTCGGGCGAAAGCTTGACTTCCAACATTATGTCGAGCGGGCGGCCGGCATCGTTGAGGCGGCGCGCCAGTTTGGCGGCATCGACCGTCTGAATTACGTGGAACAACTCGGCGGCCTTCCCCGACTTATTGGACTGCAGATGACCAATCAAGTGGAAACGCGCGCCCGGCAAACTGCGCACTTCCGGCGCCTTGCCCTCGAACTCCTGGACATAGTTTTCGCCGAACTCCCGCAAGCCGAGTTCATAGGCTTCCCGGATCGCAGACGCCGGAAATACTTTTGTCACCGCGAGCAATAGAATGTGACTGGGGTCGCGACGGGCCCGGTCGGCAGCGCGTGCGATGCGCTCCCGAACCCGCGCCAGGCGTTCGGACAGGGTTGGTACGGCAGGCTGCAAGCTTCAGTATGCCATGAGGGATAGGCCTCAGCTCCACCGATGCGTGGGGAAGAGAAATTTGGTACCTTAATGTCTGAAATGTGGGGGTCGGTCAAGGGCGGGGGCGGTGGGCCTCCTCCAATTCGCCGGGGCTGCGCCTGCAGCTTGCGGCAGACCCAGACCAAACAGGACGTGCCGCACGTCCGGAGGTAGTCAAATATGACACGATCACTCCCCGTCACACCGGGCAACTCCAGACCACTCTGCGCCTGGATGAGCTTGGGATTGACGTTGTTTCTGATACTTGCAATCGCTCCGACGGCGTACGGCCAAGCCGCGTCGGGGACCGCCAACTTGGCCGGGCTCGTCTTGGACCCTAGCGGGGCTGTCATGCCCGGCGTTGAGGTCGAAGTGCGAAACGTTGGTACCAATGCGATGCGCACGCTCCAGTCCAATGAAGTCGGCCGGTGGGAGGCCGTCTCGCTGGCGCCGGGCGATTACGAAGTCAAGGCAACCAAGCAAGGGTTTGCCACGCTGTTGCGAAAGGGAATTACGATCTCTGTTGGCGAACGGGCAGTGGTCGATTTGACGCTACAGGTTTCAGCGACCGCAACCACGATGACGGTGGATGCCGCCACGGCCGTGGTTGAAACCGAGAAGACGGACGTCAGCACGGTGGTGAACCTCAAGGACATGATGAACCTGCCGATGAACGGACGTCGGTGGGATAGCTTTACGCTGAGTACTCCGGGCGTCAGCAATGACGGTGGATACGGGCTGTTGAGCTTCCGCGGCATGTCGGGCCTGTACAACAACAACATGGTGGACGGCATGGATAATAACCAGGCGTTCTTCTCGGAGGCCAAAGGCCGAACGCGCCTGTCCTATGGAATCAGCACCGAGGCGGTACAGGAATTCCAAGTAGGAACGAGCGCGTTTTCTGCGCAGTACGGCCGTTCAGCGGGCGGCGTGGTCAATGCCGTCACGAAATCGGGGACCAATGACCTGCATGGCAGCTTCTTCTATTTGATCCGAGATGATTCGCTGAACGCCGCCAACCCGGTTGGCGGGCCGCAGTTATTGGCTCTCGGATTGCCGGCCAAGCCGCCGGACCGGCGCCAGCAGTTCGGGCCGAGCGTGGGCGGCGCCATTAAGAAGGATAAGCTGTTTTACTTCTTGAGCTACGATCAGCAGCTGCGCAATTTCCCGGCGACCGTCATTCCGTATGCTTCCAATTTCCTGACGACTCCAGGCACTGCGCCGGGCTATAGCAACGCCGTCTCGTTCTTCCAGAGCATGATCGGCCCGCAGGCCCGGCAGGGCAATCAATGGGTCGGGCTGGCCAAGGTGGACTGGAACGCCACGGACCGCAACCAGTTCTCTTCCACAGTGAACATCCTGCGGTGGGACTCGCCGAACGGCATTCAGACGGCGCCCACGCACGGATATGAAACAAGCGCCAACGGTTCCGACAATGTCGCCGCCGAGACGGTAATCGGGCGCTGGAATTCCTCCATCACCCCAACTTTCTTCAGCGACCTGCGTGCGCAATGGGGCCGCGATTTCGAGACCCAGATGCCGAATGGGCCGGGACCCTATATCAGCGTGACGAACGGCATCAACTTCGGCATGGCGAATTTCTTGCCGCGCTCTGCATATCCCAATGAGAAACGCTGGCAGGTATCGCAGAACCTGAATTGGCTGCATGGGCGGCACACCTTGAAATTCGGCTATGACCTAACGCGCGTGAACGACTTGATGATTAACCTCTATCAGGGGGGCGGCCAGTACAACTTCTCGACGCTGAATGATTTTGCGCTGGACTGCGGCAACCCGTCGTTCCCGCTGCCGATGCAGAACTGCGCGGCGGCGCCCAATCCGCCAAGTGGCATCGTCGGCAAACATTACAGCAGCTACAACCAGGCATTCGATACGCTCGGGCTGGGCGGCAAGACGGAATTCAATACCTTCGACATGGCGTACTATCTCGAAGACACTTTCCGACCAGTCTCGTCACTGACGCTGACGCTTGGCTTGCGTTATGACCTGCAAACCATGCCCGGTCTCACTGGCAACCCGGATCTTTCCCTGACGCAAAGGCTCAATACTGATAGCAACAACTTTGGCCCTCGCGTCGGAATCTCGTGGGATCCGTCCGGTAAACAAAAAACAGTGCTCCGGCTGGGCGGCGGTATTTATTACGGCCGAACGCAGAACTCTACGCTGGTGAATCTGATCACCAACAACGGAGTGCGTTTTAAATCCTATTCGTTCATTCCGACTACGGCCGGCTCTCCGGTTTTCCCGAGCGTCCTTTCGACCGTCCCGACCGGCAGCGGAGTGAAATCGGACGTGGTGTTTGCGACCAAGGATTTCGCCAATCCCGTCATCTATCAGACGCAGTTCTCGATCGAGCAGGAGGTATTCCACAATTTCACGCTGAGTGCGGTGTACATGCTGAACCGCGGACAGCGCATGCCGGTTTTCGTGGATACCAACCTGTTCCCACCGGGCCAGGCGACGTACACGGTCTGCGGAGTGCCGCAGGTCGGATCGTCGACAGCGTGCGCAAACCCTCTGAGCACGTTCACCGTGCCGTTCTGGACGGGCGCGCGCCCGAATTCGAATTACGGATATATGACGGCCGTCGAGAGCGTGGTGAACACCTGGTACAACGGCCTCGTGATCCAGGCCAAGAAGCGTTTTTCGAAAGGCTTCCAACTGCAAGCCGGGTTTACCTGGTCGAAGGCGCAGGATGACGACCAGAACTCCACGACGTTCACGGCCACGAATTCGCCGATGAACCCGTTCAATCTGAAGCAGGACTATTCGCTCTCGGACTTCGATCAGCGAAGACGGTTCACGCTTTCCGGAGTCTGGCAACTGCCGACGCAAAACATCGAAAACAAATCGCTGCGGCGCATTGTGAACGGATTCCAGATATCCGGGATACTCACGCTCGCGGACGGACATCCCTACTCGGGAAGCACGTCGGGCAACCCGACGCCCGCCGGGATCCAGGGCGGGCTGCTCGGAGTCGGCGGTGCGGGCAACGCATATAACCGCGCGCCGTTCATTGGCCGCAATACCTACACCTATCCGGGCGTGGCGAATGGAGACGCGCGCCTGGCTCGCAACTTCAAATTCACCGAGCGCCTTCGCCTGCAGTTGATCTTCGAGGCGTTCAACGTCACCAACCGTGTTCAGATCACGGGACTCAACACGACGCAGTTCAACGTCCGCGGAACGACGCTGTTCCCGCGCACCGATTTTCAAACGATTTCGGCCGCCGGGACAAACTTGGCCCGCGAGCGTCAACTACAATTGGGCGCTCGTTTTAGCTTCTAGCCTACCGCTCCTCCGCGTGCGCCCCGCCTCTGGGGCGCACGCTTTCTGGTCCGTCTCGATTTAACCGTGCTGCAACACGTTTTTTAGCATCTCGGTCGCTTAATTTCTGGGTCGCTTAATTTCTGTTATCGTATTCCAAGACGGAATTGAAGGTTCTTTTGTTGCGAAATGCTTTGCGGGTACCGTAAAGCGCAGGGGAGGGGAGTGCGTATGCTCGCGCTATTTACGTGTATTGATCGGAACTCGGACCGGCGGAGCGCCTGGAGGAATGTTTTCCTGTTATTGGCTCTGGTCTTTGCCGGCAGTTCCAGCCTTTGCGGCCAGGCGGCTTCCGGCACGGGAAGCATCTCGGGTCTGGTCACGGATCCTACCGGGGCGATCATGCCGGGGGCGATGATTGAGGTGCGCAACTTAGGCACCAATGTCGCGCGCACGTTGGTATCGAACGACGCCGGCCTTTATGAGGCGGTGGCGCTGCAGCCGGGCACGTATGAAGTGAAGGCCTCAAAATCAGGCTTCGCCACACTGGTGAGAGCGGGAATCACGGTTGCCGTTGGCCAGGCAGCGTTGGTGAATATGGCCATGCAGGTTTCCGTGACATCGGAGACGGTGACGGTAAGCGGCGATACGACCCCAGTGGACACTACCAAGACGGATGTCAGCTCACTGGTCAACCTGAAAGATATGATGAACCTGCCGATGAGCGGGCGGCGGTGGGACAGTTTTGCCCTTTCCACGCCGGGGACGACTAACGATTCAGGCTTCGGCCTGCTGAGCTTCCGCGGCATGTCCGGCCTGTACAACAACAACATGATTGACGGCATGGACAATAACCAGGCTTTCTTCTCGGAGGCAAAGGGCCGGACGAGGTTAAGTTTCGCCTACAGCATCGACGCTATCCAGGAATTTCAAGTTGGCAACAGCGCATTTTCGGCTCAATACGGCCGCGCTGCCGGGGGCGTAGTCAACGCCGTCACGCGGTCGGGCGGGAACGATATTCATGGCACGGGCTTTTATCTCATCCGCGACGATTCATTGAACGCCGCGAATCCCTTCAGCGCCAACCAGTTGGTCGCCGTCGGCTTGCCCGGAAAACCGAAGGATCGCCGTCAGCAGTTTGGCGGTTCCGTAGGCGGACCGATCAAGAGAGACAAGCTGTTCTACTTTGGGAATTACGAGCAGCAGAAGCGCAACTTCCCGATGTCGGTGGTGCCGAGCTCGTCCACCTTCTTCAACTCCACGTGCACAGCGCCGGGCTGCCCGCAGGTTGTTCCCTTCTTTCAAAGTCTGATCGAGACGCAGCCCCGTCAGGGGAACGAATCCGTCGGACTCGGCAAAATCGACTACAACGTGAATCCCAACAACGGTCTCACCGGCTCGGTCAACATCCTGCGGTGGGATTCGCCGAATGGCATCCAGACAGCTCCCTCCACAGCTGTCCACCACACGATGAACGGCTCCGATGATGTGAGCAGCGAAACGGTAATCGGGAAATGGACCTCCAACTTTACGCCGACGTTCCTCAGCGAACTGCGCTTCCAGTATGGCCGCGACTTCGAATTCGAGTTGCCGAACGCGCCCGGGCCGTCGGTCAGCACGACCAACGGCATCAATTTCGGCATGCCCAATTTTCTTCCGCGTGCCGCCTATCCCGACGAAAAGCGCATCCAGTTTTCGCAAAACCTGAACTGGCTGCATGGGAAGCACTCCGTTAAATTCGGCTGGGATGTTACGCGTGTCGATGACCTGCAGATCAACTTATTCCAGGGCGGAGGCGTGTACAGCTACTCCTCGCTCAATAATTTCGCGCTGGATTGCGGCAATGCGTCTTCGGTCCCACTGGCGAACTGCCAGGCCGCGACGACCGGCGGGGGCGTGACGGGCGCGCACTACACCACCTTTTCCCAGGCATTCGACTCGCTCGGCGCCGCGGGTAGTACCGATTTCCAAACCTGGGACGCGGCCGGCTATGTCGAAGACACATTCCGCCCCATGACCAACCTGACCGTCAATCTCGGTCTGCGCTACGAAATTCAGACCATGCCCGCCCTCAAGGGAAATCCTCTCGACGCACGGACCAGCAACATCAATCTGGATACGAACAACTTTGGGCCGCGCTTAGGCATCAGTTGGGATCCGGGCAAGGATCAGAAGACTGTGATCCGCATGGGCGGCGGCATCTATTACGGCCGCACCCAGAACTCCACCATTGCCAACCTGATTACGAACAACGGAATTCGATTTGTCTCGTACACTCTGACTCCCACCTCAGCGGGTGCGCCAATCTTTCCGAATGTGCTCTCAGCTCCACCGAGCGGGGCCGGCTCGAGGCCAGACATCGTGTTCGCCGATCCAAATTTCGCCAACCCGATTACCTACCAGGGTGAGTTTTCAATCGAGCGCGAAGTCTTGCACAACACGACACTAAGCGCGATTTACATGGTGAACCGGGGCCAGCGTATGCCGGTCTATCTGGACAGCAACCTCCCCGCGCCGGTTACCAACACCTACACCGTTTGCGGAACAGTGTTGAACGGAACCGCGAGTTCCTGCGCCAATCCGGCGGGCACGATTACCGTCCCGTTCTTCACCGGAGCGCGGCCCAACCCGAACTTTGGATTCATGACCGATGTCGCCAGCGTCGTCAACACCTGGTACAACGGCCTTGTCATCCAGGCGAAACACCGCTTCTCGCATGGATTCCAGTTCGACGCGGGATTCACCTGGTCCAAAGCGCAGGATGACCTCCAGAATTCCCAAACTTTCACCACCAGCGAGAGCGCTTTGAATCCGCTGAACCTCAAAGGGGACTATTCGTTGTCTGATTTCGACCAGCGTAAACGTTTCACCTTGTCCGGTGTCTGGGAACTGCCGACCCACAACATCCAAAATAAGTCTCTGAAACGTGTAGTCGACGGTTTCCAAATTTCGAGTATTGTCACGCTCGCTGACGGCCGCCCGTATTCCGGTTTGATCAGCGGGAGTCCCGGAAGCCCATCGCCCGTCGGCACGACGTCCGGAGTCCTCGGTGACGGCGGCCTGGCCCGCTTTCCCGGTGTCGGACGCAATACTTTCACCAATCCGGGCGCCAACAGCGTTGATGTCCGGCTTTCGCGTGCCATCAACCTCACCGAGCGCATTCACTGGCTGCTGATGGCGGAAGCCTTCAACGTCGCGAACCGCTATGAAATCACCAGCGTCAATACAACGCAGTACCAGTTCAGCGGCACGACTCTCTTCCCTCAGGCCAGTTTCGGGACGCGGAGCGCGTCGGGAACGAACCTGTTCGGGGCCCGGCAGATCCAGTTAGGCACGCGAATCACCTTCTGAAGATTGCCGGCGCCCCGCGAAAATCGCGGTCTATGTTATTTTGGCAGCGATGAAGAATCCCTTGTCCCGCTTCGAGCCTTACTTGCGGTCGCTGTTTCGCATTGTCGCCGCATTTACGTTTTCGCTTCATGGCTGGCAGAAATTTTTCGGAATGTTCGGTGGCGTGGGCGGATCGCGGCCGCCGCTGACCAGCATCCTGGGCGTGGCCGGGATTCTGGAGACGTTCGGCGGAGCTCTGCTTCTTTCCGGCCTGTTCACACGGCCGGTCGCCTTTCTGCTTTCCGGTGAAATGGCGATCGGCTACTTTCGGACTCACGCGCCGCACAGCTTGTGGCCGCTGCTCAATGGCGGCGAGATTACGGTAGTGTATTGCTTCATGTTCCTGTGGCTTTCGGCGGCCGGGCCGGGGCCGTGGAGCCTGGACAAGGTGCTCCGCAAAAAAGGTTGAAACGTTGTACTATAAGCGGCCGGAGGAGTCCTCATGAATCCAGCAGAAGCGAAATCGATTGCCAATATGTTAATTGACGGGATAGAGCGAGAATATCAGACCACCAAGAAGGTGCTTGCCGCGATTCCGCAAAATAAGATGGACTTCAAGCTCGGGGATAAAGGCCGCACCATGAGGGAACTGGCGTGGCACCTGGCATCATCGGAAGCGTGGTTTGGGGAAGGCATCGCCCAGGGTGATTTCTCGCAGTCCGAACCGGCCATGCCGGCTAACGTGAGCGTCCCCGACCTGGTGGCGTTTTACGAGAAGGAAGTTCCGGCGAAGATTGCTAAAGTGAAGCAGCTTTCGGGCGAGCAACTCTCCAAGATCATCAACTTCTTCGGCGTGATGCAGGTTCCCAATTTTGCGTTGATCGGCTTTTGGAACAACCACAGCATTCATCATCGCGGCCAACTCGCGGCCTATCTGCGTGCTGTGAACGCGCACGTGCCGAGCATTTATGGCGGCAGTGCGGATGAGCCGTTCCAAATGCCGGCCTCGGCAAGTTAGCAGCTGGCGCTGGGGCGGGCTGAGGGCCCGCCCTGCGTTTCATCGCACGGCGCGCTTCTGATCGTACACGCGCTGATAGAATTCAATCTGAGCCGCGCCGAGCCCTGGCCCGACCTCGACTTTATCGGCAAACACCATGGGATTTGTGCTGTGGCGCGGATCCCACGCCGGCCACTTCGGGAGATTCTTGCCGTTGGGATCGCCGGTCGCGGCGAAATTAATCCAGTACGACGACATCAAGTCGGAGATCTGGCGGTCCACGTCGGTCCATGGTCGATTGCGCTCATTCTGGAATACGTAGGGGATTTCCGCCGTATGCGTCGCGCCGCGGCCGCGGCCTTGAGCAGAGGCGGGCGGCTGATGCGTGAAGTAGTAAACGTAAGCCTTGGATTTTCCGGTAGTGGTCTGAAGGCGCGCCCAGTTGCGCATGACCCACGCCATCTGGTCCCGGAAATCGCGCAACTGCGAAGCGTTGGCTTCGTCGTCGGATCCAGCCGGGTAGAGCTTCAGATATTCACCGGCGAGGTCTCCATAGCGGGAGCGCGATTGCGCGAGATACTTCTCGGCAGTCGTCGGCTGCAGAAAAAATGTGCCTTCGTCCAGGTTGGAGCCGACCAGAATCGGGATTTGCATCTGCTTTCCTTCCGCGAAGGCCGTGCCGGGATCTTCGGGAAGGATCCAGCCATCCACCACAGGGCCGGTGCCGCGCACGTTTTTGAGAACGGCGTCGGTGGGCTGGGCTCGCAGCTCCGCCAACGATTTCGCGCCGAGAGCCTCGGCATATTTGACTCCGGCCTGCTCGGCTTCCGCCAAGGACATCAAACGGCCCGCAGTCGTGTTGATGCTCCACGAACCGCTCTCGCCAATCGCGCGCTGGAACAGTCCCTTGGCTTGAGGAGAAGTCATCAGGTCCGCGACCATGATGGCGCCGGCGGATTCACCAAAAATCGTGACGCGCTTGGGATCGCCTCCAAATGCCGCGATATTCTTCTGCACCCACTGCAAAGCCGCGATCGCGTCCAGCATGCCGAAATTGCCGGCGCCGCGGCGGTCCGATTCCTTAGTCAATTCCGGATGCGCGAAGAATCCGAAAGCGCCCAATCGGTAATTGAACGTGACCACTACGACGCCTTTCTTGGCCAGGTTCTCCCCGTCGTAATCCGGTTGCGACGCAGAGCCATTCGTGAATCCGCCTCCGTAAATCCATACCATCACCGGGCGCTTGTCTGAAGCCGAGTTGGCTGCGGTCCAGACGTTCAGATAGAGGCAGTCCTCGCTCGGCTTCGCGCCGCCGCCCCCGGGGCCATTCTGCATGCAAACCGGGCCCAGCGCATCGGCTTTCCGAACGCCATCCCAATGCGAAACCGGCTGCGGCGGGCGCCACCGAAGATCACCGACGGGTGGGGCGGCAAATGGAATGCCTTTGAAAGTCTGCGTGTCGGTGGCGCGGCCCGGCGCGCCCGTCACATGGCCGCTGTCCAGTCGCACAGGCTCTTTGATTGCCGCCATGCCGGAGAAACATCCGCCAAAGGTTAGGAAAAGAATTGCGCCAAAAGCGCTTTGCCTCATATGACTCCCGGCCGGGTCAAGCCAGCCCGGCGACCAACAGTATAAGCGATAAGCCGGCATTTTTTCCCTTTCCCTTCCTGCGCTGGCGCGGAGATTCTCTAGTTTCCTCTGGTGCTCGATTACCAATTTGGCATTTACCAATTCGGCATTGACACCGGCCCGCGGTCTTGATAATGTTCGCGAGCATTGAGAGTGCCTCGTGAATAAAAGAGATCTGATCACCAAAATCGCTTCGGACGCGCGCCTGACCCGGTCACAGGCCACGCGCGCCCTGGATGCATTCGTCGAGGGGATTCGGGCCGGATTGACTCGCGGCGACCGGGTTACGATTTCCGGTTTCGGCAGTTTCGCCGTCCTACACCGAAAAGCCCGGCGCGTGCGCAATCCGACCAATGGTAAGGCCATCGAAGTCGCGGCGCGGCGTGTGCCGCGCTTCGCTCCCGGAAACGATTTGAAGTCCGCTATTCAACAGACTCCCCGAGACGGCCAGTCCCGTATCGGTCAAAATGGAGTCAGTGCCGACTGACGACAATCACAAGCCGATTCCCGGCAGTGTTGTAACATTCCGGATTTTCGGGGTTCCGGTCCGGCTGCACTTCACGTTCGTCCTGCTGCTGGTCTTTCTGCTCTTCATCGGAGTCGGACAGCACCAGTCGGGCTTGATGACGGCCCTTTACATCCTCGCTCTGTTCGCTTCCGTACTTCTGCATGAGCTGGGTCACACGCTGGTAGCTCGCCGGTACGGAATCCGCACCACGGAAATTGTAATGTTTCCGATCGGCGGCATCTCGCGGCCGGAGCGTGAGCCCAAGGCGCGCGAAGAGCTTTGGGTCGCCATGAGCGGGCCGCTGGTGAACTTGTTAATCGCCGCCGGCCTGCTGGCATGGGTGGGGGCGCAGCAAGGGTTCGTGTCGCTGGCGCAACTGCGCGAGCCGACTGACGCCAATCTCGCCGAGCGGATCGCTTTCGGTAACCTGCTGCTGTTTTTGTTCAACCTGCTGCCGGCGTATCCCATGGATGGCGGGCGCATTCTGCGTTCGTTTCTTGCCTTGCGCATGCCGGAACAGGACGCCACCCGGATCGCGGCGGGAGCCGGGCAAGGTCTCGCGATCCTCATGGGACTGGCGGGACTGCTATGGGGCAATTTCATGCTCATGTTCGTGGCGCTGTTTGTGTACCTGGGCGCTGCGCACGAGACTGCGGCAGCGCGCGGGCGAATTCTGACCACGGGTTTTCCCGTCAGCGCGGCCATGATCACCGACTTCCGGACTTTGCAGCATGGTGATACGATTCGCGACGCGGGCCAGATGCTGCTCGCCACCTCGCAGCACGATTTCCCGGTGATGCACGGCGATGCCGTCGTCGGCCTGCTCACCCGCGCGGCTCTGGTGCGGGCCATGCTGAGCGGAGGGCCCGAGAGCTACGTGGCCGGCGCCATGGACCGGGAGTTCCCCCGCGTCGCGCCCGATCAGCCCCTGCAGGAAGTGTTGCCGCAAGTGTCCGCCGGCGGCTCTTGCGTTCTCGTCATGAACTCCGAAGGACGGCTGGTGGGCCTGCTCACTTCGGAGAACGTGTCCGAATTCTTACTGTTGCGTCAGGTAAGTCTGGCGCAAGCCAAGGGAAATCCCACACACTGACAGCCGAGGGCCCAGTCGTATTTGCCGCCAGCGTGCTATGGGTAAGACATGAAGCCTCATGCCCTTCTTCTCGCTGCCATCTTGTGCCTGGCATCGTGTCAGACGAAACCATCCTCCACGAGCGCGGCGTCCGAGCCCCGTAGTTTGCCCAGCGGCAACACGCAACTGTCCGGGCCGATTCTTTCTTATGCCAATGTGGTGGACCGGGTGGCCCCGGCCGTCGTGACGGTTCGGTCTTCGCGGCGCGTGCGGCAATCCCAGCAGTTTCCGTTCTCCGATGAACCCTTCTTTCGCCGGTTTTTTGGCGGCGGGTTTCCGTCCACTCCCCAAATCCAGCAGGCGCTCGGTTCCGGCGTAATCGTTCGCGCCGATGGGCACATCTTGACGAATCACCACGTCATCGATGGCGCCGAAGAGATCAAGGTTGACCTGAGCTCGCATCGTACCTACTCCGCGAAAGTGATTGGATCAGACGCGCCGAGCGACTTGGCCGTTCTCAAGATCAGTGCCAGCGATCTGCCGGTCTTGCAACTGGCCAATTCCGATCAGGTCCGTGTCGGCGACATCAGCCTCGCCATCGGCAATCCGCTGGGCATAGGCGAAACCGTGACCGCGGGAATCATCAGCGCCAAAGGCCGCGCTACCGGAACCGGCGATGGCAGCTTTCAGGATTTCCTGCAAACCGACGCTCCGATCAACCAGGGGAATTCGGGCGGGGCGCTCGTGAATACGCGCGGCGAGCTAATCGGCATCAATTCCCAGATACTTTCACCGAACGGCGGCAATATCGGCATCGGTTTTGCGATCCCGTCCAATATGGCCAATACCGTCATGAACCAGCTGATAGGTAAAGGGAAAGTGCAGCGCGGCATGCTGGGCGTGGGCATCCAGCAAGTGACCAGCGATCTTGCGAACGGACTGGGATTGAAGGAGGCGCGCGGCGTAGTGATCAGCTCCGTCACTTCCGGCGGCCCGGCTGACAAGGCCGGTTTAAAAAGCGGCGACGTGATTTTAAAGCTGAACGGAAAGGATATGAACGACTCGAACGAGCTGCGCAATGACATCGCCGCGATGTCTCCCGGTACCGAGACTACCCTGACCATTTGGCGCGAAGGCAAGCAACAGGACATTCGCGTGCGTCTGGGCGAGTTGACGCCGGAAACGGCGCGCGCCAGCCGACAGGGCGGGGGAGAGCAGAACGGATCCCGCCTGGGTATTACCGTAACTCCTTTGACTCCGGATCTCGCCCAACAACTCGGTCTGCGCCGCGGCGCCCAGGGACTGGTTATCCAAGACATCGACCCGTCCGGTCCGGCTGCGCAAGCGGGCTTGCAAATGGGCGATGTCATCGAGCAGGTGAACCGTCAACCGGTCCGCAGTCCGGACGACATGCGGCGCGCTTTGCAGAGCTCCAACGGCCGCCCCGCGCTGCTGCTGGTCAACCGCGGCGGTCAGACAATTTTCGTGCCGGTGCCTGCCCCATAGGGTCTGGCGGCCCCTGGGCTGCCGCATGCTACCCTCATCGTTCGGAGAGCCCCGAAATGTCCTACTTGTCTGTTCGCGACCTCGATCTTCAGGGAAAGCGGGTGTTCATCCGCGTCGACTTCAATGTGCCGCTGGAAAAAAACGCCCAGGGCTCGATGAGCATCACCAGCGACAAGCGGATTAAAGCATCGCTGCCGACGATTCGCTACGCGCTCGAGCACGGCGCCGGCGTGATTCTCGCCTCCCATCTGGGCCGTCCCAAGGGAAAGGTGAATCCCGAAATGAGCCTGAAACCGGCGGCGCAGCGTCTGGAAGAATTGTTGGGCCGGCCGGTCAAAATGGCGCCGGATTGCACCGGTCCGGCCGTGGAGAGCATGAAGCCCGCGCCGGGCGAAGTTCTGCTGCTCGAGAATCTCCGCTTTCATCCCGAAGAGGAAAGGAACGATCCGGAATTCGCCAAGAAGCTGGCCGCGCTCTGCGACATGTATGTAAATGACGCGTTCGGCTCCGCGCATCGCGCGCACGCGTCCACCGAGGGGATGATTCGTTTCGTGCCGAAAGCGGCCGCGGGCCTGTTGATGGAGCAGGAGCTGAAATACCTCGGCATCGCAACCCGCAATCCGGCTCGGCCGTGCGTCGCCATTCTCGGCGGAGCCAAGGTTTCCGACAAAATTGAAGTCATCGAAAACCTCGGCAAGATCGTCGATCGCCTGCTGATCGGCGGTGCGATGGCGTATACGTTTCTGAAGGCCCAGGGAAAGCCCACCGGCGGATCTCTGGTCGAGAATGATAAGGTCGATCTCGCGAAGAAGCTGCTGCAACAACTCGGCGGCAAATTGATGCTGCCCGTGGATCACGTGATAGTCAGCGAAATTCGCGCGGATGCGCCGCATGAAAACGTCGAAACCATTCCCGATGGCAAAATCGGCGTCGACATCGGCCCGAACACGATCGACGCTTATGCGCGGGCCGTCTCCGGCGCGAAGACCGTGATCTGGAACGGACCGATGGGTATCTTCGAGAAGCCGCCGTTCGATAGAGGAACGGTGGCCGTAGCGCGCGCCGTCGCGCAGTCCGGCGCGACTTCCGTGGTGGGCGGCGGCGATTCCGAGAAGGCGGTCAAAGCGGCCGGCGTCGCCGATAAAATCTCGCACGTCTCGACGGGTGGCGGCGCTTCCCTCGAGTTTCTCGCGGGAATCGAGCTGCCGGGCGTGGCGGCGCTCGAGAAGCGGTAAGCGCTACTTCTTTTTCGCCGTCAGACTTTTGTAGACGCCTTCCACGAAGGTATCGGAACTGCCGATGCCCGTTTTGGTGTCGTAGCGGGCGTCATAGTCACGCGTCAGGTGCGCGGCTTTCACCTGCTCCAGCGTTTGCCC
The DNA here is from genome assembly GCA_035295805.1 of Bryobacteraceae bacterium. Lineage (GTDB taxonomy): Bacteria > Acidobacteriota > Terriglobia > Bryobacterales > Bryobacteraceae > PSRJ01. The sequence goes on along the minus strand of DATGII010000203.1, from coordinate 20,535 downwards.
CTTCTTGATGGCGGCCTCCACGCGGTCACGGACGATCGTCACCATGTCACGGTATTCAACCACGTCGAACTCATCGCAGATTCGGCCGTGGCCGGGAACAATGTAGGTACCGCCCTCTTCTTCATGCTTGGGCACGGCCAGCTCGATAATCCGGTTCAGCGCGTCAAGTTCTCCCTGCACGCTGCCGCCGTGCTCGACATCAAGGAAGGGAAAACTCGTCGTGACGAAAATGTCGCCAGTGCTGATGACGTCGGAGTGGCGGAAGAATACGATGCTGTCACCGTCGGTGTGCGCGGCGGGCTGATACATCGCCAGGACCGGCTCCTCGTTAAAGAAAATCTCCTTCTGGCCGGTCACATAGGTCTCGGTCGGCCATGCATCGGGCGGCGTCGGCGACTGTTTCCCGGTAGGGGCGCTCATGCGGTCAAGCACGTTTTCGTGCGCGATGATCTGCGCGCCCGCCCGCGCGTCGGTAAGATTGCCGGTAACATTGGCGCCGGTGATCGTGACGCCGGCTTTGCGAACCGCTTCGTTGCCTCCGGTATGATCCGCATGGAAATGCGTATTCACAATGTACTGCAGCGGCTTGTTCGAAAGCTTCCGGATCGCCGCGATCACTTTGTCGCTCATGGGGGCCAGCCCGGTATCGACCACCAGCACGCCCATGTCGCCGATTTGCACCGTAATGTTCCCGCCGGCGCCCGCAATCATGTAGACGTTGCCCTGCACCGGCAACACGTCGAGCTCGCCTTGCGGTTGGGCGTACAGAAAAGGAACCGCGGCGGCGAAAAGCAGGAATCGCGCGATCATCAGCGTCCTCCTCCTGGCGCCGCCAGCTTCTTCATTTTCACTTTGTATTCGGGATACATCGTCTCAGCCCCGCCCAGAGCGGCTTCGACCGGAATGTGATACTTGTCGGCGTATTCGTGCATGAACGGATTTTGGCCCGGCAGGTAATTCGGCACCTCGCCTTTGGGCCGCCCCGAAACTTCCTCAACGTATTCGCACGGGTACAGCCAGTTCGCTCCCTCTTGCACGTTCAAAAGAAAATCCTGAGTCTTGATCAGCGGCTCGGTGAGATACACCGGGTCGGTCACAATGCTCACGTGAGTCATGTGGTTGTCGTGGCGGATGAAATGCTCCACCAGAGTGGCACGGTCGCTCTCGGGAAGGCCGTTGCGGCGGATCCATCCCTGCTTAATGTGAGTGGTGTAGACTGTCAGGATATTGCCTTCCCACTTTCCCGTAGAAAATCCCATCCAGGTATGCACGGCATTAGGTGAGGGATGCGGCCGGCCGTCCATCCAGATGGTGCGGGTTTGCTCATACGTGCTGATGTACTGCTTGATCGCGATGATCTGCTGCGACTGCGGGTCCTTTTCATCCCAGATCCGCAGGTTCAGTGGGCCGCGATAGATATAAGGCGCGACATGCACTTGGCACTGATGCTCAGGAAGTGTGAGCCTCGAGGCGTTCCAGCTTTCCGCCCAGAGGCGAGCTCCGTCAGTGATGGGGAGCCCGGCGTAATTCACGAGCTCCGGGCCCGGTCCTCGTTCGGGTTGATCCTCCATGAACCCGGATGTCCAATTTCCCGAAAGGTCCAGAGCGCCGGCCGCCGTGAACGACCCGGCGAATTGCGCGAGCGCGGGCAAGGTGAGTAGCCCGGCGAGCGCAGTAAGACGGCTTACATTTGACATTTCAGATTCCTGACGATATTTATCAGCATACCTGAAGATGGCGGCTCTAATCGCTCCGGCGTTACAGCAGAAGCAGTTCGCGCTGGATCTCGCCCGTGACGCGCGCCTCCCGGTCCCCCACGAACATGTTGACCTCGGACCGAATGCCGAATTCCGGAAGATACACGCCGGGTTCGATGGAAAAACACGTCCACGGGCTGACTCGCCGCTCGTCGTGCGTTTCGAGGTTGTCCATATTGGCCCCGTTGCCGTGTACTTCCTGGCCGATCGAATGGCCCGTCCGGTGGGTAAAATATGCGCCGAAGCCGCGGGTGTCGATGAAGCTGCGCGCCGCGTCGTCCACCTCGTAGCCGCACAGCGGCTGGCCGGCTGCAACCGCGCTGGTGACTCGCTCGATCGCGGCGTCACGCGCCCCCGCCACCACGGAGAACACGTTGCGCATCGCATCGCTCGGTTGATCGCCGCAGAACCCTGTCCAGGTAATGTCATAGTAGACTGCGCCGGGTTGATCAAGCTTCGCCCACATGTCGAGCAGCACGAAATCTCCGCGGCGGATCGGGGAAGTCATTTCCTTACTCGGCTCGTAGTGCGGGTTCGACGCATTGGCGTTGACTCCCACGATCGGGCCGTGATCGGTAATCATTCCGCCGTTGGCGAACCCGTCGAGGACAAATCCTTTGACTTCGAGTTCCTGAAGCGCTGCGCCGTTGCGGGTGCGTTCGCGGATGAAGTCGAAGGCGGCGGCACGGACGCGGTCCACTCGTCGGCCGGCTTCCAGGTGTGACTCCAGTGCGGCGGCGCTCCAGCGCGCTTCGAACGCCTGGATCAGCTCGGCGGAGCTCACCACCTCCACGCCCGTCCCGCGCACCAGTTCAATCGTTCCGGCATCCACCATGGCGACGTACGGTATGGCGCATTGCGGCGAATACTGCATCGCCACGCGATGCGCTCCCCCCAGCAGCTTGCGCAGCCCGGCAATCTGTTCGGTCCAGCTCGAATACGGAATCTTCTCCCCGGGCAGTGTAGCCAGCATGCCGCGTTCAATACGGTGCTCCAGTCCGGCCGGTGTGCCTTGCGCCGGAATAAAGTAATACCAGCGCCGCGTCGCCATGCGAGCCGGGAGGTCGAGCACCCGGTACGCCAGCGGATCGCGCTGGTGGTGATCGAAGAACAGCCACCCGTCGAGCTTCTGCGCGCGCAGTTCGCGCTGAATCTTTTCGACATCCATAAGTACAGTTAGAGTGTATCGCGGTGGCTGCCGACGAGGCAGTGAGATCAACTTAGAATGAGGAATGGAAATACGGAGGCTGGTAGAAAGCGATGCAGCCGCGTGGTGGCAGATCCGGCTGGAAGCACTTGATAGGGAGCCGTTCGCTTTCGGCAAAGACGTCGAGGAGCACCGCGCGACTCCGGTAGAGACCATTGCGCAACGTTTTCGCGATTCGACGGATGCCAACTTTACGTTAGGAGCATTTGTCCATGGAAAGCTGGCGGGCATCGCCACATTTATCCGGGAAACCGGATTGAAGGCGCAGCACAAGGGCCGCGTCTACGGCGTGTACGTAACCGAATCTCAACGCCGCAAGGGCATTGGACGGGCGCTGATGGCCGCCCTTCTGGACAAAGCGAAACAGGATCCTTCGCTGGAGCAAATTCTGCTGGCCGTAGCCACCGGCCAGACTGCCGCCCGGCAACTCTACCGCAATTGCGGTTTCGAGACCTTTGGCAGCGAGCCAAACGCCTTGAAAATAGGCTCGCAGTACGTCGCCGAGGAACACATGATTCTTCAGATTCGGCGCTAGTATACTCGCGAAACCTATGGAGCCGGTGCAGGCGGGGCAGTATTTTTCTGTGGGAAGTAGCCGCCCCTCTCGACCTAAGTTCCATGACTCCGTTAGTACCGGTGGCCATGGATGCGCGCACTCATTCAGGTCATGATTGACCGTGATGAAAGCCGCCAGGTTCACGGGCAAGCTCCTCCTGTGCCTTGCGGTGATCTACGGGGGCGCCAATCTCCTGCTGATTGCGCTTGCCATGCTCAATGGCGCCCCGCGTCCTTAACGCGTCGCCCTACTCCGCACGCCTACCGCGAGCTGCGATCCGCGGTCTGCGATTCCTTCTGCTCGAGCGGCACTACTGTGACCTTATTCGCTTCAATCGTCACTTTCTGGTGAATCTGCCCGAACCTTTGTGAATCCACCAGCAGGTCGTAAGTGCCGGGATTGATCAGCAGCCCTCCGCCTGCATTATTGAGCTCATCGACGTACCCGACAAACCTGTCGTTCAAGTAGATCGGTCCGGTATCGCCCGCCGCCACGGATATGAAGGACTCTGCTTCGCCGCCTCCGAGGCGCAGGCGTCCGAACGGCCCCGTTGGCTCCTCGCGTTTCTTCAACGTGTACTTGATCTTCGTTGTTTTCCTGGCCTGAACATTCACCTTTGTCGTGTAGTCCTCGTACCGCGGCTCGCGGAAAGTCACTTCCACTTCTCCGGCCGGAGCAGCATATTTCTCCGACAGCGTAAATCGGTGGCTCGGCCCGACATACTTACCGTTCACCCAGACGCCGGCATCCCCGGGTGCACCATACGCCTTGATGTACCCGTCTTGTGCGGCTGCTGGCATCGAGAGAAGCGCCATGGCACACACCACGGCGCCGAATCCGGTCGTGCAATATCGTTTCATGTCGCGGGAACTCCTCGGTGGCTGTTCGTTAGCAATCATATCGCCAACGTTTGGATTATTCGATACAGCGATTTCTGCAGGCGGCTTTGCTTGTCGCGCCCATTTTCGTCCCGCAAACCGGTACCCGTCCATCCCCTTTTTTTCATCCGTCATGGCAAAAACTGCACACCCTGGCTGGCGTTTGGCCAATTCACGAAGTAGCATAGACGGGAAGGAGTGACCGCGTGAAAATCGGAAGCTTACTGCCCTTCGCGCTGGCTGTAGCCTTCACGGGTACGGCGCCGGCCCAGACAAATTCTTGCGAAAACCTGTCTTCCCTCGCGTTGCCAAATGGCGCCATCAGCATGGCGCAATCGGTTCCGGCCGGCGAGTTTCAGTTGGCCGGCCGCGCGGGCCGTGGCGGCGGATCATTGAATCTGCCCGCGTTTTGCCGTGTGGCTGCAACCTTGAAGCCTTCCAGCGATTCCGATATCAAAATGGAGATCTGGCTGCCGTCGTCCGGCTGGAACGGCAACCTGGAAGTGAACGGCAACGGCGGTTGGACCGGGTCCATTAATCCGGCCAGCCTCGCCGCCGGCTTGCAGCGCGGTTACGCGGCCGCCATGAGCGACCTCGGACACGAAGGCGGCAGCGCCAGCTTTGCGCTCGGCCACCCGGAAAAGTTGGTCGATTTCGGCTACCGCGCCGCTCACGAGACCACCATTGCGTCCAAAGCTATCGTCGCCAAATTCTATACCCGCGCGGCCAAGCTCTCTTATTGGGAGGGATGTTCCGCCGGCGGCCGCTCCGCTCTCATGGAGGCGCAGCGTTATCCCGACGACTTCGACGGCATCGTCGCCGGCTCGCCCGGGCTCAACTGGACCGGCCGCGCCACCCAGGCCGTCTGGATTGCTCAGGCGACGCACAAAAGCGAAGCCAGCTTCATCCCCCCCAGCAAATTCCCATTGATTCACAACGCCGTCGTGCAGGCCTGCGACGCACGGGACGGCGCCAAGGACGGCATCCTCGAAGATCCCACGCGCTGCAACTTCGATCCCAAAGTGCTCGAATGCAAGGGCGCCGACAGCCTCGCTTGCCTGACCCCGGAGCAGGTCGAGACCGCGCGCACGATCTACACGGCGTATCCCAACCAGAGCGATAAGCGCAATATCTTTCCCGGTTTCGAGCGCGGCAGCGAACTCGGCTGGAGCACCATGGCCGGACCGAACCCGTTCGTGCTGGGCACCGATCTCTTCAAGTTCGTCGTCTTCCAGGATCCCAACTGGGATTACAAGACATTCAACTTCTCGACCGATGTGGCGCGCACTGAAAAGGCCGACCAAGGCATGATGAACGCCATGAATCCCGACCTCAACGCCTTCCTGCGCCACGGCGGCAAGATGATTCAATATCACGGCTGGGCCGATCCGCAGATCGCGCCCGGCAGCAGCGTGAACTATTACAAAGATGTTCTCGAGACCATGGGCGGCGCCGCCAAGGTGCAATCCTTCTACCGGTTATTCATGGTGCCGGGCATGGCGCATTGCGGGGGCGGGGAAGGCACCTCCAATTTCGATATGCTCACTGCCGTCGAGCAATGGGTGGAGAAGGGGAAAGCCCCCGAATCTATTCCCGCCTCTCGTGTGAAAAACGGCGGGGTCGATCGTACGCGCCCGCTCTGCCCGTATCCGCAGGTTGCCGTTTATAAGGGAAGCGGCAGCATCGATGACGCCGCCAACTTCTCGTGCAGGATGCCGTGACGCGTTAACCGACTTTCCGGTTAATGAAGATCACCGCTTCGGGCTCTCCGGCGGCGTCCTGCTGGATGATCGAGCAGCTGCGCACGCGGATGGTTGCGCCGTCCTTCGCCCGGTGCATAACCTCGCCTTCGCCCGGCGGCGCCGCGTTCGCGTCCACGGGTGCCTCGAAGAGTTGGCTGGTCTGGCGTCCGAAGGCTTCGTCCATCGTCCATCCGTAAAGCTGTTCAGCGGCTTTATTCCAGAACAGGACCGTGCCACCCATCGACGTCACCACCATCGCGTCCGGCGCCTGGTCCAGCAGGGTCCCGTATTTTTTCGGGGACAACACCGGCTGCGGCAGAACTCCCGGCCATTCCGACGCCAGATCCTGTAGTGCCAGGTAGCGCTGCAGCACCGCTTCCTGCTCCTCGACCAGAAATGCGCCGCGCTGTGCCTCATGCGACTGCTTTTTGAGCATGTCGATCACGAGTGTGGGCGCCGCCTCGTCAAATTCAACGCCAATCCGATACGAATGGGAGTCTTCGCTGCGCTTGTAGCGTACCGTTCCCTTGATGATCCGCCCGTTCCATTTCACCTGGATATCCGGTCCGGCGCACACCGGCTGGTTGACCAGCAGCTGCATACCACGCGTCGAGATGTCGCGAATCTGCACTGACCAGACCGGGCCTCCCATGCCGGTGATGATCTGCGCCGCCTGGTTGACCAGGTACCGGCGTTCTTTGCGGTGCTCGGCCGGCCGCGCGGCGGGCATCACGAGACTGAACGGATCGTTAGGTGCAGCCTTACGGCCGATGGATGCTGGGAATCCTGGGTTCATGAAATCACGCTAATTCAAGCAATTAGGCTGCCAGCCCGGAATCGCGCCGGCGTTCTCAGAGATCAATAACTTGGCGCGATAATCGGCTGTTAACTCTGGTGAGGTTTGCTGACAGAATGTCGCGCCCCGTCGACAGTTTGACGGCATGGGCGGGAGTCGCCATCGGAATTTCTATCCGATCCCTGGTAAAACTGACACCCGCTCAGCCCGCCCCGGTGCTCCGCAGAAACGTTTCGAGCTCCGTCTCGCTCACCCCTTCGACCTCCACCACCTTCATCCGCCCCGTCTGCCCTGTCACGATCCGCACGTGCCCTCGCGGCACGCCTGCCAGCTCCGCCAAAAATCGGGCGCATTCCTCGTTGGCTCTTCCGTCTACGGGCGGCGCGGCCAAGTCGAGCTTGTAGGCCTCTCCGAGCCGGCCCCGGATCGCGGTCCGTTTCGCCCGCGGATGCACCTTTACCGTGATGCGCGCCATTGGATCCGCGCCCTCAGGTTCGCGACACCCGCTGCCGCCCGCCGGTCGATCACTTCGAAAGCGATCGCGTCATCCAGCCAGTCGTGGCTGGTGCCGTCAGCGTTTTGCGTGGCCACCGTCAGCGTGTAGGTCTGCGGCGTCAGCCAGCATTCCATTTGAAAATCCACTTCCAATTCGTCGCCCGCTGCAAAATCGCCCAACGAAACCTGTTCGAGGCGGGTATTGGTTCCGTAAACTTCCAGTCCGATGCGCGTGCGAATCAGAATGCCGACCATCGGGTTAGACTTCGGCGTGTGAAAACGCGAGCGCACCCGCACCGTCATACACTCGCCGCTCGCCACCGCGCTCACCGGCTCGTCCCGCGTATTCAGAATCTCGATGGCCAGCACCTCGCTCGAGCCATCGCCATGCCGGAAACTGGGCTGCAGGCGGTCCTCCTTTTGGATCTGCGGCGCCTGCTTTTCCAGCACCAGCCCGATGTAGCGGTTGATCACGTCCCGCGGCGCGCCCTCCGCCTCAATCCGCCCGTGCAGCAGCAGGAGGGCGCGATCCGAAAGCTGCTTGACCAGCCCCAAATCGTGCGAGACGAACAGCACTGTGATTTTGCGCTCGCGAAGTTCCTGGAATTTCCGTACGCACCGGTTGGCGAAAACCGCATCTCCCACCGCCAGCGCCTCGTCCACGATCAGGATCTCCGGCTCTACGTGAATCGCCGTCGAGAAGGCCAGCCGCACGTACATGCCGCTCGAGTATTCCTTGACCGGCCGCTCGATGAATTCTCCGATCTCGGCAAACGCCTCGATCGCCGGCAAGGCCTTATCGATCTCGGCGCGGCTCAGCCCGAGAATCTCTCCGTTGAGATAAACGTTCTCGCGGCCTGTGAATTCGGGGTTGAACCCCGCGCCGAGCTCCAGCAGTGCAGCGATGCGTCCGCGCGCCACGACGCGTCCCGAAGTCGGTTGCAGGATCCCGCAGACGATCTGCAGCAGGGTGCTCTTCCCGCAGCCGTTCGGCCCCACCACGCCGAGAGTTTCTCCTCGTTCTACCTGGAAGCTGATGTCGCGCAGCGCCCAAAAATCGGTGTGGCGCGGTTGGCTGCCCGGCAACAGTTCGCGCAGCCGGTCGACCGGCCGCCCGTACAGCCGGTAGAGTTTCGAGACGTTTTGCACCAGGACCAAATCTGATTCTAGTCGGTTGTCCGGTATGGCACACGAACAGGCTCTCCGGGGCTTCCCGAAGCTCCGCGGCCCAGGCGGAGACGATAGAATCGGAGGCGCCGTGAGACTCGGGCCAATCGAGCTGCCGGTCTGGAACCGGCAACTCCCTGTTAATTTCGTCGCCGATCCGGACTTCGTCACCGCGCCGATGCCGAAGATCCTCTGGATCGAACTCACTTCCAAATGCCCCTTCGATTGCATCTTCTGCACGCGCCGCACCCGCTTTGGCGCAGGCCGCAACCTCGATTTCGAAATCTATCGCAAGGTCATCGCGGAGCTTGAACAGCCCGATTTCATCGGCCTGAATTATTCCGGCGAGTCGCTCTATTACCCCAAGCTGCTGGAAGCGATCCGGCTTGCGGTCGCGACGGGCGCGGCCACGGAAGTAGTAACGGCATTTTCCACCATCTCCCAGCCGTTGCTGCGCGGGCTGGTCGAAAGCGGGCTTGACCGCCTCGCCATTTCGCTCCACACCATGGACGCCGCGCAATACGACGCCATCTACAAATTCGGTTCCCTCGATTTGCTTCGGCGCCGCGTGGCGGACTTTCTCGAACTGAAGGCGCGTCTTTGGCCTGCAAAAGCCGCGGCTGGATTTCTGTTTCGTCGCCATGGCCGAAAATCTCGATCAGCTGGCCGCCGTGGCCGAATATGCGAGATCCACCGGGGCGCCCGAACTCTCCATTCATCCCATCATCGGCCGCCATCTGGTGCCGCATGATTTCTCCCGCGAGTTGACCGGCAACCAGCTTCGCGATGGCTTCAAAGAAGCGCTGCGCCGGGCTGTGGCTGCGCTCCGACAGGTCCACCCGGACTTTACCGTCAACGTGCTTAACCCCGCTCTCGATACCCGCCCGCGCCTGCGCCATACACCCGGCTATTACGCGCCGTTTCTGCCTGAAGGCGCCCGCATCCACACCTGCGACCAGCCTCCTTTCGAAAGCGCGCACATTCTTTCCACCGGCCATGTGGTGGTTTGTGAAGTGCACGATGAAGTCTCGCTCGGAAATCTTCACGAGCAGACCTTAAGCGAGATCTGGCACGGCCCCGGTTACCGGGATTTTCGCCGGCGCTATATCGATGGCGCAATCCCGGAGTGCCGTGGCTGCGTCTGGGAACAGGCCTACATTCCGGCCCCGTTTCTATCCTCGATCGCGGCCGCTGATGGGATGAGCCCGCAGCTGCTGCGGGGCTGGCACAACTACGATGGCAACGGCATCGTCTGGAGCAAGAAGCGCGCGTTGGTGGCGCTCGCCAATCCGCGGCACAGCAAGCGGGTTCGCCTTGCGGGGATGCTCCCCCACGCGCCGGCCGATGCGGTGAACTCGCTCGCGGTTTCCTGCAATCGCCGCCCTGTCGGCGCCATTCAAAACAACTCCGCATCATTCGCCTCGTTTGATACCGGGTGGAAGTTACCCGAGGCGGCGGACCCCTTATACATCGAGCTCTCCACTTCGCACCTGTTCCGCCCGTCTCTCTATTCAGCGAGCAGCGATTCGCGCGACCTTGGCGTCGGCCTGTCGCGCATCGAGGTTTCCAGCTGAATGCGGCTGCCGCGCGCCAGGCTCCTTTACAGTGCCTTACATCTGGCCGAGCGGCTCGGGCGCACGCGCACGCAAACCAGCGCGGCCATTCCGGAGCGCCGCCCTTTCGGCCCCGGTATTTCTGTCATCATCCCGGAACGTGCCAATCCCGCCATTTTGTCCGAGTGCCTCGACCGTGCGCGCGTTGCGTGCCGGGCTCTTTCAGAGCCGTCTGAGGTCATTGTTGTGGTCAACGGGACGCCGCCCTCGCAATACCGCCGCCACGGCCAGAATCACACGGACGTCCGGTGGGTCTATTCGAAAAAACCTCTGTGGTATTCCGGCGCCATCCGGCGCGGTCTTGCGTCGGCACGCTATGACTGGGTCTACCTGTTGAACAGCGACACCATGCTCGAGGCCCAGGCGCTCGAGTCGCTCTTGTCCTGGCGCGGCCCGCGTGTGTTCTCCATCGCCTCCCAGGTATTCTTCCGCGATCCCGCACAGCGTCGCGAAGAGACCGGCTGGACTCAGTATCGCAACAGCAACGGCCCGATCGAGATCCTGGATGCCGTGCCCGACGACGACACTACCGTGCGCGGCACCTTCTACGCCGGAGGCGGCGCCGGACTTTTCCGCCGGTACTTGCTTCAGAAGCTCGCACGCGCCGCCACCGGCTACGACCCGTTTTATTGGGAAGATGTCGAGTGGGGCGTCCGAGCCTGGCGCATGGGTTACCACAATTTATATTGCCCTGCATCCCGCGCGTGCCATCTTCATCGCAGCACGAACCGCCTGTTCTTTTCGGACCGCGAAATCGATCGGATTCTTGCGCGTAACCGTTTCGTATTCCACTTTCGCAATGGCCCGCCCGCTGCTTCTTTCCAGGCCCTGCTGCAGACGCTCACACCTTTGGACGATACTTCTGTGCGCGAGATTTTCACTCTCCGCCGTATCGCTCAAATGGCGCGAGGGCATTTCCAGAGTTGCCGCCTGCCGTCCGATCACATTGCCTTGGCTCAAACCTGGCGTCTTCGCGTAGCGCAGGCGCTTCCCTGCAATCGCGCCTTCCAGCCATTTGAAGGCCGGCCATGCTACACAGGAGAGATGGCCCAGGTGACCGACCACAAGTTCTCCGCCACGCTCGACTGCCATTATTTGCTGCAGGCGCCGGACGAACTCACCGGCCAAACCCCGCTCATCGTCACGCTCCACGGTTTCGGCATGAATCCCGAGATCATGCTGCCGCTCACCGCGCGCCTGTTCGACATCATGCCCGTCATCGTGTCGTTGCAAGGGCCCTACCCGTTCTTTCTTCCGACCCCGCAGCGCGATGTCGGCTACGGCTGGGTAACGAGCCGCCATTCCGCCGAATCCGTCCGCCTGCATCACGACATGGTGTCCCACGTCCTCGAGGAAGTGGGCCGGGAGTTCGCCATCCCGCCCGCGCGACGTGTGCTGGTCGGTTTTTCTCAGCCCGTGGGTCTCAACTATCGATTCGCCGCCACTTGCCCCGAGGCCGTGCGCGGCGTGATCGGGATCTGTGGCGGCCTGCCGGGCGATTGGGACACGGGTTCTTACCAGCCGGTCCGCGCGGCTCTCTTGCACATCGCCCGCCGCCAGGATGAATACTACAAGCCGGAAACCACCGAACCATATACCGAACGGCTCCGCCGCCGCGCCGCAGATGTGGAATTTCATTTGATCGAAGGCGGGCACCAGATGCCTTCCGACGGCCGCCGCTACGTGGCGCCCTGGCTCCAGCGCATTCTTGCCAATCGCTGAATCGCTACTCGTCGCGCAGCGCGATCGCCGGATCGATTCGCGTCGCCCGGTAGGCCGGCAGCCAGCACGCCAGGATCGCCGCCAGAATCAGAATCGAGGGCACCAGCACGAATGTCAGAGCATCTCGCGGGCTGGTCACGAACAGCAGGCTTTGGACCGCGCGCGAAGCGCCCAGCGCCATCAGCAGCCCGGCCACGACCCCAACTGTCACCACCGCCAGGCCCTGCCGCAAAATCATCACCTGCACATCGGCCCCGGTCGCGCCCAGCGCCATCCGCACGCCAATCTCCCGCACTCGTTGGTTCACCGAATACGAAACCACGCCGTAGACCCCAAGCGTGGCCAGCGCCAGCCCCAGAATCCCGAAAATGCCGAGCAGGCCGGCCGAAAGCCGCGGCGCCCAGAGCGAGCCGTCGATCACCGCGCGCACCGTATCGGACCGTAAGAGCAGGTTGGGATCGAGCACCTGCACCTGGCGTCGCACATTCCCCGCCGCCTCCTCCGGATTTCCATGGGTCCGGAACACCACGCTCGTCGGGCTGTCGTATTCCTGCAGCATCGACGTATAGAACAGCGCCAGCGGTTTCTCACCCAGCGCCAGATAATTCGCATTGCGCGCGACACCGACAATTTCAAGGGGCGTTTCGCTGCCCGAAAACCGGACCTGTTTCCCGATCGGATCCTGGCCCGGCCAGAACCGCGCCGCCGCCGCTTCGTTGATCACCGCCGCGCGCGGCGAATCCGGCGTGTCCAGAGCGCTGAAGTCGCGTCCGCGCAGCAGGGGAATGCCGGTGGTCCGGAAATAGTTCGGAGACACGGCGCTGTTGAGCACCAGCCGTCCTTGTTCCGGATGAGGATCGTCGCTGGTCACGATCGTTTGCGAAAACCGCACGATAAACATCGGGTCGCGCGACAGGGCTACCCCCGCCACGCCTGGAACCCGTGCCACTTGCTCCAACACCTGCCGCTGGAACTCCCGCCCGCGCTCATGGCTGTAGCTGCGTTCGCCCAGATCGAACGACACCGTGCCGAGATGGTCCGCATCGAAGCCGGGATCGATCCCTTCCGCATTCCGCAAACTGCGAATGAACAATCCCGCTCCAATCAGCGCCACCACCGAGAGCGCCACCTGCGCCGCGACCAGTAACGATCGCGGCTGGCGGCTGTCCATGCCTGACGCGGGTTGGCTCGCCCGCTCCTTCAAATCGGTCGCCAGATCCGGATTCGTCGCCCGCAGCGCCGGAAACAGGCTGAACAGGATTCCCGTGAGCAGCGACACCCCGAGCGTGAACCCCAAGACCCGCCCGTCCAGTTCGATGTGAAACGTGGCCGCGCGGAACGACGGCGGCCGCAGCGCCCACAATCCGGCGCTTGCCCAGCGCGCCAGCAGCAGCCCCAGCGCTCCGCCGCTCAGTGCCAGCACAATCCCTTCCGTCAGCAGCTGCCGCACGAGCCTCCCGCGGCTGGCTCCCAGCGCCACCCGGACCGCGATTTCCTTGTTCCGCCCCGCCGCGCGCGCCAGCAGCAGATTCGCGACATTCGCGCAGGCAATGAGCAGGATCAATCCCGAGACAATCATGAGCACGGCGCTCGAAGTGGTCAGTGTCGCCCGCTCCGCGTGCGGCGTTCCGGTCTCATTGAGCGGCACCAGCTTCAGCCGCCGCCCTTCGTTGTCGCGGGGGTATTGCTGCGCCAGTTGCTGCCCCAGCGCCTCCATCTCCCCTTCGGCGCGCTCCAAGCCGATGCCCGGTTTCAGCCGCCCCGCGACCGTGAAAACGGGCCGTCGCCGCTCATCCACCCAGGTCACTTTCGGGTAAATCCGCCGGAAAGCCGCCAGCGGAATCCACACATCGGCGGGATTCAGCAGATTTAACCCCTGAAACCCCGGCGGCGCCACGCCGATGACCTGAAACGCATTTCCGTTGATCCCGAGCTTTTTACCGATGACTTGCGCCCCGCCGCCAAACTGCCGCATCCACAGCCCGTGGCTGATCACCGCCACCAGTTGCGCCCCTCCCGACGTGTCTTCTTCCGGCAGGAAGCTGCGGCCGGCCGCCGGCTGCACGCCCAGGGCCTCGAAATAATTCCCTGAGACGATCTGGAACGTCAGCGGCTCCGGATCACCCAGATCCGTCAGGCTGCCGCGAATCTGCGCATAGAGGAGCAGGGAAGAGAACGACTGGTTGCGATCCCGATAATCCGCATAGTTCGGATAAGAGCACCCTAGATAACCGGGCAGCCGGGCGTCCATCGTCACGATGCTCGCCATCTGGCCAAGATCTTTCACCGGCAGCGGCTGCAAGAAAATCGCGTTGATGAACGTGAATATAGTAGTATTCAGCCCGATCCCGAGGCCCACCGACAGGATCGCCGCTAACGCAAATCCGCGGTTCTTCAAGAGCGCCACGAGACTGTGGCGAATGTCTTCAATCACCCCAAAAGGCTCCAACTAGCGACTAGTAGAATAGCACCGGCTCCGGTTTTCGGAGCGGGTGATTCAAGATCACCGCATTGGTGGTTTTCGGCCACTTTCCGAACTGTCGTGTTTCTCTCAACGTCTTGAAAATACGTTAATTCCCGTTTGGCCCCCGCCGTGCCTTGAAGGCCAACGGAGTTCGGGAGCTTCTTATGCGACGCACACTTTCGTGGCGGTTGTGGAGCTGGGCCGGAACGGTAGTTCTGGCCGGCAGCCTGATCGCTCCCCTCCGCGCGCAAGAGCCCGATGATCAGAAACGCGGCGTCGCCCGCGTAAGCGTAGTGCAAGGCGACGTGTCGGTCCAACGCGGCGATTCCGGTGATTGGGTGGCCGCTACCGTAAACACGCCCTTGATGACCAATGACCGGATCGCGACCGGCTCCAATTCGCGCGCCGAAGTCCAGTTTGACGGCGCGAACGTATTGCGCCTGGGCGGTGAGGCCGAAATGGATCTCACCCAATTGGAGAGTGGCCGCTATCAAATGGCGCTGGCGCATGGAACCGTAACTTTCCGCGTTTTAAGGAATTCCAACACCGATATTGAAGTAGACACTCCGAGTGTCTCCGTAAGACCCTCGCGGCAAGGTGCTTACCGTATCTCCGCCACCGACGCCGGGCAGACGGAAGTGACCGCTCGGAGCGGGGAAGTGGAAGTCTTTTCTCCGCACGGTTCACAGTGGGTTCGTTCGGGACAAACGTTGATCGCCCGCGGTTCAGCCTCCGACCCCGAGTTTCAGGTTGTTCGCGCGCTACCGGGCGACGAGTGGGATCGATGGAACGACACTCGCGATCAAACCGTCACCCGTTCCGCCAGCACGCAATACGTAGGCCCGGGCATCTACGGCGCCGAGGACCTGGATCCCTACGGAAATTGGGTGAACGTGCCCGGATACGGTTACGCGTGGCACCCGTTGGTGGTCGACGACTGGGCGCCGTATCGCCAGGGCCGCTGGGTTTGGGAAGACTGGTATGGGTGGACGTGGGTCAGTTATGAGCCGTGGGGCTGGGCGCCCTATCACTACGGCCGCTGGTTCTATGAGCCCGCCTATGGCTGGTGTTGGTATCCCGGCCTTGTGACGGTGAGGCATTATTGGTCTCCGGCCCTGGTGGCGTTCTTCGGATTTGGAGGCGGCGGCGTTAGTTTCGGCTTTGGAAACGTGGGCTGGGTCCCGCTGGCGCCCTATGAGGTATTCCACCCCTGGTGGGGCCGCTCGTATTACGGCAGCTCGGTATACATCAACCGTTCCGTGAATATCACCAACGTAAACGTCACGAATGTCTACCGAAATGCCCGTGTACAAAATGGTTTCACGGCCGTCAGCGGCACTGATTTCCGGGCCGGACGGTTCACGAACTTTGTGCGGCCGACCGCAGACCAACTGCGAGCCGCGAACACCGTCCGCGGACCTATGCCGCTAGCTCCGGAGCGCGCCAACCTGCAGTTCGGGGAACGGCAAAACGCATTTGTGCCGCGGTCGAGTGCGAATACCCGATTTTTCACCAGGCAGCAGCCGAATCCCGCGCCGCGCATGTCCTTTAACGACCAGCGGCGGGCCTTCGGGCAACCAGCCGGCGTGGCCGAAGCGCCGCCTCGATCAGGTTTCGCCCAAGCTAGTCCAGCTCCCCCGGTGCGGAGCGAAGGCGGATGGCAGCGCTTTGGCGATCCGCGCGGCAGCCAGCCGGCTGTGCGTACAGAGGCTCCCGCGCCTGCCGTGAGTCGGGGATGGAATCGTTTTGGCGGCGATCCCAATTCGGCCCCCAGAGCAGGAGCCCCGCAGCCGCGGCAATCTTTTCAAAGCGAGCCGGCCATTGGAGGCCCGAGCGGGCAGCCGGAAGTCCGCAATCGGCCAGGCTTCGGCAATCCGCAACCGCAATACGTCGCGCCGAACCGGTCGCCCTCGATGCCGATCTCGCCGCCGGTATATCGGGATCGGCCGACCGGTCGCGGAGGCGTTGGTGGATTCACCGCACCGCGCAATGAAGGCGGCGGCGGTGGCAACCGCAACAGCGGCGGCGGCGGCAACAGCCGGGGCGGAGGCCGCAACCGTTAAGGATTTCCTGAATTCCGGTTTCTTCCCATAGGCCCGGTCCCAATTCAGCGTGGGGTCGGGCCCTTTTTTTGGTCACCATGCAAAGTTTACATAATATTCGTTATCGGAAGCTGCGCCAGTCGCGCCGTTTCAGCTAACAAAACTCGCCGATATTAGGCCGCCTCCGACCCTCGGGTCAGATCCCGAGACACACAGCTGCAAATTTGGCGATGAGCTTCTGTGTGAAACGAGAAGGCGCATAAGGGTCAGAGCCAGAGCACCAGCCGCAGTCCGCGGCAAGTCCCGGACCGCACCAGTGCTGCTTCAAGAGTAATCGGTTTCCTCCCATCCTTCAAGTTTCCTCGCAGCGCTCGCCGCCTCAGATTTTCTGTAATTCGAGGAGAGGAGAGTCTACCAGTGAATCGTCTTTTTCCGATCAGTTTCCGGCACCGCGAACGTTTGCCGCTCGAGCAGTTCGCCCACGAGGTGTTGAAGCCGGAGTTTTTGAAAGAGTACCCGACCATGACGGCCGCCGAGCGCGAAGGCTGGCTGCAGGTGTTTCCGGAATGGCGTCCGGATGCCGAGCGGCTCACCACCGCAGCGCACGCGGAAACAGGAGGTGCGAATTGAGCACAGCGAACGCGACCGCCAAGGGCGAAACGGTCCAGTTGATGAAGCGGATGGGGGTCAAAGGCCACCCCTACGATCCCCTGCCCCCCGATCAGCACCGCTGGCAGCGCGGCGCCGGCGAAGCCCCGCTGCACCGCGTGTGGAGCTGGATGGTCGAGCATACCGTCGGATTCCACGCGCGCCGTGAATATGCTGTGAATTCCGAGGGCCGCGAGCTCCATATGGAGCACATGGCAAAGGACCTCGAAATCGAACTAGCGAACTGTTACCGGGTGTGGAAAGAGGGGGTCGAAAAGGGACTATGGCGGAACGGGGAGGGCGCCCACAAGCGCAAACTCTACCTGTGTGGTTCCGTGAGGCCGAAACCCGCCCTAGGGGATTCCCCGGATAATAACGCCGAAAATTGTCTGCGCAGACAATTTCAGCCTTATATCTGGAAGCAAATAAAGGACTGGCCCAGAGACCGACTCGAAACCTTCGCGGCTGAGGAAAAAGCCGAACAGAAGCTCGACGAAGACTTGCGCGCGGATTTTGATGCGGCCCGGCGTTCTCTCATCACTCAGAGACAGGATACACGATATCAGCGCTGGGGCATTAAAAAAATTCGCGAGGAGCACCGCCCCAAGGATGACGCGCGCGCAGCCGAGCGCGAGGCGCGGCAGCACCGCGTGGCGGAGGTGCTGCTGCCGGCGATCGAGCCGCTGTTCTCGCAGCTCGCCGAACAATTGTCTGCGCAAACAATTTTTGAGTCTGCGCACACTCCGGAAAACGGCTTACGCAAACCCGAAATGGAAGCAGACGCGGACAATCTAACCTTATTGACTCAGAACCTTCCAGAAGAGCCCAGAGAGGCGCGCGGTGCTACCGCAGGTTTTCGTAACGGTACGACACACGCCCCAAAACCCTCTCAGGAAGGTCAAAAGCGCTGGCACAAGTACCTACCCGCGGACGGAGCACCCGTTTTCACCACACCGGAAAGCCGCAAAGCCCGGGATTTTATGTTCGAGCAGCTTTCCGCAATCCAGCGGGCGTTCCGGCATGCGGATCTGAGCAAAGAGGCGGTTTCGGTTCACCGCCCGAACGACGTGCTGCTGGTCTACCGGCTTCTTACAATCATCGGGATCGGCAATGAGCTTTCGTTCTGCGTCGACGTGGCGGCGAAATTCAAGGGGTTAGACCGGAACTCGCTCGCCAAGCTGCCCTCCCGGTCGCCGGGCGAGCCTACCGGGCCGCGCAGCTTCGGCCTGCTGCTCGAGTGGGCTTGTGACTTCCGGGAGCGCGCGCAAGCGGCCGGAGGTGGACGATGACCGTCTTTCAGATGGAGCTCGCGCGCCAGGCTGTGGTTCTGGCCGATGCCGTTCTCGCCGGCGAACCGGTCGACCCGGGTTCGGCCGCGATGCTGTTCCGCGGCGTTCTGCGCTTGGCGACCTATCCCGAGCTGCGCGCGCCTTCCCCGTCGCTGCGCAAAATCATCCTAGCGCTCACGGATCTCACGGGCGAGATCTGGGCGCCGGGTCCGCCGGCTTCCCCGAGAGCTCACACGGCGGGAGGACGGTAAACCATGATGAATTTCGATGAGTACGCCTTACAAGCCATCGAGCGAAACTTCCGGCGCTTAGAAGGCGCGTGCGAAGACGCCGACGTATTCCTGGCGGCGCGGGTAGAGGCCCTACGCGCCCGCTCGCGGTCGACGGAAGTCGATCAGATCGACGGCTGCCGGGTGGCGGTGAAAGAGGCGAGAGCCGATCATCGCGCGTTCCGTGCCGGTGCGCCAGGGGGCCTCCATGGGCGCTAATGCCTTAGGGATTCCAGAGCGCCTCGCGGCGCTGCGCGCCACTATTCAGAAAATTCATCAACGCCGCGCCGCCTACCGGGCGCTCGAGGCGAATCCCGACGCACGGCCGGAAGATCGCGAGCGGGCGCGCGCCCTGTGGAAAGCCTGGGAGCGCGAATTCGGCAGCTTGCACGAGGAAGTGCAGGCGATTCTTCTGGCGCTCGAGCGCGAGCTCTACACTGTCCTGCGCAAACCGCCCGGCCGGGTTAGCGACCTGCGGCCGAAAAAGCCGGTCGGCCGGGCTGGCAAGGCGGGCGCATGAGAGCCTTGTTCACGTTTCTTTTCCTGGCGACGGCGGCCTCGCTCGCGGTGATGGATGCGATCGGTTTGTTCGTGTTTCTCGTCGCCGGCGGGATTCTGCTCGCGATCGCCGAGCTGCGGGGGCCGCGCGCGTGAGAGCGCGGCCCCTCTGAGTTTTCATGTTTGGAAAGAGGAACCAATGACACCAGCAAAAGGAAACGCCGCGCCGGCATTGGCACGGCCGAAAACACGCCGCCGGAGACAACGTTGGCTCGCCTTCGAGGGCCTCTCCCGCGAGGAGCTTGAGGTACAACACCACCTGGCATACGTCGATCTACTGCTCGCCAAGTTAGAGGAGGACGGAGTCCTCGACCTGGTCGAAGCGGAGCTCGCGCGGCGCCGCCGCATCGCGGCCGGCCTCGAGCGCGGCTGCCAGAACTGCGGTTGCAGCGAAACGCGAGCCTGCCTGGGCGGGTGTATCTGGGTGGACCAGAACGTGTGCTCGAGGTGCGCCAAATGAAACTCCTGCTCGGCTACGAGCTCACCACCGGCGAGCCGGTCGAAATTCCGCTCAAGCATCTCTGCGCGTGTGGCCAGACCCAGGAATCCGGGAAAACCACCGCGCTCGAGGCTCTGATTACGCGATCCGAGCTGCGCGCGATCGCCTTTGTGACCAAACGCGGCGAGCGCGGCTTTGAGGCCGGGCGCCGGATCCAACCCTATTTTCAAGAGCGCGCGGAT
The DNA here is from genome assembly GCA_035295805.1 of Bryobacteraceae bacterium. Classification (GTDB taxonomy): domain Bacteria; phylum Acidobacteriota; class Terriglobia; order Bryobacterales; family Bryobacteraceae; genus PSRJ01. The sequence continues at coordinate 651 of DATGII010000203.1, read as the reverse complement.
TGGGAGTTTGTCGCCTCCATTCTCGAGGCCACGATGCACGAACGGATGAAGTTCGAGCGCGCCTGGATTGTGCGGGCCACGCGGGGCGCGCGAACCCTCGCCGACGTGCAGAGGAACGTCCACGAGCTGCAATCGAAGGCGAAACGGAGTATGGATCAAGACCTCTACATGCTGCTCGGCGAGTATCTCGAGAAAGTGGTGCCGGCGATCGATCGTCTGCCGCGCGCGCCGCGGCTCGAGCTCGCGCCCGGCCTCAACGTCATGGACCTGCGCGACTATCCCGAGGAGCTGCAGGCCTTGGTGATCGCCTCGAGCGTGCGCTGGGTGCACTACAACGCCGACAACGTGATTACGATCGTCCCGGAGGCCTGGAAGTTCGCACCGCAGGGGCGAAATTCCCCGGTGAAGTTCGAGCTGCGGAAGCTGGCGCGCGAAGGAGCTGGCCTCAAAAACTACATCTGGATCGATTCGCAGGATATCGCGGGCGTCGAAAAGGAGCTGCTGCGCGCGGCCGCAGTGTGGCTGATCGGCGTGCAGCGGGAACACAACGAGCTCGAGCGGGCGCTCGCCTCGATTCCGAGGGGAATCAAGCGGCCGACCGCCGGCGACGTCGCGCACCTCGGGCTCGGGGAATTCTACGCGTGCTGGGGC